>NZ_JBSGUW010000031.1:0-1173 GCF_053608125.1 Isoptericola sp. NPDC055063 | reverse complement strand
CGCCGGTCGGACCCTGCGGTGCTCGGCAGAGTCCGACCGGCGGAGGTTGTCGTGCGTTCTCAGCTGTCGGTGGGGGTGCCGTGGATGGTGATCTCGGCGGCGCCGCCGAAGGCGGCGCCGTTCTGGCTGCTGAGGCCGACGAGCTTGAGGTAGCGTCCGGTGGCGGCGTCGAACGGGACCTGGGTGAGGTCGGTCCCGGTGGTGAACTGCCCGGTCGCGACCGGGTCGCCCCAGTTCGTGCCGTCGGTCGAGACGTAGATCTCGTAGTCCTTGATGCGTGAGTTGGACTCGTCCTGGCGGGGCAGGTATCCGAGCCCGGCCACGTCGTACGTGTGGCCGAGGTCGATCTCGATCGAGTGCGGGTAGGTGTCCGTGTTCCAGCGGGTGTGCCAGAAGGTCGACGGGTCGCCGTCGAGGGCGTTCGCGGCGCCCGCGTTGTCGTTCGTGGTCTCTTCGCTGCTGACCGCGGCGACGGACAGCGTCGAGGAGTCGATGGCGTCGTCGAGCAGCACCATCGCCGTGCCGTCGGCGTCGATCGTGTAGGACTTGCCGTACTCGGAGTAGGTCGCGGTGGACGCCAGCGGCTGCTCACCGTGCGGGGTGCCCTCGGGGACGGTGACCGCCCAGGTGGTCGTGACGGACTTGCCCTTGGCGACGGACTCGAAGGTGCTGGCCGTGGTCGGCGTCGCGGTCCAGCCGTCGGGCAGGTCGAGGGTCATCGACACGTCGTAGACCGGCCAGGCCTGCTTGTTGCCGAACGTGGTGGTGATCTCGCCCGCCTTGCCCGGCTCGAGGCCGGTTAGGTCGGTGCCGCCGATGGATGCTCGGGCCGGCAGGCCGCCCTTGGGGAAGTCGTCGTAGTAGGGCTCGTCGATGTTGGACTCGCGCAGGGTGGTCGGGTCGACGCGCGGGTTGGGCAGGGCGGCGGCGTCGATCCGGTCGCGGGTGGCCTCGGCCACGTCCGCGCCCCAGGCGTCCCAGAAGTCGGCCAGGTCTGCGCCGGCGGCGAGGCTGGTGGAGTAGATGACGTTCTGCCAGCGGGCGTCCTGGTCCCAGCCGCCGTTCTCGGTGTACGGGTCGAGCAGGTCGTCCGCCTGCTGACGCACCACCTTGTGCCAGTCCGGGAAGAAATCGTCGCCGTAGGCGAGGCGCAGCTGCTCGAACGGCAGCACC
>NZ_JBSGUW010000030.1:0-1310 GCF_053608125.1 Isoptericola sp. NPDC055063 | reverse complement strand
GTTTTGACCGTTCAGCCAGTATCCATGCGGGTCTTCGCCGTTTTGCACCTGTGCAGCAGATTGCACAACGTTGTGCAATTTGACGACCGTTTTGCAGTCAAAACGACTCGATTTTGCCTTTTCAAAGGTACTAACAGGGCCTTATAATTCCCTTACCGTGCATTTAACGGCACTTAAGGTGAATGAAAATGACCAACGTTACCCTACCTAAAGATGACGACGATCATCGCGGCAATGTGCAGGGGTGGTTGCAGGTGGATAAGCGAGCGCATCAGAAGATGTGGCAGTTCGGCTTGAAGAATCCCACCGGCCTCGCCGTGCTTCACTTCCTCACGTCGCGACTGACGCGAGGGTCAAACGGTGTGGTCATGAGCTACGCAGCCATGGCCAGCGCGATGGGCATCGCGGACAGGACCGCCAAGACAGCGATTGCAGCGCTAGCAGACGCTCGGTTTATCCAGGTTCTCAAGAGCGGCAAATCGAACGTCTACATCATCAATTCACAGGTCGCCTGGCAAGGACGAAGAGGCGCTCGCTTTGCCGCCTTCAACGCTGAAATAGTCCTCGCTGAAACCGAACAGTCTCAACCTGTCGACGATCTGATCGAAGAAGCAAAAAGCCTCAACGTGGTTCCTCAACTGCTCGCTGGCGAGCGTCCTTTCATCGACAACGACCCCATTGATCCGCCGGATCAAGGCGAGCTGTCGCTTCCCTAGGAGACGATGAATGCGAGACCAAGATCTGACTCTTAAGCAGCAGATGCACAGGTTGGACTATGAGCCGCGACCCGCGCCGCATCGGGTCAACCTGCGTGTCAGTTTCAAAGACAAAGACCAGGTCAAAGCGCTTGGCGCGAAGTGGGATTCCACGTTGAAGACTTGGTACATCGCAGCCGATATGGACATGCTGAAGTTTCGCCGCTGGCTTCCTTAGCCAGCGCTTTAAGCGGTCCTGGCCCGGGTTGCAGCCCTGGCCAGGACCTAACCACAACCAGTCGGATAAGGACTGAACATGGCTCAAACCATTGTAGCGATACCCCCCCAACACACTTCAACCCGTCAGGCCCTTGAAAACCTGATGACGATGCGCATCGGCGAGGAATACGAGGCCGCCTACCAGCTCGTGGCCAGCCTCGATGACGAGATCACCGAGGACGATTTCACAGTGCTGTGCGCCGGCTCCGGCATCGAGAACCCGGAGGTTGTTTTCTGGGTGGTGGACTATCTCGGCTTGATCGGCATGCGGGCCGATTGACCAGGCCGCCCCGCGGCCCCTGGCCAGCCACGGCCGAAGGCCGCTTGGGTTAGCCC
>NZ_JBSGUW010000029.1:595-1461 GCF_053608125.1 Isoptericola sp. NPDC055063 | reverse complement strand
CTTGGTATGTGACCGACAAGGATGCTTATGTGGCGGCTTATCCGGAGATCGGGAAGCATTATCGGGAGCTGATCGGGCGGCATTTTCCGGCTATGACGGCGGTGGAGGTGGCTGATCTGGTTGAGGATCGGGCTAAAGTCGAGATTGAAGTTACGGCTGTTGTGCCGGGGTAGGGTTTTGGGGTTTTCGTTTGTTTGTTGCGGTTGAGTTCTTGAGCCGCGCGTGACGGGGCAGGCGGGGTGAGGGCGGGGCTACGATTGCGGTCCGGAGCCTTCGCTCCGGACTGCCCCGTCGTCATCGTCGTCCGCCTTCGGCTCCCTTGTATCTTGAGCCCTGGGATGGTTAGCTACCATTCCACGAGAGACAGGTGAGTTTCTGCGGCTCCCTTAGGTGCCTGACCCTGTTCTGAAGACTAAACCCCTGTCTCTCACCTCTGACGCCATCGCGGACACTGGACGGTAGCCTAGGGCTTGACCCTGCATGCACAAGGTAAGTGGGCGCAGTTGGCATACTTTCTTTGTATGGAGGGTATGACGATGATCTATCTGGGTATTGATGTCTCCAAGCTGAAGCTGGACTGCACGTTGCTGCTGGATCCAGAGAACGACAAGCGCAAAAGCAAGGTTGTCCCTAATAGCCGGGACGGGGTGCACGACCTAGTCCGGTGGTGCGCCAAGCATGGCGCCGCGGCTGACCAGGTTCACGCCGTGTTGGAAGCCACAGGGCCCTATCACGAGCAAGCCGCGACGACGCTGCATGATGGCGGGCTGACGGTGTCGGTGGCCAACCCGGCCAACGTGCACGACTTCAGTCGGGCGTTGGCGATGCGGTCCAAGACCGACGCACTCGATAGCGTGGTGTTGGCC
>NZ_JBSGUW010000029.1:0-585 GCF_053608125.1 Isoptericola sp. NPDC055063 | reverse complement strand
AGCGTTGTCCAAGGATCGGCTGCGCACGATGAACCGCCAGGAGAAGATCGAGGCCAGCTCGCCCTCGGAGCTGGTGGAACGTTCGATCAGCGACACGCTGAGCTTTTACGGCAAGGAGATCGCTCGCCTGGAGAAGGCCATCGACGACCATATCGACCGGCATCCTGACTTGAAGGAAGACGCCAGGTTGTTGGCGACCATACCCGGGGTGGGGCCGAAAATGACCAGAACCATGCTGCGGGTGATGCATACCCACCACTTCAAGTGTGCAGAGGATCTGGCGGCGTATCTGGGCTTGGTGCCGGTGCAGAGACAGTCTGGCACGTCGCTGCGCGGCCGTAGCCGCATGTCCAAGGCCGGTCCTGCGGACGTACGGGCGTTGGCATACATGGCTGGCGTCGTTGCGTCCAAGCACAACCCCCATGTGCGGGCGTTGTATCAACGACTGCTGGCCGCGGGCAAGAGCAAGATGTCGGCCCTGGGCGCCTGCATGCGAAAAGTGGTGCATCTGTGCTTCGGCGTGCTCAAGACGCGGCAGCCTTACAGGCCTGATTCCGCTTTTTTCTACTTGACGGCCAGGACGGT
>NZ_JBSGUW010000028.1:1217-1563 GCF_053608125.1 Isoptericola sp. NPDC055063 | reverse complement strand
GTTGCGTTGTGCGCGCACGCACGGAACCCAAGATAAGAGGCCCCCCCTGGGGGGCCGAATAGGACGCCCCCCCAGGGGCGGGGGCCTGCGGCCCCCCTGGCCGCCCGCTTCGCGGTCGCCCCTTCGACCCCCCGGGGCTGCCGCCCCCGTCCGGCTTATGCCGGCCGGCTCCCCCGCAGACCCAGCCGGCCGAGCCGGCTCCGGTCTCCCAGGGGGTGGGGTTGCCGGGGTTCTCTTGTGAGCTTTTCAAGAACCCCGCCGATCCATCGACGTAAGTCGATGGATCGGAACCGGGGTGTCGGGGCGAGGCCCCGACCGAGAGTCCGGCGGACTCGCGGGCCGGGGG
>NZ_JBSGUW010000028.1:0-1156 GCF_053608125.1 Isoptericola sp. NPDC055063 | reverse complement strand
TTCGCCCCCATTTGTTGCGGTGGTCGATTTCCGAGAAACGGGAAATCGCCAGCGCGGGTTTCGGGGTATGGGGCATTGCCCCATCGGCAGGCCACCGGCCGCCGTACCCGCGAAGCGGGCGAACGACCTTTGCGCAGCAAAGGTGTAGTGAGTACACTTTCAAGGCTCCACGTTGCCCTAGGTTAGCACCAATCATGTCGTATGCCATTCTTCGCACTGCCAAACTCAAGACCATGGGCAACATCGGGGCCAGCCTCTCGCACACCTACCGCACGCGAGACACCAAGAACGCCGACCCCAACCGAGCCAACAAGAACCGCTTCCAGCACAAGACGGCCGACGACGTGCTCGCCGGCATCAATGCACGGCTGCCGGCGAAGCGCCGAAAGGACGCGGTGCTGGCCATCGAGTACCTGGTGGCCAGCAGCCCCGACCACTTCACGACCGAGGCCCAACACATGGCGTACCTGAAGGACGCCTGGGAGTGGCTCAAGGACCGCCACGGCTCGGAAAACGTGGTCTCGGCCGCGATCCACATGGACGAGAAGACGCCGCACCTGGTCGCCTACGTCGTGCCGATCGACGGCGCGGGCAAGCTCAACGCGAAAGCGTTCCTGGGCGGGCGCCAGGTGCTGTCGCAGATGCAGACCGACTTCGCCAAGCAGGTCGGCCAGAAACACGGCCTGGAGCGCGGCATCGAGCGCAGCACGGCCACCCACACCAGCGTGAAGGAGTGGTACGGCCTGCTCAACCAGTCCATGAAGCCGGTCGAGGTTCCGCCGGCGGCGGTGGTGCCAAAGGTCAAGAAGAAACGCGCCATGCTGGCCGACATCGTGGAGACGCCGGAAGAGGTCGCGGCCAGGCTAAACCGCACCATCGCACGCATCACCGAGCCGGTCATGGCCAGCGCGAAGCTGGCCAGGCAAGAGCGCAAGACGGCCACCGAGCTGCGCGACCAGGTCGCGGACATGCAGCACCACTTGCAAGCGGCAAAGGACCCGGCACGCCCAGTCGAGGCGGAATCCAAGCCGCTGCGCGAGGTCTACGAGGCGCTGACGCCGGCCGAGCAGAAGAACATGGTCCAGCAGGCCAAGCGCAACCTCAAGATCCGGGAGCGCTGCGAGAAGATCCTCTCCCACGCATATGACCGCGTGAC
>NZ_JBSGUW010000027.1:1914-4562 GCF_053608125.1 Isoptericola sp. NPDC055063 | reverse complement strand
TGCAATTTCGCCGAGCTCGCGGTTGAGACAGCGGAGAAGTCGTTACGCCATTCGTGCAGGTCGGAACTTACCCGACAAGGAATTTCGCTACCTTAGGATGGTTATAGTTACCACCGCCGTTTACTGGGGCTTAAATTCTGGGCTTCACCGAAGTTGACCCGTCCTCTTAACCTTCCAGCACCGGGCAGGCGTCAGTCCGTATACATCGTCTTGCGACTTCGCACGGACCTGTGTTTTTAGTAAACAGTCGCTTCTCCCTGGTCTCTGCGGCCCTCACCGCTTCCCACCGCAAGGGTGTTCACGGATCAGGCCCCCCTTCTCCCGAAGTTACGGGGGCATTTTGCCGAGTTCCTTAACCACGATTCGCTCGATCGCCTTAGTATTCTCTACCTGACCACCTGAGTCGGTTTGGGGTACGGGCGGCTAGAACCTCGCGTCGAGGCTTTTCTTGGCAGCAGAGGATCACCCGATTCCCGCATACGCGGTCACTATCAGTTCTCACCCTGTATGTTTCGCGGATTTGCCTACGAAACGGGCTACAACCTTGGACGTGGACTACCATCGCCACGCCGGGCTACCTTCCTGCGTCACCCCTGTTAACACGCTTACCTACTACCGGTTCGGGTCCCACGCCGCCGGCAACGGTGCGACCCGAAGGTCGCTGTGTTGCCATTGGGGCGGTTAGCATCACCGGGCTCGGTATGGGCGGTTCTTCGCCGGTAGGAGAATATCAACTCCTTGTCCATCGACTACGCCTGTCGGCCTCGCCTTAGGTCCCGACTTACCCAGGGCGGATTAACCTGGCCCTGGAACCCTTGGTCATTCGGCGGACGGGTTTCTCACCCGTCATTCGCTACTCATGCCTGCATTCTCACTCGTGTGGGCTCCACCACTAGGTCACCCTGCAGCTTCACTGCCCACACGACGCTCCCCTACCCACCCACACACCTGAACACCGATCAAGTCGATGCTAAGTTTCACGTGTGAGTGCCACGGCTTCGGCGGTGTACTTGAGCCCCGCTACATTGTCGGCGCGGAATCACTTGACCAGTGAGCTATTACGCACTCTTTCAAGGGTGGCTGCTTCTAAGCCAACCTCCTGGTTGTCTGTGCAACTCCACATCCTTTCCCACTGAGCACACGCTTAGGGGCCTTAGCCGATGATCTGGGCTGTTTCCCTCTCGACTACGAAGCTTATCCCCCGCAGTCTCACTGCCACGCTATGTCTTACCGGCATTCGGAGTTTGGCTGACGTCAGTAACCTGGTAGGGCCCATTAGCCATCCAGTAGCTCTACCTCCGGCAAGAAACACGTGACGCTGCACCTAAATGCATTTCGGGGAGAACCAGCTATCACGAAGTTTGATTGGCCTTTCACCCCTAACCACAGGTCATCCCCTCAGTTTTCAACCTAAGTGGGTTCGGTCCTCCACGCCGTCTTACCGGCGCTTCAACCTGCCCATGGCTAGATCACTTCGCTTCGGGTCTAGACCCGGCGACTGTACCGCCCTATTCGGACTCGCTTTCGCTACGGCTTCCCCACACGGGTTAACCTCGCCACCGAGCACTAACTCGCAGGCTCATTCTTCAAAAGGCACGCCGTCACCCCTGCTAAGGAGGCTCCGACGGATTGTAGGCACACGGTTTCAGGTACTATTTCACTCCCCTCCCGGGGTACTTTTCACCTTTCCCTCACGGTACTTGTCCGCTATCGGTCACTAGGTAGTATTTAGGCTTAGCAAGTGGTCTTGCCAGATTCACACGAGATTTCACGGGCCCCGTGCTACTTGGGATCCCCTCAACCAGGCCGCACCATTTCGTCTACGGGACTCACACCCACTACGGTCCGCCTTTCAATGCGGTTCGACTATGACACGACTTTCTTACTGGCTACCAGACTGTCAGATCTGGTCAGAAGGTCCCACAACCCCGCATGTGCAACGCCTGACAGCTTGACACACACACGGTTTGGCCTCATCCGCTTTCGCTCGCCACTACTCACGGAATATCTCTTCCTGTCGGTACTGAGATGTTTCACTTCCCGACGTTCCCCCCTACACCCTATGTATTCAGATGCAGGTGACTGGGCATGACCCCAGCCGGGTTCCCCCATTCGGACATCCTCGGATCACAGCTCGTTTGCCAACTCCCCGAGGCTTATCGCAGGCTACAACGTCCTTCTTCGGCTCCTAGTGCCAAGGCATCCACCCTGTGCCCTTAAAAACTTCGACACACTACAATATTTCACAGAGATCAGAAAACCAGACCCCTTCCAAAGAAGAGGACTAGTACTGAACATCTGGGATGCTCGCGTCCACTATGCAGTTCTCAAGCAACGGACGAACCCGCAAGCCCACCGGCACGCCTACCCCGAACACCCACCCACACACCCACACCCACCAACCGAAGCTGAAGGGGAGACAAGAGGGAGAGCCTCAAGGCGGTTCACACCAGACCCGCGACCCGTTCACCATCACAAGACCATCAACCCCCGAGCCCGCCGCCAGCAGCCCGCGAAGAAGGACGAACCCCTCCACGAACCACCCACGACCACGCCCGGGACGCCGATTGCCTCAGGACCCAACAGTGTGCTTGCGAACCAACCAGACCCCCTACCACCAGCTTTCCCCCACCCAGCCCGAAGACAAG
>NZ_JBSGUW010000027.1:0-1821 GCF_053608125.1 Isoptericola sp. NPDC055063 | reverse complement strand
CACGTACGGCGCCTGCGATGGTCTGCCTGACCCCCACCCCCACGACCCACCAGCAGGATGACCCCACCAGCAGACCCCGGAAGCTTACGCGGGGGTATCAGATGCTCCTTAGAAAGGAGGTGATCCAGCCGCACCTTCCGGTACGGCTACCTTGTTACGACTTAGTCCCAATCGCCAGTCCCACCTTCGACCACTCCCCCCGGAAAACCGGTTGGGCCATGAGCTTCGGGTGTTACCAACTTTCGTGACTTGACGGGCGGTGTGTACAAGGCCCGGGAACGTATTCACCGCAGCGTTGCTGATCTGCGATTACTAGCGACTCCGACTTCATGGGGTCGAGTTGCAGACCCCAATCCGAACTGAGACCGGCTTTTTGGGATTCGCTCCACCTTACGGTATCGCAGCCCTCTGTACCGGCCATTGTAGCATGCGTGAAGCCCAAGACATAAGGGGCATGATGATTTGACGTCATCCCCACCTTCCTCCGAGTTGACCCCGGCAGTCTCCCATGAGTCCCCGGCATAACCCGCTGGCAACATAGGACGAGGGTTGCGCTCGTTGCGGGACTTAACCCAACATCTCACGACACGAGCTGACGACAACCATGCACCACCTGTGTACGAGTGTCCAAAGAGTCCGCTATCTCTAGCGTGTTCTCGTACATGTCAAGCCTTGGTAAGGTTCTTCGCGTTGCATCGAATTAATCCGCATGCTCCGCCGCTTGTGCGGGCCCCCGTCAATTCCTTTGAGTTTTAGCCTTGCGGCCGTACTCCCCAGGCGGGGCACTTAATGCGTTAGCTGCGGCACGGAACTCGTGGAATGAGCCCCACACCTAGTGCCCAACGTTTACGGCATGGACTACCAGGGTATCTAATCCTGTTCGCTCCCCATGCTTTCGCTCCTCAGCGTCAGTTGCGGCCCAGAGACCTGCCTTCGCCATCGGTGTTCCTCCTGATATCTGCGCATTCCACCGCTACACCAGGAATTCCAGTCTCCCCTACCGCACTCTAGTCTGCCCGTACCCGATGCAAGCCCGAGGTTGAGCCTCGGGATTTCACACCAGACGCGACAGACCGCCTACGAGCTCTTTACGCCCAATAATTCCGGACAACGCTTGCGCCCTACGTATTACCGCGGCTGCTGGCACGTAGTTAGCCGGCGCTTCTTCTGCAGGTACCGTCACTTGCGCTTCTTCCCTGCTGAAAGAGGTTTACAACCCGAAGGCCGTCATCCCTCACGCGGCGTCGCTGCATCAGGCTTTCGCCCATTGTGCAATATTCCCCACTGCTGCCTCCCGTAGGAGTCTGGGCCGTGTCTCAGTCCCAGTGTGGCCGGTCGCCCTCTCAGGCCGGCTACCCGTCGACGCCTTGGTAGGCCATCACCCCACCAACAAGCTGATAGGCCGCGAGCCCATCCCCCACCGAAAAACTTTCCAACCCACACCATGCGATGCGAGCTCATATCCGGTATTAGACCCCGTTTCCAAGGCTTATCCCGAAGTGGAGGGCAGGTTGCTCACGTGTTACTCACCCGTTCGCCACTGATCCACCCAGCAAGCTGGGCTTCACCGTTCGACTTGCATGTGTTAAGCACGCCGCCAGCGTTCGTCCTGAGCCAGGATCAAACTCTCCGTAAAAGAGAAACAACACCACACACCCACAAACGCAGATGTCAGTGTCCATTCGATACTGGCCAGACCAAGCTGAACTGCTCAGTCCGATCCAAAGAAACCAACAAAGGTTCCAAAAATTTGGCATTGACTATCAAACACACTGTTGAGTTCTCAAACAACCGACGCACACCCACAAGACCAGAACCATT
>NZ_JBSGUW010000026.1:6196-9937 GCF_053608125.1 Isoptericola sp. NPDC055063 | reverse complement strand
GCGGACCGCACCACGTGCGGTCCGCCCCTCGAACTCTCTCGGCGATCCTCGAACTACCTCGGCTGGGGTCAGATGCGGATGAACCGCGGGCTGTCCTGCCAGATGTGCCGGTACACGACGCCGACGCCGGGGCGGGCGGCCTCGACCTGCTTGCCGTTGCCGACGTAGATCGACACGTGGCCGGGGGTCCAGATGAGATCGCCGGGGCGGGCGTTCTTGCGCGAGACGACCTTGCCCTTGCTCTTCTGGGCGGAGGAGGAGCGCGGCAGCGACTTGCCGACGGCCTTCTTGTAGACGTAGCTGGTCAGGCCGGAGCAGTCGAACGCGTTCGGGCCGCTGGCGCCGTACACGTAGCGGTCGCCCACCTGGGCCTTCGCGACCTTGACGATCTTCTGGCCGCGGGTGATCGGCTTCTTGGCCGTGACGTAGGCGGTCTTCGTCGACTTGTCCGCGAGGGCCGCACGGGCCGGGTGGACGACGATGCGCACCTTGTTGGTGCCGACGCGGTAGCGCCAGAGGCCGGGGGCGAAGGTGAACTTGCCGTGGACGAGCCGGGCGCTGTACTGGCGCTTGCCGTTCATGATCAGCGTGGCGGAGCCCTTGATGCGGGCGCCGTTCTTGCTGGCCGTGACCGTGTACCTGGCCTTCGTGGCGCCGGACTTCTTCACGACGGAGTGCCGGGACACCGAGTAGGTCGTGGACGGCTTGGCCGTGGCGGCGGAGGCGTGCGGGGCCTGCTGGGTCTGGGCGACGAGCCCGCCGCCGGTGAGGGCGGCGACGAGGCCGAGGGCGACGAGTGCGCGACGCGGCCGGGAGGCCGCCACGGCGGCGGTGCCGGGGCGCGCAGGATCGAGGGACGTGGGCATGGGTCGTGACCTCCAGCCTGCGAGATGAGCTGTCGGGTGAGGCCGAGATCGTTGGCCCGCCACCATCGGGTGGCTGAACCCCAAGGCCGGGGACGTCCGGAGCATGTGCGCGTCCGGGCGGCCGGCCGGAAGTGGGTCTCCCGCTGCTGCCGTGAGGTTCGTGGTCACCGTGACGCCGGCAGCACTCGGCTGCGTCCCGGTCGGCCGGCACCTGGGGAAGGTGCGGTCGAGGGACGCTAACCCGGCGGACGCCGGGCGGTCACGTTCCGATAACGGCCCGGGCGCGTCGCCGGGGCAACGGCCGCCCCGCGTCGGTGCAGGACGACTCGGGGCATCCCGGCCCGAACCGGGCGGTCGGTCGTGATACGCAATGTGACCAAGGTCACAGTAGGACGTGCGGGGGTGCCGGTCAGCCCAGCAGCCGACGCTTTGCGGCGGCGTACTCCTCGTCGGTCAGGGCCCCGGAGCGGTGCAGCGCCCGCAGCCGCTCGAGCCGCCCGACGATGTCGTCGCCATCCCCGCCGCCCCGCTCGCCGGCGAGCGTCGTCGCAGGTCCGGGGCGTGCGGGTGGCGTCGAGCGGACAGGGACGGCCGGCGGCGCGGGGCCGCGGCGCGTGGCCGCGGCCGGCACGACGACGGCCGCGACGGCGCCGAGCGCCAGCACCGTCCAAGCCACGGCGGACCCCACGCGCACGTCCTCGGTCCCGGCGAGGTGCTGCGCGACCGCGTCGTGCCAGCCCCAGAGGAACCCGGCCGCGCCCGTGACCGCGGCCAGGCCGACGGACGCGGCACGCGTCGCGCGCCACGCCAGCGCCGCGGCGAGCACGAGCAGGCCGATCCCGAGGACGGGCGCCAGCGACGCGACGTCGTCCGACGCGCAGGAGCCGCCGCCGCAGTCCCAGGTCACGAGCTGCCACTCCCGCGCGCCCCAGCGCAGGACGGCGACCGCGACGGCCGCGACCGCCAGCGCGACCAGGGAGCGCACCGCGTCCGGGCTCGGCGCCCGGCGCGGGCCGTACAGGTCGTCCTCGAGGGCCGGGCCGGTACGGGCGTCGCCCGTGGACGCGGCGGGGTCGGAGGGCGCGGGCCGGTTGTCGGGGATCACGACGGCACCTCAGGACAGCAGGTCGTGCGTGCCGGGTGCGTCCGTCACCGCGAGGCACAGGCCCGTGCGGTCGCCGCGCGACCAGCTCTCGTGCGACGGGGTGAGCACCACGAACCGCAGGCCGTCGACCTCGCGCCCGGTCGTGCCGAGCATCTCCGGGCCGCACACCGCGGACGCGCGTCGCACCAGGGCGTCGCCGCCCGGCCAGACGGCTCCGGGGGCGGAGTCCGTGCGCCCGACCACCTGGGCCGCGTGCTCGTCGTCGCACGGCACCGCGGTCACCCGGCCCACGTCGCCGGACGGCAGGGCGCGCAGGCACGAGCCGAGCACGAGCTGCACCGCGTTCGCCTCGACGGGCTCCGTCACCGCGGCCGGCAGCGGCTCCCAGGCGCGGTCGCGGGCCGTCGTGACACCGACCCCGACGGCGCCGCCCGCGACGGCGAGCACCGCCACCGCCGCGCCCGTCCACAGCAGCGCACGCCGGGCGCGCGGGGGCAGCGGGGCACGGCGCGGGGGCGTCGCGCCGGTCCCGCGGGGGAGCGTCGCCGGGCCGCCCTCCGCCTGGTCCGGCAGGTGCAGGTCGGCCAGTCCCTCCGCGGGCAGCACGCCGGGCGGCGTCGGGGCGGCGAAGACCGGCTCCTCGGGCGCCGGTTCGGGCTGCGGGCCGGGCTGCGGGCCGGGCTGCGGGTCGGTGGTCACGGTGCGTTCCGGTCCGTCGTCAGGCCGGGTCGGCGAGGTCGAGGATCACCGGGACGTGGTCGCTGGCGCCCTTGCCCTTGCGCTCGTCGCGGTCGATGACGACGCCGGTGACGCGCTCCGCGACGGCGGGGGAGGCGTACGCGAAGTCGATCCGCAGGCCCTTGTTCCGGGGGAACGCGAGCTGCTGGTAGTCCCAGTACGTGTAGGTGTGCTCGGCGGGCAGGTGCTCGCGCGTCACCTCCGTGTAGCCGGCGGCGGAGAACGCGGCGAACGCCTCCCGCTCCGCGGGGGTGACGTGGGTGTGCCCCGCGAACGCGGCCGGGTCGTACACGTCGGTGTCGAGGGGGATGACGTTCCAGTCGCCCACCAGCGCCACCTGGGCGCGCGGGTCGGCGTCGAGCCACCCGGACGCCTGGTCGCGCAACGCCCCCAGCCACGCCAGCTTGTAGGCGTAGTGCGGGTCGTCGACGGCACGGCCGTGCGGCACGTACAGCGACCACACCCGGACCCCGCCGCAGGTCGCGCCGAGGGCCCGGGCCTCGACCGGCGGCGGTACGTCGAGGAGGGTGGCGGGCGCCTCGTCGGGGCCGGGGGCCGGGGCCTCTGCGGGGGCGTCGTCGGGCGGCGTGGCGGGCGTCGGCGCGGCGGGCTTCGCGAAGCCGGGCTGGCCCGGGAACGACGTCTCGACGTCCGCGATCCCGACCCGCGACGCGATCGCGACCCCGTTCCACGCCGAGTGGCCGGTGTGCGCCACCTCGTACCCCGCGGCCTCGAACGCCACGTGGGGGAACTGCTCGTCGCGACACTTGGTCTCCTGGATCGCGAGCACGTCCGTCTGCGAGCGCTCGAGGAACGCGATCACGCGGTCGACGCGGGCACGGACGGAGTTGACGTTCCAGGTGGCGAGGCGCACGGGCGCCAGGCTACCGGCGGCCGTCGGGCCGGCGGGACCCGACCTTGACGGTGACGTAGCGGGGGGGGGGGGGGGGAGAGGGGGATCGAGCGCGCCCAAATCGCCCCCCCACCCCCCTTGCCCTTCCCCCCTCCGCCCCCCCTCACTAGCGCATACTC
>NZ_JBSGUW010000026.1:0-6186 GCF_053608125.1 Isoptericola sp. NPDC055063 | reverse complement strand
GGGTCGTCGTCCTGGAGCCGGACGACGACCCACCGCTACGTCACGGGCCCGTTCACCCCTTGGTGCCGAAGCCGAGCCGGAGGGCCAAGGCCCGGCCGGCCGCCACTAGGCTGCCCCCATGGGTACCGCGCTCGTCACCGGCGCCACCGCCGGCCTCGGCCTGGAGTTCGTCTGGCAGCTCGCCACCGCGCGACACGACGTCGTCGTCGTGGCGCGCGACGTCGGCCGCCTCGAGGAGGTCGCCACGCAGGTGCGCGCCGCCGCGGGCGTCCGGGTGGAGGTGCTGCCCGCCGACCTGTCGGTGCCCGCGGACCTGGAGCGCGTCGCCGCGCGTCTCGCCGTGACCGGCGACGAGGAGGGCGACGACCGCCGACCGGTGGGCCTGCTCGTCAACAACGCCGGGTTCGCGACCGCGCAGCGGTTCGTCGGGGGCGACCTCGACGTCGAGCTGCGGGCGCTGGACGTGATGGTGCACGCGGTGCTGGTGCTGTCGCACGCGGCGACCGGGCAGATGACGGCCCGCGGGCGGGGCGCGATCCTCAACGTCGCGTCCGTCGCCGCGCTCACCGCCGGGGGCACGTACGCCGCCGCGAAGGCGTTCGTGCGGTCGTTCACCGAGGGGCTGGCGGTCGAGCTCCAGGGCACCGGCGTCACCGCCACGGCCCTCTGCCCGGGGTTCGTGCGCACCGAGTTCCACGACCGCGCCGGCATCGACATGTCGACGATCCCGGACGCGGGCTGGCTGGACGCGCCGCGCGTGGTCTCCGACGCGCTCGCCGACGTGCGTCGCGGCGTCGTCATCTCCACCCCGTCCGTCCGGTACAAGGCGGCCTCCGCCCTGCTGCGCCTCGCGCCGCGCTCCGCCGTCCGCGCCGTCGGCAAGTACCGCTGACGGGCCGTCGTCCCCGGCACGGGGTGCGGGGCTCCCGCCCCGTACCCTGGAGCCCGTGACGACCACCGACGCTTCCTTCGGCCCCACCCCCCGCGAGCAGCTGCGCGACCTCATCACAGAGCTCGCCGTCGTGCACGGGAAGGTGACGCTCTCCTCCGGCAAGGAGGCCGACTACTACGTCGACCTGCGCCGCATCACGCTGCACCACCGCGCCGCCCCGCTGGTCGGCCACGTGCTGCTCGACCACCTCGAGGAGGTCGGGCTCGGCACGGCGGAGGTCGACGCCGTCGGCGGCCTGACCCTCGGCGCGGACCCGATCGCGGACGCCCTGCTGCACGCCGCCGCGTCGCGCGGGCAGGACCTCGACGCGTTCGTGGTCCGCAAGGCGGCGAAGGCGCACGGCATGCAGCGCCAGATCGAGGGCCCCGAGGTCGCGGGCCGCAAGGTCGTGGTCCTGGAGGACACGACGACCACCGGCGGCTCGCCCATCACGGCCATCGAGGCCCTGCGCGCCGCCGGCGCCGAGGTGCTCGGCTGCGCGACGATCGTCGACCGCGCCACCGGCGCCGGCGAGAAGATCGAGGCGCTCGGGGTGCCCTACCACTACCTGTACGACCTGTCCGACCTCGGCCTCGCGTGAGCCGACCGGGCGCGGCGCGGCCCGGCCTCTCGATCCTCGTCGTCCCGATGGCGGTCGTGGTCGCGGCCGCCGTGCTGGCGGGTCTCGGGGTGTTCGACGCGTGGGTCGCGTACGTCCTCGTGCCCGTCGCGGCCGTCGTGGGCGGCCTCGGCTACCTGCGGGCCCAGCGCCGCTGGATCGCGCGGAGCGCCGAGGACGTCGACCGCCTCGTCGCGACCGGGCGCTGGACCGAGCTCGGCGGCGAGCACCCGGAGCCCCCGCGGGAGGCGCTGTCGTTCCCGAAGCGGGCGCCGTTCGCGAGCGACGTCGGGCACACGTACGGCGCGGTGCTGCGCTCCCGGGTGGACGGCCGCGACGTGTGGACGTTCGAGCTGGGCGTCCAGCGTCGCTCCGGCGGCACGGTCACGGAGACCGGGGCCCGGGAGTCCGGCCCGGCGACCCTCTCCGACCCCTACCACCTGGTCCTCACCCGCCTCGACCGCGCGCACGGGACGGTGGAGGTGGCCGCCGCGGGGGTCGCCGACGCGCTGCGCCACGACGTCGAGGTCGGCGTGCCGGACTTCGACCGCGCGTTCCGCGTGACCACCGAGAGCGTGCGCACCGCCCGCGCCTGGCTGGGCGACGGCGGCGGGGCGGACCTGGCCCGGCAGGGCGCCGAGGCGCTGCACGGTGGCCGGGTGCGGCTCGACGGCGACACGCTGCTGTGGTGGCGCCGGGGTCACCAGGACCTGGTCGTCGTGGACGACGTCGCCCAGCTCGTCGCGCGGGCCGCGGCGTACGCCCCGCGCTGAGGGTCAGCGCCGTCGGCGGGCGATCAGGAAGCCGGCGCCGAGCCCGACCAGCAGTGCGCCCACGCCGATCAGCGCGAAGGGCACCCAGAGGTACGGGGTCACCGGGAAGAACGTCGTGTCCGAGAGCGGGGCGTACGCGAACCAGCCGAACGACGCGTAGCCGGTCGGGCGCGTCAGGCCCAGGACGACGAGGACGCCGCCGACGACGACCGAGGCGACCGCCACCCAGGTGCTCCAACGGGCCGCGCGGCCCGCAGGCTGCGCGACCGGGGTGCCCTCGACGTCGTCAGACACGGCCGACGAGGTCCGCGATCGAGTCCACGACGTGCGACGGACGGAACGGGTAGGTGTCGATCTCGGCGGGGGAGGTGGACCCCGTCATGACGAGGAACGTCTCCAGGCCGGCCTCGATGCCCGCGACGACGTCGGTGTCCATGCGGTCGCCGATCATCGCCGTCACCTCGGAGTGCGCGTCGATGCGGTTGAGCGCGGAGCGGAACATCATCGGGTTCGGCTTGCCCACGTAGTACGGCGAGCGGCCGGTGGCGGCCTGGATCATCGCCGCGACGGCGCCGGTCGCGGGCAGCGGGCCCTCGGCCGACGGCCCGGTGGTGTCCGGGTTGGTGGCGATGAACCGGGCCCCGTCGCGCACCAGGCGGATGGCCTTGGTGATGGCGGTGAAGGAGTACGTGCGCGTCTCGCCGAGCACCACGTAGTCCGGGTCCGACTCCGTGAGCGTGTACCCCGCCTCGTAGAGCGCGGTGGTGAGGCCGGCCTCGCCGATCACGTACGCCGAGCCGTTCGGCACCTGGTCGGACAGGAACTGCCCCGTCGCGAGCGCCGACGTCCAGATCGCCTCCTCCGGCACGTCGATGCCCGACGTCGAGAGGCGAGCGCGCAGGTCGCGCGGCGTGAAGATCGAGTTGTTCGTGAGGACGAGGAACGGACGCTCCGCGTCGCGCAGGGCGCGGATGAACTCCGGCGCCCCGGGGATGGCCTGCCCCTCGTGCACGAGGACGCCGTCCATGTCGGTCAGCCAGCACTCGATCCGTCGCTCGTCGCTCACGCGCTCACCCTAGTGCGCGGGCCGTCCGCGTGCGTCCGCCAGGATGGGGCCATGACGACGATCGTGGTGGTGGGCGGCACCGGGCAGGCGGGCCGCGCCGTCGTGCGCGAGGCCGAGGCGCGGGGGCACGAGGTGCGCGTGGTGTCGCGCCGGGGGCCGGAGGACCAGGGCGGCGCCGCGCATCACGCGGTGGACCTGCTCGCGGACGACGACGCGGGCGTGCTCGCGGCCCTGGCCGCGGCCTTCGACGGCGCGGGCGCCGTGGTCGACACCAGCAACGGGATGGCGCCCGGCGCGCAGGCCGTGTTCACCACCGGGGCCGGGCGGGTCGCGGAGGCGGCCGGTCGCGCGGGGGTGGGCCGCGTCGTCGTGCTGTCGATCGCCGGGGTGGACCGGAGCGGCTACCCGTACTACCGCGCTCACGCCGAGCAGGAGCGCGTGTATGCGGCCGGGCCCGCCCCGGCGACGGTCGTGCGGGCCACGCAGTTCCACGACTTCCTCGGCATCTTCTTCGGCACCGACAGCCGGCTGGGCGCCTGGTCGCGGCTCGGCCTGCTGCCGTACCCGCGCGGCTGCCGCTTCCAGACGATCGACCTGCGCGACGTCGCCCGCGCCCTCGTCGACGCCGCGCAGGGCGACGACCCGCTCGGCGTCGCCCCAGCGACCGGGCCGAGCGGTGCCCCGACCGCGACCGTCGGCGGCCCGCAGGTGCTGGACGCCCGCACCATGGCGCGCGCCTGGCGGCGGGCGCACGGGTCGCGCCGGGTGCTGGTCGGGGTGCCGCTGCCGGGGCCGCTCGGCGAGTTCTTCCGCGCGGGCCGCAACCTCGTGCCCGGCGCAGCCGTCGGCACCACCACCTACGACGAGTGGCTGGCCGGCCGGTGAGCGGGACCGAGCCCGAGCCCGAGCCCCAGGCCGAGCGCGCGGCGGAGCGCGAGGTCGGTGTCGGCCCGTGGCCCGGCGGCCCGGACGCGTGGCCGCGCACGCCCGACGGCGCCCCGGACCCTCGCTACGACCCGGACCTGCTGGCGCACGGCGACCGGCGCAACGTCGTCGACCCGTACCGGTACTGGACCGTCGAAGCGGTGGTCGCCGACCTCGACGCGCGCCGCCCCGCCGACCGGCAGCTCCACGTGGCCATCGAGAACTGGGCGCACGACCTCAACATCGGCTCGGTGGTGCGCACCGCCAACGCCTTCAACGCCGCCGGCGTGCACGTCGTCGGACGGCGACGGTGGAACCGGCGCGGCGCCATGGTGACGGACCGCTACCTGCACGTCCACCACCACCCGGACGCGCCGGCGCTCGCGGCGTGGGCGGCGTCGGCGGACGACGGCGCCGCCCTGCCCGTGGTCGGGATCGACAACGTGCCCGGGTCGGTGCCGTTGGAGGGCTACGTGCTGCCGGCGCGGTGCGTGCTGCTGCTCGGGCAGGAGTCCACGGGCCTCACGGCGGAGGCCCAGGAGGCGTGCGACGTCGTCCTGCACATCACCCAGCACGGCTCCACGCGCTCCCTCAACGCGGGCGCCGCCGGGGCGATCGCGATGCACGCGTGGGCGTCGAGGTGGCTCCCGCCGTCTCACCCAGCCGACGGCATGTGACTCGCACGACTCCGTCGTGAGAAAATCCGGGTGCATGCGGGTCGCACGGCGCCCGTCGCGACGAAGCCCGCTGCATCCTCGTACGCCCCGTCATTGGAGTACCGCAGATGCCTATCGCAACCCCCGAGGTCTACGCCGAGATGATCGACCGGGCGAAGGCCGGCAAGTTCGCCTACCCCGCCGTCAACATCACGTCGTCGCAGACCGTCACCGCCGCGCTCCAGGGCTTCGCCGAGGCCGAGTCGGACGGCATCATCCAGGTCTCCGTCGGGGGCGGCGAGTACGCCTCGGGCGCCACGATCAAGGACCGTGTCGTCGGCTCGCTGGCCCTGGCCGCCTACGCCACCGAGGTCGCGAAGAACTACTCGGTGAACATCGCGATCCACACCGACCACTGCGTCAAGAAGAACCTCGACTCCTGGGTGCGCCCGCTGCTCGCCCTCGAGGCGGAGCAGGTCAAGGCCGGCAAGAACCCGACCTTCCAGTCGCACATGTTCGACGGCTCGGACATCCCGCTGGAGGAGAACCTCGTCATCGCCGCGGAGCTCCTCGAGCTGTCGCAGGCGGCGCGCACCATCCTCGAGATCGAGGTCGGCGTCGTCGGCGGCGAGGAGGACGGTCACGAGGCCGCCATCAACGACAAGCTCTACACGACGGCCGAGGACGGCCTCGCCACCGTCAAGGCGCTCGGCGCCGGCGAGAAGGGCCGCTACCTGACGGCCCTCACCTTCGGCAACGTGCACGGCGTGTACAAGCCGGGTGCCGTGAAGCTGCGCCCGTCGATCCTCGCGGACATCCAGAAGGCCGTGGGCGACGAGATCGGCGTCCAGAACCCGTTCGACCTCGTGTTCCACGGTGGTTCGGGCTCCACGGCCGAGGAGATCTCGGAGGCCGTCGACAACGGCGTCATCAAGATGAACATCGACACCGACACCCAGTACGCGTTCACGCGCCCGGTCGTCGAGCACATGTTCAAGAACTACGACGGCGTCCTCAAGATCGACGGCGAGGTCGGCAACAAGAAGGCGTACGACCCGCGCGCCTGGGGCAAGCTGGCCGAGGCCGGCATGGCCGCCCGCATCGTCGAGGCCGCGCAGCAGCTGCGCTCCGCCGGCCACAAGATGTGACCCTCTCGCCGAGGTAGTTCACAACTCGCCGAGGTAGTTCGAAGGGGCGGTCCGCACCATGTGCGGGCC
>NZ_JBSGUW010000025.1:0-13150 GCF_053608125.1 Isoptericola sp. NPDC055063 | reverse complement strand
CCGACGGTGTCAGCGCGATGGCGTACCTGCGCAAGGAGGGCGAGCACGAGGACGCCCCGACGCCCGACCTCATCCTCCTCGACCTCAACCTGCCGCGGATGGACGGCCGGGAGGTGCTCGCCGCGGTCAAGGCCGACGAGCGGCTGAAGCACATCCCCGTGGTCGTGCTCACGACCTCGGAGGCGGAGGAGGACGTGCTCCGCTCGTACTCGCTGCACGCGAACGCGTACGTGACCAAGCCGGTGGACTTCGACCGGTTCATCCAGGTGGTCCGCCAGATCGACGACTTCTTCGTCACCGTGGTGCGCCTGCCGCGCCGCTGACCGCGGGCCACCGCGGCACGGTGCGACGGCGGTGCCGACGGCCGGGAAGGATCCTGGCGGCGGGACGGTTGTCACTCCTGCGGGCGCGAGCCCGCCGGCGCGAGCCGGAACCCGAGGAGGACACCGTTGCTGGACCCGCAGAGCATCTACGAGGTCGACGAGGCCGCCGTCGAGCGCGTCCTGCCCCGCCGTGGGCCCGACGCCCCGTCGACCGGCGACGGACCCGTGCTGCTGCACGCCCTCGACGGGTTCGTCGACGCCGGCTCCGCGGCCGAGATCGCCGTGGACCACGTCACCGACGAGCTGACCACCACCCGCCTCGTGACGTTCGACGTCGACCGGCTGCTGGACTACCGCTCCAAGCGGGTCGGGATGACCTTCGACGCCGACCGGTGGTCGTCGTACGACGAGCCGTTCCTCGTGCTCGACCACGTGGCGGACCGGGAGGGGACGGGCTTCCTGCTGCTGCACGGCTCCGAGCCGGACCTGCAGTGGGAGCGCGTCGTCGCGGCGGTGAAGGGGCTCGTGGAGCGGTTCGACGTCTCGCTGACGGTCGGCTTCCACGGCATCCCGATGGGCGTGCCGCACACGCGGCCGCTCTCCCTGACGGCACACGGCACGCGGCCGGGCCTGGTCGAGGACTACACGTCGTTCTTCGGGACCGTGCGCGTCCCGGGCTCGCTGGCCGCGCTGCTGGAGTACCGCCTCGGCGAGGCAGGGCACGACGCGATCGGGTTCACCGTCCACGTGCCGCACTACCTGGCGCAGTCGCGCTACGCCCCGGCCGCGGTGGTGGCGCTGCGGCACGTGGAGCGCGCCACGGGTCTCGACCTGGCGACCGGCCTCCTGGCCGAGGCCGCGGCCGACGCGACGATCGAGGTGGAGAAGCAGGTCGGGGAGTCCACCGAGGTCAAGGCCGTCGTCCGGGCGCTCGAGGAGCAGTACGACGCCTTCACGCGGTCGGTGGGCCGCCCGAGCCTGCTCGCCGAGCAGGCGCCGCTGCCCACGGCCGAGGAGCTCGGCGCCGAGTTCGAGAGGTTCCTGGCCCAGCGCGACGACGACTGACGCCCGCAATGGTCGTTGCGCGGCATATCCGTGGCACGACGGTGTGGTCCGTGCCACACTGACCGCGTTGCAGAGGCGTTCCTCGCAGGAACCGCGGCGGCGGCCTGTGCAGCGACGGGTGGCCGCCCGGTGTGCCCGTGACCGTTGTGACGGAAGGTCGAAGGATCAGCATGGCGCAAGGTTCTGTGAAGTGGTTCAACTCCGAGAAGGGCTACGGCTTCATCGCCCAGGACGACGGCGGTGCCGACGTCTTCGTGCACTACTCCGCGATCCAGTCGCAGGGGTACCGCTCCCTCGACGAGGCCCAGCGGGTCGAGTTCGAGATCACCCAGGGCCCCAAGGGTCCGCAGGCGGAGCAGGTCGTCCCGCTCTGAGTCCCCGGCACGTCTGACGACGGCCGCGTCCCGGCGTGGGGGCGCGGCCGTCGTCGTGCGCGGGGGCCTTCAGGCGCCGGCGAACCGGGCCAGCTCGTCCCCGACCAGGAGCCGCGCGGGCACGGGCAGGCTGCGCAGGCGGCGCGCGAGCGCGGCATCGTCCAGGTCGGGCGCCGTCGGGGGTGCCCCGGCACCGTCGTCCTCCTCGGGCTCGGGCCGCACGGCCACGAGGACCACGTTGCCGTAGCGGCGCCCCTTGAGGATGGCGTGCTCGGCGAGCACCCCGACCCGGCCGTCCTGCACCGCGTCGGGGCCGAACGCGGCCGCCAGGTGCCCGACCTCGCGGCGCGCGAGGTGCAGCGGGGGCCGGTCCGCGCAGTTCGCCAGCAGCACGCCGCCCGGTCGCAGCACCCGGTGCGCGGCGGCGGCGAAGCCGGCGTCGGCCAGGTGGTCGGGGGTGCGGTCGCCGGCGAAGACGTCGCGCACGACGACGTCGAACGACTCCGGTGCGAGGGACGCCAGGGCGTGGCCCGCGTCGTCCGCCCGCAGCCGCAGCCGGGGCGCCCGCGGCAGCGCGAACCACCCCCGGACGAGCTCGAGCAGGCGGGCATCGACGTCGACGCCGAGCTGGCGCGAGTCGGGCCGCTCGTGCTCGACGTGCCGGGCGAGCGCGCACCCAGCCGCCCCGAGGTGCAGCACGCGGAGCGGGCCGTCGGGGAGCCCGGCCAGGACCGCGGCAATCTGCTGCATGTACTCGAAGGCGAGGAAGCCGGGGTCGGCGAGGTCGAGGGCGGAGCTCGGCACGCCGTTGACGTGCAGCGTCACGCGGTCGGGGTGGTCGGGGTCGCGCTCGACCCGGGCCGTGCCGGTGTCGATCGGCACCTCGCCGTCGGGGAGTGTCGGTACGTCGGAGGATGCTGGGTGGCGTCGGCCGGACCGGCGGTCGGGGCGGGAGCCGCCTCGGGAGGTGCGGGACATGGGTCCCAGTCTCCCCGCTCGGCGGCCGGCGCCGGGCCTCGGCCCGGCGGTTGACAGAAATCGAACAGGTGTTCGACACTTGGGTCGGACGCGGGGAAGGCCGCGGAGCACGGGAGGTGCAGGATGTCGGCTCGTACGGGATCTGCCAGGACGCCGGGCGGTCGTGGCCCGGTCGGCGTGGGGGTGCTGCCCCCGAGCCCCGAGGTGGTCAGCCTGCTGGACCGCTCGGACGCCGAGCTCGCGCAGGCGTCGACGGCGTCGGACCCGGCGGACCGCTTCGTGCACGCCCACCTCGCGGCGCTCCGCGCGGCGGCCGCGGTCGTCGCGCTGCGGGGCCGCCCCTCGGCACGCTCGCGGGCCCGCTCCGTCTGGGACATGCTCGCGCTCGTGGAGCCGGACCTCGCCGCCTGGTCCGGGTACTTCGCGTCGGGCGCCCGGGTGCGGGCCGCCGTGGAGGCGGGGCTCGAGCCCGAGGTCGACGCGCACCGCGCCGCCGAGCTGGTCGCGTGCGCGGAGGACTTCCGCGACGAGGTCGGCCTGCTGGTCGACCCGCGTGCCGGGTTCGCCCGGCCGCTCGCGGTCGCCCCGGCGGCGTCGTGAGCCGAGGCCCGCGGGCGGCCGAGGCGTTCCGCGACTGGGGTTCGGACGAGTCGGGTACGTCCGTGCTGCACGTCGACATGGACGCGTTCTTCGCGTCCTGCGAGCTCGTGCGCCGGCCGGAGCTCCGCGGGAGACCCGTGATCGTGGGGGGCCGCGAGCGGGGTGTCGTCCTCGCCGCGACCTACGAGGCGCGCGCGTTCGGGGTCCGCTCGGCGATGTCGATGCCGGCCGCCCTGCGGCTGTGCCCGCAGGCCGTCGTGGTGCCGCCGGACCACCGGCTGTACCACGACGTGTCGGAGTCGGTCATGGAGCTGCTCTCCACCATCACGCCCCTGGTGGAGCGCATCTCGGTCGACGAGGCCTTCCTCGACGTGAGCGGGGCGCGGCGTCGCCTCGGGGCTCCGACGGAGATCGGTGCCCGGCTGCGCGAGCAGGTCCGCGCGGAGCACGGGATCACGTGCTCGGTCGGCGTCGCGCAGAACAAGTTCGTCGCGAAGCTCGCCTCGACCCACGCCAAGCCCGACGGGATGCTGCTGGTGCCGGCAGGCGCCACGGTGCCCTTCCTGCGCACGCTGCCCGTCGGCGCGCTGTGGGGCGTGGGGGAGAAGACGGAGGCAGCGCTCGCCCGGTGGGGCATCACCTCGGTCGCCGAGCTCGCGGACACCGACGTGCCCACCCTCCAGGCGGCCGTCGGGTCGGTGGCCGGCGCGCACCTGCACGACCTGGCCTGGGGACGGGACCCGCGGCCCGTCGTCCCCGGGCACGAGGAGCGCAGCGTGGGGGCCGAGACCACGTTCGAGCGCGACCTGTGGGACCTGGGCGAGGTGGAGCACCGGATGCTGCTTCTCGCGGACCGAGTCGCCGCCAGGATGCGCCACCAGGGCGTCGTCGCGCGCACCGTCGCCGTCAAGGTGCGCACCAGCGACTTCCGCACGCTGACCCGGTCCCGCACCCTCGACGGGCCCACGGACGTCGCCCGGGAGATCCATCTCGTCGCGCGAGAGCTCCTGCGCGCCGCGGACCTTCGCGGGCTGCCCGTCCGGCTGGTCGGTGTCCGCGGAGAGAACCTGCAGGTCAGGTCCGGTCTGGCGGAGCAGGTGACCCTCGACGAGGCCGTAGATCCGCGGCAGGAGGCGCGGCGCGAGGCCGAGCTGGCGCTCGACGCGGTGCGGGAGCGGTTCGGGAGCTCGGCGATCACGCTCGGCGCCGGCTCGGGTCGGGGTCGGGGTTCACCCTCGCCGACTACCGCGCCGGGCAGCGCAGGCATATCCTGAGGGGGTTACCGTTCCACCGCGAGACCCGGGGGGACTCGATGCCACTGTCCGAGTACGAGCAGCGAGTGCTGGAGCAGATGGAGCGCGCGCTGAGCAGCGACGACCCCCGTCTGGCCAACACCCTGCAGCAGGCGCGCCGCCGGTCGCCCCTGCGGTATGTCCTGGCCGGCGTAGGAGTCGTCGCGGGGCTGTTGCTTCTCGTGCTCGGTGCCGCGAGCTCGGAGGCCTGGGTCGGCGTCGCCGGCTTCGTCCTCATGTTCGCCGGGGTCGCGTATGCGTTCGCCGCTCCCCGCCGGTCGAAGTCCGGCCCCACGGGCGTCGTCCGCCCCGACGGCACGATCGACCCGACGTCCAATCCTGACCGGGCCCGCACCGGTCAGCCGGCCCCTCGACCCGCGCCGGCGGCGAAGAAGGAAGGCTTCCTCTCCCGGCTCGAGGAGCGCTGGGAGCGTCGTCGCGACCAGGGGCGCTGAGGCCCGGCGCCGAGGGAGGCGCCGGGTGACCGGGGCGGACCCCCGGCGTCCGGCACCGCGGCCCACCTGAACACCGCAGGAGCCCGACCGGTCCAACGACCGGCCGGGCTCCTGCATGCCTTCGGCCCTGCTCCTGCATGTCTCCGGCCCTGGGGCTCCGGCACGGGGTGTGCCGGCTCCGTGGGCTTCAGGCCCGTGTGTGCAGGCCCGTGTGTGCGGGCGCCTGTGCTCGATCTCCGGGCCTCGTGTCCCGTGTCTCCGGTCCCCGTCAGTCCCCGGCGGTCGTCAGCGCGCGCCGAGCGTCTCGCCGAGCCCGGCGGTGACGGCGTCGGTGAGGCGCTCCAGCTCGTCCTGCGCGGGGGCGTCGGGGTCGCGCGCGTACCGGCTCTGCTCGGCCGCCCCGGCCAGCACGGTCAGGTCCGCGAGCACCTCGGGAGTCAGGGACCGGCCGGACCGGGTGGTCACCGCCGAGGAGATCACCTCGGGCGCCCGGCGGAGCGTCGTGTCCGGCGGGAGGCGGACCCCCTCGGACGCGAGGGCGCCGAGCACCTGCTGCCACGCCAGCTCCGGGTCCAGGTCCTGCGAGGCCCGTCGTCGACGCGCCAGGAGGAGCACCAGCCCGCCGGCGAGCAGGACGATGAGGGAGCCGGCCGTGATCCACACCCAGGCGGGGAGCCCGGTGTCGACGATCGGCGTCGCCGACACCGCCGTGGAGGCCGTGGGTGTGGCTTCGTCCGTCGCCGTCGAGTCGCTGGTGGGCCGGTGGTCCCGGAGGTCGCCGGACGTCGGCGCGGGCGCCGGCTGACCCTGCACGCGCGGCGTCGTGTACGCGGGCGCGCTCCCGGTCTGCTGGGCCGGCGTGGGCTCGAACCGCACCCAACCCGAACCGGGGAAGTAGATCTCCGGCCAGGCGTGCGAGTCCTGCCCGGTGATCTGCCAGGTGGTGTCGCCGGTGCGGTCGCCGGGCAGGTAACCGACGGCGATGCGCGCCGGGATCCCGAGGGACCGGGCCATGACCACCATCGTCGTGGCGAACTGGATGCAGTACCCCGTGCGGTTCTGCAGGAAGTCCCAGACGGGGTCGCCGGTGCCGCCGCGCGGGATGGTGGTCGAGTAGGTGAACCGGGTCGGGTCGCGCAGCCAGCGCTGGAGGGCCACGGCCTGGTCGTACACGGTGTCGGCGTCGTCGACGACGTCGCGGGCCGCCTCCTCGACGTCGCCCGCGTGGGCCGTGTCGGGCACCTGGGTGTAGATCGGGTCGAGGTCGGCGGCGGGGGCGTCCCGCAGCCGGTCGGGGGTCAGGTCGCGCTCGTGCACGGTGAGCGTGTACGAGTCGCCGGCACCGGTGAGCCCGCCCACGACCTCGTCGCGGATCGGGTCGTAGCCCCAGCTCCCGCCCGCGTCGCCGGCGTCCACCGCACGGGGGTCGATGGTGAGGGGGAGCTTGTCGTCCCGCAGCTCGCCGACCTCGAGGGCCACCGAGCGGACGGTGCTCTTCCCGGAGGGCGGGTCGTCGGGCCACAGGACGTCGTCGGCGCCGAAGTCGCGGCCGGCGCGCTCCTCCCCGCGCTGCCAGCGACGCCCGTCGAAGGCGGTGGCGGTGTAGCTGCGCAGCGGGCCGACGTCGGCGTCGGACCCGGTGTCGTACGTGAGCACCACGGAGCTCGACCGCTCGGTGAGGCTGCGCAGGATGTCGAGGTCCTCGGCGAGGCGGATCGTGTCGCCGGTCGTCGTGAAGGCGCGGTACCAGCCGGTGGGCCCGCCCGGGAGGGCGGCCGACGCGCTGCCGACGAGGCCCGCCACCACGGCGAGTGCCGTCGCGGCCGCCGTCGTGGCCACGGCGCGGGAGCGCTCGGCGCGGCGCACCGGGCCGGGGGTGCGTTCCTGGCGCCGGGACCGCGCCGCGAGAGGGCCGTCGATGGTCAGGAGCAGCAGGAGGGCGGTCACGGTCACCACGAACACGCCCCACGGCACCCGCCCGGTCAGGACGAGGGGAGGCGCCCAGAGGGCCAGGAGCGGCAGGCCCGCGCCGGCGGGCCGCCGCAGAGCACCGGCGATCGCGTCGGCGAGGAGGAGCACGAGGAGGGTGCCTCCCACCGCGAGCAGGCCGATCGGCACGCTGCCCGCGACGGGCGCGACCTCCGTACGGGCGATCTCGCCGGCCTCGCCGAGCCGGGCCACCACCCGCGAGACGTGCTCGGGGGTGACGAAGAACGTGGGGTCGGCGGTCGGACCGCCGAAGCGTGCGGCCAGGAACCAGGCCGCGACGACGGCCCCGAGGAGGGTGGGCCACCCGCTCCCCGTCTCGCGCGGGCGGCGTCCGCGGGCGCGTGCTCGGCGCTCGAGGACCACCCGCGTGGTGACGGTCGTCGCGCTGACGAGGAGGATGCCGACCAGCCCGGCGCGCGTCCAGCCGCCGGGGACCACGACGCTGGTGAGGGCGAGCATCGACGCCGCGACCGCGACGGCGACGAGCACCCCGGAGGCGATGGTGCGGGCGGTCGGGCCCGCGTGGGCGGGGATCATGCGATCCCCTCGGCGAGCAGCGCCCAGGCGCGGTCCGGTGGGGTGCCGGGCGGGCACGTCGCGACCCGCCAGCCCGCGGCGCGCAGGTCGCCCACGACGGCCTCGGCGCCCGTCAGCGCGGCGGCCTCGCGGGAGCGCGCCTCGGGGAGGGCGACGACGAGCGCCCAGCAGGTGCCCTCGACGCCGAGCTCGGCGATCTCCCGCAGGGCGGCCTCGGGCTGCGGGCCGAGGACCGCGACGAGGACCTCGTCCTGCGCGCGGTTGGCACGCAGGGAGCGGACGGTCTCCAGGACGGCGCGCTCGGCGTCGGCCGCGCCGCGGTGGCCGTGCAGGTCGACGGCCTGGTCGAGGATCGTCGCGCGGCCCGTGCGCGCGCCCGCGGCGAACGGCACGGGCACGGGGCCGGTGCCGGTGGGCACCAGGCGGGCGGGGTGCCCCGCCTCGAGGAAGGACACGGCGATCGACGCGGCGAGCTCCACGGCCCGCTCGCCGTCCGCGTGCGTGCGGGCGCCGCGCGACGACGGCCAGACCCCGGTGCGCGGGTCCACGGGCGGCGGCAGCAGGGACCGGTCCAGCAGCACGGTCACCGGCCGCACGCCGGCGCTCTCGTCCGCGCGGACCATGAGGCGCCCCTGCCGGGCCGACCCGGCCCAGTGCACGCGGCGGGGGTCGTCACCGGAGACGTACTCGCGCAGCACGGAGTCGTCGGTCGAGGCGAAGCGTGCCCCGGTGGCGGCGCGGTCGACCTCGCCGAGGACCCGGGTGCGGGTGGGCAGCTCGACGGTGCGCGGCCAGACGGCGACCTTCGTCGCGACGCCGAGGGGCTGCGTGGTCCGGACCAGGCCGAAGACGTCGGTGCGGGTGGTGAGCAGCGGGCCGAGCGGCCAGCGCCCGCGCCGGGAGGGGGTGAGCGCGTACGAGACCGTGATGCGGTCCGCGTGCGCCGTGACGCGGGCGCGGATGCCGTGCGGCCCGGCGAGCTCGTGCGCCGCCTGCTCCGAGAGCTTCAGCCGCGCGAGCCGCTCGTAGGCGGCGCCGGTGCGGGCCCGGGCGCCCACGACGAGGCGGACGGACGCGGTCTGGTCGCGCACCACCGGGTTCGGCGTGAGCTCGCGCGTGACGACCAGCGCGCCGCGGCCGGCGTCGAGGCGCTGCGTCCCCATGAGCGCCCAGGCGAGCAGGACGGCCAGCACGGCGGCCGCGCCGAGCCCGACGACGTCGGGCAGCTCGAGGAACGCCCCGAGCGCCGCGAGCACGAGGCCCGCGACCAGCAGCGCCGTGCCGCGGCGGGTGGGGCGGACGCGGGCGAGACGCCGCAGCGCGGGGTGCGCGTCGTCCCTTGCCGCGGCGGGCGGGGTCGGGCCGGGCGCGCCGGTCTCGGCGCGGCCCGGTGCGGGCCGGGCGGCGTCGTCGCCGGTCATGGTCGGCGCCCTACCGGCCGCGCGAGGGGCGCGCGACCGACCCGGCCGGCGGGAGCGCGGACACCGTGCGCCCGCCGGGCACGTCCGTGCGCCGGACGATCTCCTCGACGACGTGCTCGGGGGTCACGCCGCCGAGCCGCGACTCGGTGCTGAGGATGAGGCGGTGCGCGAGGACGGGGACGGCCAGGCCCTGGACGTCGTCCGGGAGCACGTGCGTGCGGCCCGCCATGGCGGCGACGGCCTTCGCCGCGCGCAGGAGCTGCAGCGAGGCGCGCGGGGACGCGCCCAGGCGGAGGCCGTCGTGGCCGCGGGTCGCGCCGACGAGATCGAGCACGTACTGCTTCACGGGCGCGGCGGCGTACACGGCCCGCACGACCTCGGCGTAGCGCACCATGTCGTCGCCCGTGGTGACGGGGGACAGGTGGGCGAGCGGGTCGGCGGACTCCTGCCGGTCGAGCATCTGCAGCTCGGCGTCCGTGTCGGGGTAGCCGACGGTGAGACGGGCCATGAAGCGGTCGCGCTGCGCCTCGGGCAGCGGGTACGTGCCCTCCATCTCCACCGGGTTCTGGGTGGCGACGACGAGGAACGGCCGCGGGAGCGTGTGGGTGGTCCCGTCGATCGTGGTCTGGCCCTCCTCCATGCACTCGAGGAGCGCCGACTGGGTCTTGGGCGAGGCGCGGTTGATCTCGTCGCCGATGACGACGTTGTTGAACACCGGGCCGGGCCGGAACTCGAAGTCGTGGGTGGACGTGCGGAAGATGTTGACGCCCGTGAGGTCGCTCGGCAGCAGGTCCGGGGTGAACTGGATGCGGCCCACGCGGCAGTCGATGCTGCGGGCCAGCGCCTTGGCGAGGGTGGTCTTGCCGACTCCCGGGACGTCCTCGATCAACAGGTGACCCTCGGCGATCAGGACGGCGACCGTGATCTCGGCGAGGCCCGGGCGACCGGAGACGACCGAGTCGACGGCCTCGCGCACCCGCGTCGTCGCGGCGACGAGCGCGTCGAGGTCGCGCGCCAGGGCGGCCGGGTCGGCGCCGTCCGCGTGGGCGCGGCCCGAGGTGTCCTCCGTCTCCGTGCGTGCGCCGGCGAGCGTGGGGGAGACGGGTTCTGGGTGCACGGGTGACCTCCGGTTCACGTGCTCGTGACGGTCCTCGCAGCCTAGTGGAATCACGGCCCCGCGTGACGTCGATCACCCGGATCACCCGCTCCACCCTCCTCCACGACCCGCCGGCCGGCCGCGGCGGCGCGGGGGCGGGCCGACCGGACCGGCCGCGGGCCCTCGTGCGGGGCCCGGTTGGGAGACCGTCCGGGGCCGGGTCGGCGCACGCCCTCCACCGCGCTCCACCGGGGCCTGCACCGGGCCCCGGCGCCCTGACCTGGGGCGATGTGTGGGGACTGTGCGCGGAGCGGGTGAGATGGGGAGAACTGCCCATCCTTTGCCGCGCCTGGTGGAGCAAAGTGGAGTAGCGTGGAGGATGCGGGAGCGCGAGGGGAGGTGCGAGCCGTGGCAGGTCTGGAGGACACGTTTCCGGGGGCCGGGCTGCTGCTGGGCACCTACACCCCCAAGCTCGACGAGAAGGGCCGGCTGATCCTCCCCGCGAAGTTCCGGGCCCGACTCGCTCCCGGCCTCGTCATGACGAGGGGGCAGGAGCGCTGCCTCTTCCTCCTCCCCATGGACGAGTTCGGCCGCATGTACGAGCAGGTGCGGCAGGCCCCCGTGACCAGCCGGCAGGCGCGCGACTACCTCCGCGTGTTCCTGTCGGGTGCGAGCGACGAGCTGCCGGACAAGCAGGGGCGGGTCGTCATCCCGGCCGCCCTGCGCACGTACGCCGGTCTCGACCGGGACGTCGCCGTGATCGGCGCCGGCACCCGCGTGGAGGTCTGGGACCGGACCACCTGGGAGACCTACCTGGCCGAGCAGGAGTCGTCGTACTCCGAGACGTCCGAGCAGATCTTCCCCGACCTGCAGTTCTGACCGACCACAACCGCACAGCAGCACCGGCGCCTCCACGGGCGTCACCCGGGCCCCGCACGACGAGGCCTCCTCCCGCGAGGGTCTGGCGCACTTCCCCGGCGCCAGAACGGCGCGGAGGGAGACCTGGCCGGGCGGGGCCCGAGCATCACAGGGCGACCGCGGACGACGCGGACGACCGACGACGAGCACTGACGAGCACCGACGAGCACCGACGAGCACCGAGAGGAGAGCCACCGATGACGACACCGGACGATGCGCGTGCGACGGGCGACCGTCACCTGCCCGTGCTTCTCCAGCGGTGCGTGGACCTCCTCGCGCCCGCGCTGGTGGAGCCGGGCAGCGTGCTGGTCGACTGCACGCTGGGCATGGGCGGGCACACCGAGGCCGTGCTGGAGCAGGTCCCGACGGCCCGGGTCGTGGGCATCGACCGGGACACGCAGGCGCTGCGCCTGGCGTCCGAGCGGCTGGCCCGCTTCGGGGAGCGCTTCACCCCGGTGCACGCGGTGTACGACGAGATCGGCGACGTCGTCGCGGAGCTCGGGCTCGACGGCGTGCAGGGCGTCCTCATGGACCTCGGGGTGTCCTCGTTGCAGCTCGACGAGGCCGACCGCGGCTTCGCCTACGCGCAGGACGCGCCCCTCGACATGCGGATGGACCAGACGCGCGGCATCACGGCCGCCGACGTCCTCAACTCCTACGACGAGCGCGCCATCGCCCGGCTGCTGCGGGAGTACGGCGAGGAGCGGTTCGCGCCGCGCGTCGCCCGGGCGATCGTGCGACGGCGCGAGGAGCGCCCGTGGGAGCGGACGGGCGAGCTCGCGGACCTCGTGCGCGCGTCCATCCCGGCCGCCGCCCGCAAGACGGGCGGCAACCCGTCGAAGCGCACGTTCCAGGCGCTGCGGATCGAGGTGAACGGCGAGCTCGAGGTGCTGGAGCGCGCCGTCCCCGCGGCGATCGAGGCGCTGGCCACGAACGGCCGGATCGTCGTCGAGTCCTACCAGTCGCTGGAGGACCGCATCGTCAAGCGGGCCCTGGCGCGCGGCACGACGTCGAGCGCACCGGCGGGCCTCCCCGTGGAGCCCGAGACCCACAAGCCGTACCTCGAGGCCCTGACGCGGGGGGCCGAGGAGGCCGACGAGGCCGAGCTCGAGCGCAACCCGCGCGCCGCCTCGGTGCGGCTGCGGGCGGCGCGCCGCGTCCGTCCCACCCCCGACCACCTGCGCACGACGCCCGCGACCACCAGGCGTCCGACCACCAAGCGCCCGACCGCGGCGCGCCCCACCAAGGAGGACCGCCGATGAGCGCCCTGCGTGCCCCCGCCACCCCCGGGACCCGTCCCGCCGCGGCACCCCGCCGCGCGCCGCTGACCTCGCTGCCGGGCGGCGCCGCCGACCGGGGGCGACGGCTCGACGCCGTCCGGGCACCGCTCCAGGCGACGTCGGGCGTGCCCTTCCTCGTGCTGTGCGCGCTCATCCTCGCCGGGGCGCTGCTTGCGGCCCTGCTCCTGAACACGTCGATGGCGCGCGGGTCCTACGAGGCGGCGCGGCTGCAGGCCCAGGTCGGCCAGGTCGCACAGGACGTGCAGGGCAAGCAGGAGGACCTGCGCGCCGCAGAGGCGTCCCTCGCGAAGCGCGCCACCGACCTCGGCATGGTCCCGGCGCAGGACCCGACGATGATCAGCATCGAGAAGCGCGCCACCGTCGGCATCGGCGAGGGCGACGCGAAGGCGGGCACCGCGGGGAACCGGTGAGCGAGCGACGCGCGCCCGGGTCGGCGCGGGGCGCCGGCAGCGGGTCCGGGAACGGGCGCGGGAACGGGCGCGGGAACGGGCGCGGCTCGGCGGCCGGGCGTGCGACACGCCCGGTCCAGGGTCGCTCGGGGCGGGCGGCTGCCCCGCAGACTCGGGGGGTGAGCTCCTCCCGCACCTCGTCCGGCTCCGCGCCGCGCACCTCGTCCGGCTCCGCGCCGCGCGCCGCGTCCGGCTCCGCGTCGGGCGCGCGCGGCGCGGCCCGGCCGGCCTCCGGGCGGGGCACGGTGCGTAACACGAACCCCGCGACGCCGCGGGGCGGCGTCGGCGGCCGGACCACGACCGCGCGGCGCACGGGCTCGGGCGCCGTCCGGCCGGCGGGCGCCCGCACCCC
>NZ_JBSGUW010000024.1:6712-29017 GCF_053608125.1 Isoptericola sp. NPDC055063 | reverse complement strand
GTCCGCACTTCTGCGGGCCGCCCCTTCGAACTACCTCGGCGATTCTCGAACTACCTCGGCGATTCCGGGACTACCTCGCGGTGGTGCCGTTGGTCGCGGCGCGGGCGGCGGCGTGGAACGCGAGGATCTGGAGCTCGCCCGCCACGTCGACCGAGCGCACGACGACGTCGTCGGGCAGCTGCAGCGCCACGGGCGCGAACGACAGGATCTCGCGCACCCCGCAGGCGACGACACGCTCGGCGATCGGCTGCGCCACCGGACCGGGGGTGGCCAGCACCACCATCGACACGCCCGTGCCCGCCAGCACCTCCTCGAGCCGGTCGACGTGCTCGATCGCCAGACCCGCCGCCGTGCGGCCCACGACCTGCGGGTCGGCGTCCAGCAGGGCCACCACCTGGAAGCCGCGCGCCGCGTACCCCGAGTAGTTCGCCAGGGCGTGCCCCAGGTTGCCGATGCCGACGATCGCCAGGCGGTGCTCGGACCCCAGGCCCAGCGCGGAGGCGATGTACTGCGCCAGCGACTGGACGTCGTAGCCCACGCCGCGCGTGCCGAACGACCCCAGGTACGACAGGTCCTTGCGCAGCTGCGCCGACCCCACCCCGGACCGTTCGGCCAGCTCCGACGACGACGTCGTCGTCACGCCCGCCTCCGCCAGGTCGCGCAGGGCGCGCAGGTAGTACGGCAGCCTCGCCACCGTCGCGGCCGGCACCGTCGCCTCACCGAGCTCGATCACTGCTGGATCACCCCGTCGTCCTCCCCGGGCTCAGCGCGCCAGCCGGCGCGCGAGCCGCGCGCCGTCCACCCGCCAGAAGCCCTGCTGCACGCCGTCCACCTCGACGACGGGCACGTAGTCCCCGTACCTTCCCACCAGATCACCGCCCGGCGCGTCGTCGACCTCGATGTCGATCTCGCGCCATGCCTCCCCCGCTGCCTCGCACACGTCCGCGACCACCGCCCGAGCCTCCTCGCACAGGTGGCAGCCCTGCCTCGTGTACAGCAGCACCCGGGGTTCACCTGCGGATCCCTGCGGCATGCTCACCGGCCAAGCCTAGCCGCGCCGATACAGTGGACCGCATGCCGTCGCCCGCCGAGTCGTCCACGCCGGTGCGCGCCGCAGCGTTCTTCGACGTCGACAACACGATCATCCGCGGCGCCAGCGCGTTCCACCTGGCACGCGCCCTCTACCAGCGCCGGTTCTTCGGGACCCGCGACCTGGTGCGGTTCGCGCTCATCCAGGCGAAGTACCTGGTCTTCGGGGAGTCGCGCACGCAGATCGAGTCGGTGCGCAGCCGTGCGCTGTCGCTCATCGCCGGCCGGTCCGTGGCGGAGATCACCGCCGTGGGCGAGGACGTGTACGACACCGTCCTCGAGCTGCGCATCTTCCCCGGCACCAAGCGGCTGCTCGACGAGCACCTCGCCGCCGGCGACCAGGTGTGGCTCGTGACCGCGACCCCCGTGGAGATCGGCGGCCTCATCGCGCGCCGGCTCGGTGCGACCGGCTGCCTCGGCACCATCGCGGAGCACTCCGGCGGGTTCTACACGGGCCGCCTCGTGGGCGACCTCATGCACGGCGAGGCGAAGGGCGCCGCGGTGCGCGAGCTCGCCGAGCGCGAGGGCATCGACCTGTCCGCCTCGTACGCGTACGGCGACTCGCTCAACGACCTGCCGATGATGCGCACCGTCGGGCACCCGTGCCCCATCAACCCCGACACGCGGCTGCGCCGGCACGCCAAGGAGGTGGGCTGGCCCATCCGCGAGTTCCGCGGGCGCGGGCGCCGCGTCGCGGGCCGGGGCATGAAGACCGCGTCGTGGGCCGGCGCCGCCTGGGTGGCCGGCCTGGCGCTGCGCAGCATCCAGAAGCGGCTGCGCGGCCGCTGACCGTCTCGCCCTCGGGCGAGCACCGTCCGGACGTGCGAACGGGCCCGGTACCTCCGTGGAGGTACCGGGCCCGTTCGTGCTCCCTGCCCGCCGGGTTCAGCCGGCGGACGAGATCACTTCTTGTTGCGACGCTGGTGACGCGTCTTCCGCAGCAGCTTGCGGTGCTTCTTCTTCGCCATGCGCTTGCGGCGCTTCTTGATGACGGAGCCCATGAGGTCCTCACAATGCTTGTCGGTCGGTGGAACACGGTTGGTCCCAGGAGCTCCTGTCTCCAGGAGCAGCCGACCAACGCGGAAAAGTCCGTCCCCCAGAGTACCCGATGGCGGGCGCCCGCCGGACCGCGCCCCGGCTCGGTCCCGACTCGGTCCCGGCTCAGTCCCGGCTCGGTCCCGGCTCAGTCCCGGTAGGGGTCCAGCCCCCACGTGGGGAACACCTGCTTGCGTGTCGCGAGGATCGCACGGTCGACGTCGTCGGCCGGGTCGTACCCCTCGCCCCAGGGACGCCAGGCCCCCTCGCCGCCGGCGAGGCGCTCGGCCGGGTCGAGCCCGGAGAGCTCCTCCACCTCGCGGCGCCAGGAGTCGGGCAGCTGGAGGAATGCGGGCAGGGGCGCGTGCGCGGCCTCCGCGACGAGGCTCGCCCACACCAGCGGCACGACGTCGACCACCGCGTACCCACCACCGCCGAGCGCCACCCAGCGGCCGTCGGCCAGCTCGTGCGCGAGCTCGTGCACCCACCGCGCGGCGGTGCGCTGCGCCGCCACGCCCACGTCCAGGTCGGTGAGCGGGTCGTTGCCGTGCGCGTCGCAGCCGTGCTGCGAGACGATCGCCTGCGGCCGGAACTCGCGGACCATCGCCGGCACGACGGCGTCCACGGCCCGCAGCCAGTGCGCGCCGTCCGTGCGCGGCGGCAGCGCGACGTTCACCGCCGTGCCCTGCGCCGCGGTGCCGCCCGTGTCGCCCGCGTTGCCGGTGCCGGGGAACAGGGTGTGCCCGTCCTGGTGCACCGACACGGTCAGGACTCGTGGGTCGTCCCAGAAGATCGCCTCGACGCCGTCGCCGTGATGGGCGTCCAGGTCGACGTACGCCACGCGCTCCGCGCCCCGGTCGAGGAGCCGCCGCACGGCCGCCGCGGCGTCGTTGTAGATGCAGAACCCGGACGCGGCGCCGCGCTGCGCATGGTGCATGCCGCCCGCGATGTTCACGCCGTGCTGCACGTGCCCGGACCACACCGACTCCGCGGCGTCCACCGACGCGGCCACGAGCCGGGCACCCGCCTCGTGCATCGCCGGGAAGACCGGGTCGTCCTCGGTGCCGAGGCCGCGCGCGAGGTCCGGAGCGCCCGTCTCCGCCGCGCGGCGCACGGCCGCGACGTAGGCGGCGTCGTGCACCGACTCGATCACCTCGTCGGGGGCCGGCTCGACGTCCGCCAGCTCGAGGGTGGGCTCGTCGAGGAGGCCGAGCTCCGCCACGAGCCGCATGGTCAGGTCGAGTCGGGCGGGCGCCATCGGGTGCCCGGGGCCGAAGTCGTAGCGCAGGAGCTCAGGGCTCCACAGCAGCCGGGCGACGCGCATCCCGTCACGGTAGCCGACGGCGTGGCAGGCTGTGCCCAGCGACTGAAGGGCGAGAGGGGACAGCGTGCCGAGGACGTGGGGCGGTCGCGGGCTGTCGCTGCGCGGGTGGGCCAACCGCGCCGCCCGGGAGTACCCCGCGAGGCTCGCCATGACGGTGTTCGCAGCCGTCATCACCGTGATCTGGCTGCTGCTCCTCACCCCGTGGGCGACGACGTCCGGCAAGGGCGCGTCCGTGGTCGACGCGCTGTTCACCGCGACGTCGGCGGTCTGCGTCACCGGCCTGGTCGTGCAGGACACCGCCACCTACTGGTCGGAGTTCGGGCACGTCGTCATCCTCGTCGGCATCAAGGTGGGCGGCCTGGGCGTGATGACGCTGGCGTCGCTGCTCGGCCTCGCCGTCTCGCGCCGGCTGGGGCTCACGCAGAAGCTGCTGACGGCCTCGGAGACGAAGACCGAACGCCTCGGCGAGGTCGGCGCCCTGCTGCGCACCATCATCATCACCGCCACGTCCATCGAGCTGTGCCTGTCGCTGCTGCTCTTCCCCCGCTTCCTCGCCCTGGGCGACCAGGCGGGCACCGCGGCGTGGCACGCCCTCTTCTACGGCATCTCCTCGTTCAACAACGCCGGGTTCGTGCCCACGCCGGACGGCCTCCTCCCGTTCGCCTCCGACTGGTTCGTGCTGGTGCCGATCGCCCTGGGCGTGTTCATCGGCTCGCTCGGCTTCCCGGTCATCCTCAACGTCCTCACCAACCGTCGCCGAGGCAAGCACTGGGTCCGGTCGCTCTCGCTGCACTCCAAGCTGACGATCACCACCAGCCTCGCCCTGCTCGTGTGCGGCGCGATCCTCATCGGCGCGATGGAGTGGAACAACCCCGCGACCTTCGGCGGCCAGAGCTTCTCCACCAAGATCCTGTCGTCCGTGTTCGCCTCGGTGATGCCGCGCTCAGCGGGGTTCAGCTCCGTGCCCGTGCACGAGATGTCGCAGGAGACCTGGCTGCTCACCGACGCCCTGATGTTCGTGGGCGGCGGCTCCGCGTCCACCGCCGGCGGCATCAAGGTCACGACGTTCGCCGTGATGCTGCTCGCGATCGTCGCCGAGGCCCGCGGCGACGCCGACACCGAGGTGTTCGGCCGCCGCATCCCCCGCGACACCCTGCGCCTGTCGATCGCCGTGGTCTTCGTGGGCGCCACAGCCGTCCTCGTGTCGTGCCTGGCGCTGCTGCGCCTCACCGACCTGCGCCTGTCGGAGGCGCTGTTCGAGGTCATCTCCGCGTACGCCACCGTGGGCCTGTCGACCGGCGTCACCGCCGGCCTGCCCGACGCCGCGAAGTACCTGCTGTGCGCGCTGATGTTCGTCGGCCGTGTCGGCGTCATCTCGCTGCTGGGCGCCCTGGCGCTGCGCGACCGGCGCCGCATCGTACGCTTCCCGGAGGAACGCCCGATCATCGGGTGACCTCCTACCGACGACCCTTCTGACAGAGGAGAACCGTGGCGGACAAGAAGGCTCCCGCGCGCGACGCGGGCGTGCTCGTGATCGGCCTCGGCCGCTTCGGGTCCTCGCTCGCGACGACGCTCGACCGGCTGGGCCAGGACGTGCTCGCCGTCGAGCGCGACGAGAAGCTGGTGGCCCAGTGGTCCGGGCGGCTCCCGCTGGTCGAGGCCGACGCCTCCGAGTCCGAGGCCCTGGTCCAGCTCGGCGCCAAGGACTTCGGCGTCGCGGTCGTCGGCGTGGGCACCGAGCTCGAGGCCTCCGTGCTCATCACCGCCAACCTCGTGGACCTCGGCACCCCGCAGATCTGGTCCAAGGCGATCTCGGCCGAGCACGGCCGCATCCTCACCCGCATCGGCGCGCACCACGTCGTCTACCCGGAGGCCGACGCCGGCTCCCGCGTCGCCCACCTGGTGAGCGGCAAGATGCTCGACTACATCGAGGTCGAGGACGGCTTCACCATCGTCAAGATGCGCCCGCCGAAGGAGATGCAGGGCTTCACGCTGGCGCAGTCGGACATCCGCAAGCGCTACGGCGTCACCGTCATCGGCGTGAAGTCGCCCGGAGTCGAGTTCACGTACGCGACCCCCGAGACCCGCGTGAGCGCCAACGACCTGCTCGTCTGCTCCGGCCACGCCGACCTGCTGGAGCGGTTCTCCGCCCGCCCGTGACGCGCCGTCACGGACCGAGCAGCGCGAGAGGCACGACGGCGATCCCGTCGGGGCGCCGGTAGGCCGCCCGCCCCGTGGTGACCACGACCGAGTCGACGACGTCGGGCCCGGGTCGTTCGGCGAGCCAGTGCAGGTGCCGGACGTCGCGATCGCGCGGGGTGGTGCAGATCCGAGGGTCGCTACGCTACAGATTCGCGAGCTTCTACACTACAGATTCGCGCGCCGCCACGATGCGTCCTCGTACTCTGCTGGCGAGCTGTCACGGGCACCACCACCCGGTGAGGACCGTCACGCCGTCCGACGGCGCAGCGTGGCGACGCCGAGCACCACGGCGCCGACGATGAACAGCGCGATCGCGCCGACCGCGCCCTGCACGTCGCCCCACTCGCCCCCGGCGGCGAGGGTCTGCATCGCCTCGACGGCATAGGTGAGCGGGAAGACCCGCGAGAGCCACTCCAGCACCTCGGGCATCTGGTCGCGGGGCATGAGCAGGCCGCAGGTGATGAGCTGCGGGAAGATCACCGCGGGCATCATCTGCACGGCCTGGAACTCGCTGCGGGCCAGCGCGGAGGCGGCCAGCCCCAGGCAGCAGCCGAGGACGGCGTCGAGCATCGCGACGACGATCACCAGCCACAGCGGGCCGAGCACGTCCATCCCGACGAGAAGGGCGAAGCCCACCACCACCAGCGACTGCAGCAGCGCGAGGCCCGCGAACGCGAGGGCGTACCCGGCCACGAAGTCGCCCTTGCGCAGCGGGGTCGTCATGAGCCGCTCGAGCGTGCCGGACTGGCGCTCGCGCAGGGTCGCGACGCTCGTGACCAGGAACATCACGATGAGCGGGAACAGGCCCACGAGCATCGGGCCGAACTGGTCGAGCACGGGAGTGCCGTCGAACATCCACGCGATGAGGCCGAGCAGCAGGCACGGCAGCACGAGGATCAGCGCCACGGTGCGTCGGTCGAACCGCAGCTGCGCCAGGACGCGGCTCGCGGTGGTGAGGGTGAGCGTCATCGGGTCTCCTGGGCCTGCTGGTCGATGAGCGCGAGGAACGCGCGCTCGGCGTCGGGGGCGCCGGTGCGGGCGAGGAGCTCCGCGGGCGTGAGGTCGGCGACGAGCGCGCCGTCGCGCAGCAGCAGGAGCCGGTCGCACTGGGTGGCCTCGTCCATGACGTGGCTGGAGACCAGCAGCGTGCGCCCCTCGGCCGCGAGCCGGCGGAACATCGCCCACAGGTCGCGGCGCAGCACGGGGTCGAGACCGACCGTGGGCTCGTCGAGCACCAGGAGCTCCGGGTCGCCGACGAGGGCGGCGGCGAGCGAGACGCGCGACCTCTCCCCGCCGGAGAGGGTGGCGACGCGCTGCTTCTCGTGCCCGCCCAGGTCGACGGCGGCGACGGCGCGGCGCACCGCCGCCTCAGCCCCCGGGGCGGGCAGCCCGGCGAGCCGGGCGAAGTAGCGCAGGTTCTGCAGCACCGTGAGGTCCGTGTAGACCGAGGCGGCCTGGGTCACGTAGCCGACGCGACGGCGCAGCGCGGGCGAGCCGGCCGGCTCGCCCAGCACGCCCACCTCGCCGGACACCCGGGCCTGCACGCCGACGACGGCGCGCAGCAGCGTCGTCTTGCCGGAGCCGGACGGCCCCAGCAGGCCCACCACCTGCCCGGCGGGCACGGACACGTCCATGCCGTCGATGATCGGCCGGCCGCCGCGCTCGATCCTCAGTCCGCGGACCCGTACCGCGGCGTCGTTATTCCCCATGTGGTGAATTGTGCTCTCACGGAGCGGTGCCGCGCAATCCCCTGAGGGTGGTGAGCGCGATCTCGACGTCAGGCGGGGGGCAGGTCGTCCGTGAGATAGCGCTGGACGGCCGGGCCGACCAGCGCGGCGACACGGTCCGCCGGCATCGACGCCAACGGCTCGATCGGCACGAGGAACCGTGCCATGAGCATGCCCGCCACCTGCGAGGCTACGAGCACGGTCCGCAGCCGCGCGTCCGCGACGTCGAGCCGGCGCACGATCGGGCCCAGGATCTCCGCGCCGAGGAACTGCGGCAGCAGCTCGCGCAGCCCCGGGTCGGTCATCACCGCCGGGATGACGAGGCGCACCGTGGTGCCGCCGTCCGCGTCCCACAGCTCGACGACGGCCCGCACGAGCCGCTCCCCCAGCCCGTCGACCGGCCCGTCCGCCGCCACGCGCGCGACGACGGCCGGGTCGACGTCGGCCAGCCCGAGCGACGCGGCGAAGAGGCGCGTCTTGTCGCCGAACCAGTGGCGGACGGTGCCCGGGTCGACGCCCGCGCGCCGCGCGACCGAGCGCACGGACGCCGCCTCGTAGCCGCGCTCGAGGAACTCCTCGCGGGCGGCGGCGAGGACGGGCTCCCGGGTTCCGGCGCCCGCCGGCCGACGCCCGCGACGCCCGGCCTCCTGGCCGTGGGTGCCGTCGCCCGTCATCCCGTCCTGCCCGTCATCCCGCACGGCTCGTCACGACGCCGCTCAGCCGTGCTCGGCGGCGAGCTCGCGCGACCGGTCCCGGGCCGCCTCGAGCGCGTCGAGGAACGCGGCGCGCACGCCGCCGTCGTCGAGCTTGCGCAGCGCGGCCACCGTGGTGCCGCCCGGCGACGAGACCTTCTCGCGCAGCAGGACCGGGTGCTCCCCCGTCTCGTCGAGCAGCTTCGCGGAGCCCAGCACGGTCTCGACGGCGAGGCGCCGCGCGACGTCGCGGGTGAGGCCGAGCAGCACGCCGGCCTCCGCCATCGCGTCGACCACGTAGAAGACGTAGGCCGGGCCGGAGCCCGCGAGCGCGCCGAACGCGTCGATGTCCTTCTCCGCGACCCGGAACACGTGACCGGAGCCGGCGAGCACCTGCTCCACCAGGGCGACGTCGTCCTCGCGGGCGGCCGAGCCCCCGACCACCGCCGTCACGCCCGCGCCCACCAGGGCGGGTGTGTTCGGCATCGCCCGGACCACGGGGGTCCCCGCGGGCAGCCGCTGCTCGAAGAACGACAGCGGCAGCCCGGCGGCGACGCTCACGACGACGGCGCCCGGCTCGAGGGAGTCGGCGACCCGGTCGAGCATCGCGCCCACGTCCTTCGGCTTCACCCCGACGACGACGACGTGCGCGCCCTCGACGGCGGCGACGTTGTCCGTCGTCGCGCGGACCCCGAACCGCTCGGTGAGATGCGCGCCGCGCTCCGGCCGGCGGGAGGTGGCCACCACGTCGTGCGGCGCGACCCCCGCGGACAGCGCGCCCGCCAGCACCGCCTCGCCCATGTTGCCCGTGCCCAGGAACGCCATCTTCACGCCGCCCACCCGGGTGTTCTGGGGGGCGCCGGCCTGCTCGTCAGTCTGCTCGCTCACGGGCACCACGGTACGTCGCGCGCGGCTGTCGGGACCGCCGCGCGGGCTACAGCGGGTAGGCGGAGTAGAAGTCCTCGACCAGTTCCGCCGGGCCCGTGGCCTGCAGCACGGCCGTGCCGTTGCGCCACGTGACGACGGCGGTGCCCTCCGACGAGCCCGGCGTCACGACGTACGCGCCGACCTTCGTGCCGTCCACGGTCACGTCGCCCTCGCCCGTGGGCTCGCCGGCCGCCTTGACCAGCGCCTCGTACGCGGCGGCCGCGGCGTCGTCGTCCTCCCACTGTCCGGCCTCGACCTGCACCGTCGTCGCGCCGTCGCCCGTGCCGTCCGCGTACGTGAGCTGCCACGCCTCGACGGCGTCGGCCTCCTTCTCGCGGTTCTTGTCCTCCGTCACGCCCTGCAGCGCCAGCGCGAGGACCGTGTCCGGCTGCGCCTTGAGGAACGCCGTCTGCGACTCCGGGCGCCCGCTCGGCGCGATCGTCGGCGTCGGGACCGGCGCCGTCACCGTGGCCTGCGGGGTCGGCTCCTCGCGCGCGAACCCCGGCCACACGAACGCCGTCAGCAGCACCACCAGCAGCACCAGCGCGCCCGCGGCCGACGCGACCACGATCCGACGACGGCGGAACACCTCCGGCGACGGGCGGCCGTTCCCGCCCGTGCGTGCCTGGCTCACGATGTCCTCCTGCGGGGTCGGCGGCGGTGCACGAGGAAGCCTAGGCCGTGCGGGTGGGTGGAAGCGGGACCTCGGCGCAGCACGTCCTCGGGTGGCCCCACCGACACGCATGGGTGCCGCGCACTACGCTGCACGCGTGACTCATCCGAGCGACGACGTCGTCCTGCGCGGCCGGTACCCGGGCTCCCGCGTGACCCTTCCCCCAGGAGCCGACATCGTCGCGATGGTCGACACGCTCTTCCGCCTGGCGCAGCCCGAGCTCGACGAGGACACATCGTACGGCGTGGTCGAGGAGGCCACCGGGTGGAGCCGGGACGTCGTGGCCGCCCTGTGGTTCCAGGCGTTCGCGTCGCTCCACGCCCGGGTCACGGGATTCTCGTGCTGGGACGTGGACGGCGTCGTGGAGGACGCCGTCGCCGCCCGCGCGAGCGCGGACCCTGTCCTCGTGATGCGGTACTTCCCGCCGGTCGCGACCTTCCCCGAGCTTCCCGCCGACCTGCCGCCGGGGGCACTCACCGCGGAGCCCTGGTTCGGCGCCGTCGGAGCGGGCCTGGCCGACGCGCGCGCCTGGGTCACCTCGGCGCCGCCCGCCGACCTCGCTGGCGCGTACGCACGGCTCCTCGCCGACGCCGGCCGCTCGGGTCTGCACCCGGTCGTCGTCGACTTCACGGCGCAGGACCCGTGCCCGTGGGGCGCCCGTGACACCCAGGTGGAGCTCCTCGACGCGGAGAGCGCCCTGGCCGCGATCCGCACCCAGCACGCGGAGGCCTTCGGCGGCTCGCTCGCCCTCGGCGAGCACCGCGAGCTGGCGCGAGGGTCGACCGCGCCCGTGGAGTCCGCCCCGGACCGGACCGCGCTGGACCTGGTCCGCAGCCTCGTCACGCCGGGCGGCGCGGCAGGGCCGTACGGGCTCGCGCTCGTGCCGGCCCGCCGAGGCGCCGACGTCCTGGCAGCCACGGGGTGGACCGGTGCCGCCAACCACACGGCCACGCCCGCGCAGCTCAGCGCGGTGCTGCGGTCCTGGGAGGAGCGGTTCGGCGCCCGCCTGGTCCTGCTGTCCTCGTCGCGGATCGGCCTGTCCGTCGCGAACCCTCCGACCGACGTCGAGCAGGCGACGGCGCTCGCGCGCGAGCACCTCGCCTTCTGCCCCGACACCGTCTTTGCGGGCTACGACTCCGAGGACGAGTATGCGCACCAGCTCGTGGGACAGGAGATGTGGGTCTTCTGGTGGGACTGACCCGCGGCCGGGGCCGGTCCGCACCCGGAGCATCACGGGCCACCGAACGTTCTTAGCCCGACGCCTCTGTCAGAACCCGGGCCGCACGTAAGGCAGCTTCCGTTGCGCCGCCGCCATCATGTCCTCGTACGCGGCGAGCCAGCCACGCACCGTCGCGGTGGCGTGGCCGTGGGGCAGTTCTTCTTCCATGTCTTCGAGAAGGGCCGCCAGGGTGTCGCCGTTGATCGCGAGTGCCGGAAACGCCCGGGTGGAGTCCTCCACAAGTTGCAGGTTTCCACGGCGATCCAGCGATTCGAGAGTCATCTCATCACCTCCGACTCGAGCCAGAACCAGACACAGATCGCTTCATGCCCGCGTGGGACCCACATTGACGACGTCAGGTATCCGGCCAGCCGTCCCAGGGCGCGTGGAAGCCGAGAAGGTCCGGGTACAGCTCTGCCCAGTCGGGCGGCCCGTCGGGATCGAGTTCGTCGTCGTGCCTCTCGAGCACGAGGCCGAACCGCACGCCGTCAACGAAGACCTCGAAGGGCCGGACGGCGATGTCGCCGAAGAGCGCACCGGGCAGGGTGGCCAGCAGCTCTTCCAAGCGTGCCTCGCCCCGCGCCAGGGGCGACTCCGGCGTGCCGCGCAGGCGCTCCTCGTCGCGCGCCGTCCCCGCGGCCCAGATGTCGGAGCCCGTGTGGTGGCCGTCGTCGTCGAACCGGTGCAGCACCACGAACAACCGCTGCAGGTCCCGCCGGTCCGCTCCCCCGGAGGGCCCCTCGGGTGACGCGTACGTGATCGACGCGAAGAACTGTCCGCCGTCGTACCGCCCGATCGTCTCGGTCCGGTAGTCGGGCACGTGGGCGATCGGGATCGCCTCGGGCACGGGCATGGCGCACACCCTAGGCCGTGCTCCGGACATCACCGCAGCAGCAGCTCCACCCCGGGGTGGTCCGCGAACACCTCCAGCACGAGCTCGGCGTACGTCGGGCCGCGCCCGGCCTCGAGGTCCGCGAGGCGCCCGCGGAACAGCGCGGCGTCGAACCGTGGGTCCGCGAGCATCGCCAGGTAGTGCTCGCGCGTCGCGGCGAAGCCGAGGGCGTCGCGGGAACGGTCGAAGGCGTGCCAGACGACGGTGACCCGGTCCGCGCCGTGCGCGGCGCCGAACCCGCCGCGCAGCAGGTCGTCCAGGGCGTCGAGGCCCGGCCGGAGCCGCCGGTCCTCGCCCGCCATGAAGACGCGGTCCAGCTCGTCGTAGAACGTGGCGACCGACTCGATCCGGCGGCCGTCGAGGTGCAGCGTGCGATGCAGCCCCTCGGACGTGGTCGCGTCCTCGACGGCATCGTCCGGGACGAGCTCGTCGTACTCCGTGAGCTCGGTGCGCCAGTACTCGGCGCCGTCGCGGGTGCGGTGCACCGCGCCCAGGTCGACCATCGCGCGCCGCGCGCCGACCGGGTCGGCGGCGAGCTCCGAAAGGCGGTCCGTGAGCTCGCGCTCCCCCAGCGGCTCCAGCAGGTCGGGCAGCGTGGCGTGCGCGAGCCAGCGCGCCACCACCCGGCGGTGCTCCCACCGGCGCGGCATCGCCAGCAGGCGCCCGTCGTGCAGGAACCGCGTCACGTCGGGGTTCACGGGGACCACCCGGCCATCATCGCGCGCGGCCCGCGCCGGTGTCGGTGCCTCCCCCTAGCGTCTGACGACGTGAGCACCACGACCTCCTCCCGCACCCGCGCCAAGCAGTCGCGCCCCGGCTACCGCTGCACGGAGTGCGGGTGGACCACCCCCAAGTGGGTGGGCCGCTGCGGCGAGTGCCAGGAGTGGGGCACGGTGACGGACGAGGGCCCGGCGTCGGCCGGGCCGCGCACGGTCGCGACCAGCCCGGGCCGCGCGCCGGCGCGCCCGATCGGGGACATCGACGTCGCGGCCGCGCAGGCGGCACCCACGCAGGTGCCGGAGCTGGACCGCGTGCTCGGCGGCGGGCTCGTGCCCGGCGCCGTGGTCCTGCTGGCCGGGGAGCCCGGCGTCGGCAAGTCGACCCTGCTGCTCGACGTCGCCGCCTCCTACGCGCGCGGGGCCGACGGTCGCGACGCGCGCACCGTGCTGTACGTGACGGGCGAGGAGTCCGCCGGGCAGGTCCGCCTGCGCGCGGAGCGGGTGGGCGCGCTGGCGCCGACGCTGCTGCTCGCCGCGGAGACCGACCTCGGCACCGTGCTCGGCCACATCGAGGCCAACCAGCCCGACCTGCTCGTCGTGGACTCCGTGCAGACCATCGCCTCCACGGAGGTGGACGGCGCCCCCGGCGGCGTGAGCCAGGTGCGCGAGGTCGCCGCCTCGCTCATCGCCGTCGCGAAGGAGCGGCAGGTGCCGGTGCTGCTCGTCGGGCACGTCACCAAGGACGGCACGGTGGCGGGCCCGCGCACGCTCGAGCACCTGGTCGACGTCGTGTGCCAGTTCGAGGGCGACCGGCACTCGCGGCTGCGCATGGTCCGAGCGGTGAAGAACCGCTACGGACCCACGGACGAGGTCGGCTGCTTCGAGCTGTCCGAGAAGGGCATCATCGGGCTGAGCGACCCCAGCGGCCTGTTCCTCTCCCACCTCGGCGCGGGCGTGCCCGGCACGTGCGTCACCGTGACCCTCGAGGGCCGGCGCCCGCTCGCCCTCGAGCTGCAGTCGCTCGTCGCGCCGTCGCCGCTGGCGAACCCGCGCCGCACGACCAGCGGCGTCGAGTCGTCCCGGCTGGCGATGATCCTCGCCGTCCTGCACCGGCACGGCGGGCTGCGGCTCGCCGACCAGGACGTGTACGTCTCGACGATCGGCGGCGCCCGCGTCACCGAGCCCGCAGCCGACCTGGCCACCGCCCTCGCGATCGTGTCCGCGCGCACGGGCGAGCCGCTGCCCACCGGCACGGTCGCGCTCGGCGAGGTCGGGCTCGCGGGCGACATCCGGCCGGTCACCGGGCTCGACCGACGGGTCGGCGAGGCGGCGCGCCTCGGCTTCGTCCGGGCCGTCGTGCCGGCCGGCGCGGCGGTCAAGGCACCGGCCGGGATGCAGCTCCTGGAGGCCCGGCACCTCGCCGAGGCCGTCGAGCTCGCGGGGGTCGGCGTCCGATCGGCGGATCGCCGGGGCGAGCGCCCCTCCGCGTCGTAGGATTCCCCCGTGGCTCCCTCCTCCGTGCACTCCGATGCCCTGCTCCGGGAGACGCTTGCCGCGGTCGCCCCCGGCACCGAGCTGCGCGACGGCCTCGAGCGCATCCTGCGCGGCCGCACGGGCGCGCTCATCGTCCTCGGCCTCGACAAGACCGTGGAGCAGATGTGCTCCGGCGGGTTCGAGCTCGACGTCCAGTTCTCGGCCACGCGCCTGCGCGAGCTGTCGAAGATGGACGGTGCCTGCGTCCTCGACCACGACGCCACCCGTATCCGCCGAGCCGCCGTCCAGCTGCTCCCGGACCCGTCCATCGAGACCAGCGAGTCCGGCACCCGCCACCGCACCGCGGAGCGCGTCGCCAAGCAGTCCGGCCTGCCGGTGATCTCCGTCAGCCAGTCGATGCGGATCATCGCCATCTACGTCGGGTCGCACCGGCACGTCCTCGAGGACCCCGACACCATCCTCGGCCGCGCGAACCAGGCCCTCGCCACCCTGGAGCGCTACCGCTCCCGCCTCGACGAGGTGTCGGGCACCCTGTCCGCGCTGGAGATCGAGGACCTCGTCACGGTGCGCGACGTCTGCTCCGTCGTCCAGCGCCTGGAGATGGTGCGCCGCATCTCGGAGGAGATCGACGGGTACGTCGTCGAGCTCGGCGCCGACGGGCGCCTGCTCGCCCTGCAGCTCGACGAGCTCATCGGCGGCATCGGTGCCGACCGCGACTTCGTGGTCCGCGACTACGTCGAGCTCGAGCGCAGCGGCCGCTCCCTCACCGGGGTCCAGGCCGACCTCGCCGCCCTCGACTCCGCGCAGCTCCTCGACCTCGGCCACATCGGCCGCGTGCTGGAGCTGCCCGGCGGCGGCGTGGCCCTCGACGCCGCGGTGGCGCCGCACGGCTACCGGCTCCTGTCGAAGGTGCCGCGCCTGCCCGCCGCCATCATCGAGCGCCTGGTCGGGCACTTCGGGGGGCTGCAGAAGCTCCTCGCTGCGAGCGTCGACGACCTGATGGCCGTCGACGGCGTCGGCGAGCAGCGTGCGCGCGCCGTCCGCGAGGGGCTGTCGCGACTCGCCGAGTCCAGCATCCTCGAGCGCTACGTCTGACCTGAGCGATCCCTGACCTGGGGCGAGACCCCGGTCACCCCGCGACGAGATCCCTGTCAGCCGGACAGTCGAGTCAGCCGGACAGTCGAGTCGGCCGGGCGGGCGAGGGTCTCGACTCAGCCCAGCCGGGACGCCTTCTCGTCGGCCTCCGCCTTGCGGTCCGGGGCGCGCTCCGCCCCGTCCTTCTTCCGTCCGTGGTCCGCGTCGTCGCCCTGCGAGTCGTCGTCCTCGCCGCCCGCCGACGAGTCGGTCGTGTCCGCAGACTTCGCGTCCGCGGACGTCGCGTCGCCTGACTTCGCGTCGTCTGACTTCGCGTCGCCCTCAGCGGCGTCTCCCTCGGGTCCGTCGCCGCCCGTCGGTGCTCCGTCGTCGGTGGCCTTCGCCTTTGCGGCCACGGTGAAGGTGACGGGGTCGCTCTTCGCGCCGGGCACGTCGACGAGCGACGCGGTCGCCTCGTAGGTGCCGGCGGGGACGGTGGGCTGGCCCTTGCAGCCCTTGCCGGACGTCTGGGACTTCCAGTGCACCTCGCCCGCGTTGAGGTCGCCCGGGCCGAGGAGCAGGAGCCGCGAGCCGTCCGCGCAGTCCGACGACGACCAGACCCGCTCCTTGCTCGCGGCGTCGACGATCGTCACCGCGCGGCTGGCGGCGGTGCCGTTGAACGTGCAGGGCACGCGGCCCACGTTGGTCACCCGCACCATGAACGACATCGGCGACCCCGCCGTCACCGTCGTCGCGCTCGACGACAGGCGCAGCTCCACGGCGTCCGGGGTGCAGGTCGTCCACGGCCCGCCGGCGTTGATGGGCTCGGGCGCGGCGACCTTGTCGGCCGGCAGGCTCTCCGGCCCGGCGAGCATCCCGCGCACGCCGTCGACCGCGCGGCCCAGGCCGTAGCCGCCGACCACGCCCGTCGCGCACAGCAACGCCACCACGAGCAGCGTCACCACCGTCGAGCGGCGCGCACGGCGCGGCGCCGTGCGCGGCCTCCCCGTCCTCGACCTCGCGGGGCGCGAGGCCGTGCGTCCGGCCGACGCCGAGCGCGCACCACCGCGCGACGCTCCCGGGGCGACGAGCTGGGACGTCGTGACCACCCGACGGTTTCCGCCCCGGGCTCCCGACGAACGGTTCAACGACGACCGAGCCGACGACGACCGGCTGCTCGACGAACGGCTGGTCGACGACCGGCTGGTCGACGACCGGCTGGTCGACGAGCGGCTGGTCGACGAGCGGCTGGTCGACGCACGCGTCGTGGACGAGCGGGCCGACGAGGCCTTCGCGCCCCCGGACCGTGCTCCGCCTCCCGACCCCGACCTGGCGGAGGCGCCGCGGGCCGCGCCCTTCGGTGCCTGCTTCGGTGCGGGCTTCGAGGTGGACTTCGCACCACTCCGGGACGCGGACGCCGAGGGCTTCTTCGGGGCCGGCGTGGCGCCGCCCTTGCCGGCACCGGTCGTCGTGCCACGCGACGTCGTGCCACGGGGCGAGGCGCCCGAGCGCCCGGACGCGCCGGAGCGCGCGCCGGCGCCGCGCGAGGTGCTGCCACCTCGACGCCCGTCGTCCGCACGTGCCACGGGCCACCCCTCCGTCTCGAACCGCACCGCTCCCCTCGAACGGCGCGGCGGCGCCACCGTACGACGTGCAGGTTCGCCGACCACGGAGCCGCGCCGCCGGCCGTCGCACCCGGGACTTGTCAGGGCCACAGAGGGGTATACCCCGCCCTGGCTCTGACAGCTCGACGCACTCGCGAGTTGTCAGGCCCACGGCGGGGTATACGCCCCTGTGGCCCTGACAGCTCGGCGGGTGGTGTGCCGCTCGTGGGACACAATGGGCGACCGTGCAGACCCTCCCGCTCGCCCCGACGCCGTCGGCCGCTGCGTCCCCGGACCCGCTGGTCGCGCGGACGGTCGCGTGGTTCGACGACGCCGCGCGCGACCTGCCGTGGCGGCGGCCCGACCGCACGCCGTGGGGCGTGCTGGTCAGCGAGGTGATGCTGCAGCAGACGCCGGTGGTACGGGTCGAGCCGGTGTGGCGGGCGTGGCTGGAGCGGTGGCCGACGCCGGCCGACCTCGCCGCTGCCTCCACCGCCGACGTGCTGCGCGCGTGGGACCGGCTCGGCTACCCTCGCCGGGCGCTGCGCCTGCAGCAGTGCGCGGCCGCGATCGTCGAGCGGCACGACGGCGCCGTCCCCGACGACGAGGACGCCCTGCGCGCCCTGCCCGGCATCGGCGAGTACACGGCCGCGGCCGTGCGCGCGTTTGCGTTCGGCCGCCGCTCCGTCGTCGTCGACACCAATGTGCGCCGCGTGCTGGCCCGCGCCCGCGGCGGCACCGCGCTCGGGGCCCCCTCTCCCACCGCCGCGGAGCGTGCCCTCGCCGCCGCCGTCGTGCCCGAGGACGACGCCACCGCCGCTCGCTGGGCCGCCGCGTCGATGGAGCTCGGCGCCGTCGTGTGCACCGCCCGCGCTCCCCGCTGCGGCGCCTGCCCGGTCGCGGACCTCTGCGCGTGGCGCGCCGCCGGGCACCCGCCCGACGCCCACGCGCACCGCCGTCGCACCCAGGCCTGGCACGGCACCGACCGCCAGGTGCGCGGGCGCGTCATGGCCGCGCTGCGCGGCGCCGCGGACCCGCTGCCGCGCGCGCTGCTGGCCGACTCCGGTCCCGACCAGGCGCAGGTGGACCGCTGCCTCGCCGGCCTCGTCGAGGACGGCCTCGTCGAGCAGGACGACACCGGGCGCTACCACTTGCCTACCTGACGCCGTCCGTCGTTGCTGTGAGCGGGCGATTGGCCCTGATCCGGGCCGAGTTCGGGGCCAAACGCCCGCTCACAGCACCAGGTGAGATCACGGCTCCGGGTGACGTCAGAGCTCGAGCAGCATCCGCGTGTTGCCCAGGGTGTTCGGCTTGACGCGCGCGAGGTCGAGGAACTCGGCGACGCCGTCGTCGTGGGAGCGCAGGAGCTCTGCGTACACCTCCGCGTCGACGGGCGTGCCGTCGATCTCGCGGAACCCGTGGGTGCGGAAGAAGCCGACCTCGAACGTGAGGCAGAAGACGCGGCGCAGCCCGAGCTGGCGCGCCCGCCCGACGAGCCCCTCGACGATCGCGTGCCCGACGCCGCGACCCCGCCAGGCCGGGTCGGCGGCGAGGGTGCGGACCTCGGCGAGGTCGTCCCACATGACGTGCAGGGCGCCGCAGCCGACGACCTCGCCGTCGGCGTCGGCCGCCACCAGGAACTCCTGGACCGCCTCGTAGTAGCCGACCATCTCCTTGGCCAGCAGGATGCGTCGCTCGGCGTACGGCTCCACGAGGCGGCGCACCGCCCGCATGTCGGCCGGGAGAGCGGGGCGGACGGCGTACGACGCACCGTGGTCGCGGGACGGGTCCGGGTGCACGGCGTCACTCTACGAGCGCGGACCCTCGCGGGCGCGGCCGTCCCGCTGCACGGACGTTCACGAGTCCTCCACGAGCGCGACGGCGGTGGCCTCGTCGATGACCAGGTCGGTCACGACGCCGGCCGCGAGCGCCGCCCGCAGCGGCACCACCTTGTTGTCGCCCGCGACGGCGCACAGCCGCCGGGGGATGCGGCGCAGCTCGGCCGGGGCGGGCCCGGTGGCGCGGGCGTTGAGGGAGATGTCGCGGTACGTGCCGTCCGACCGGATGAAGACGGTGCACACGTCGCCCACCACGCCCTCGGCGTCGAGGACGGCGACGTCGTCGGGGTCGAGGTAGCCCGCCGAGTACACGTGCGAGGGGACGCCGCCGGTGAGCGCGCCCACGGAGAAGAGAGCGATGTCGGCGCGGGACTGGACGTCGAGCACGCGGCGCACGGAGCGCTCGCGCCACATGGCCGCCTTGGTCTCGGCGAAGTCGAAGAACGCGGGGACGGGGAAGTAGTGGACGGACGCGTCGAAGGCCGTCCCGAAGCCTGCGATCAGGTCGCCCGCGTAGGTCATGCCCGAGGTCCTGGTGTTGGCGGCGCCGTTCAGCTGCACGACGGCGGCGCCGCGGGTGGGCTTGTGCGGCAGGTGCTCGGTGATGGCGGCGAGGGTCGTGCCCCAGGCGACGCCGAGCACCATGTCCGAGTCGAACCAGCGGGCCAGCAGGCGGGCGGTGGTGACCGAGACCTGCTGCAGGCGGTCGTCGTCGGTGGCCGAGTCGGCGACGGGGACCACGTAGGCGTCGATGCCGTGCCGCTCGGCGATCTCCTGGCTGAGCCCGGGCGCCCGGGACGGGCCGGGACGCAGCGTGATCTCGACGACGCCGGTCTCCCGGGCGCGCTTGATGAGCCGCGAGACGGTGGACCGGGACGTGCGCAGGTGGCGCGCGATCGTCTCCATCTTCATGTCCTGGAGGTAGTACATCGTCGCCGCCATGACGACGTCGCGTTCCCGGTAGCTCGCCATGGCTCCAGGATCTCATCCTGCACGTTCGTGCACCTGGCTTGCGCGGACGTGCCAGCGGTGCTGACCTGGGAGCGTCCTCGTCGACCGGAAGGAACCCCCGATGGCCTCCACCCGCCTCACGGCCGAGTCGCGCACCCAGGCGCTCGCCGCGCTGAAGGGCTCGCAGTCCCCGAGCGGTGAGCTCGACGTCCTCGTCATCGGCGGCGGGGTCACCGGCGCCGGCATCGCGCTCGACGCCGCGACGCGCGGCCTGTCGACGGCGATCGTCGAGGCGCAGGACTGGGCCTCCGGCACGTCGAGCCGCAGCAGCAAGCTGGTCCACGGCGGCCTGCGCTACCTGCAGATGCTCGACTTCCACCTCGTCAAGGAGGCGCTCACCGAGCGCGACCTGCTGCTCAAGGACATCGCGCCGCACCTGGTGAAGCCCGTCCCGTTCCTCTACCCGCTGGAGCACCGGCTGTGGGAGCGCGCGTACGTCGGCGCCGGCATCGCCCTCTACGACACCCTCGCGTCGCTGGCCCCGGGCCGCCGCGCCATGCCGCTGCACCGCCACCTCAGCCGGCGTCAGATGTCGAGCAAGTTCCCCGACCTCGCCCACGACGCAGCCATCGGCGCCGTCCAGTACTGGGACGCCTCGGTCGACGACGCCCGCCTCGTCACGACGCTGGTGCGGACCGCCGTGAGCTACGGCGCGCACGCCGCCGCCCGCACGCAGGTCGTGGGCCTCACCAAGGGCGCGACGGGCGCCGTCAACGGTGCGGTGCTCGTCGACCTCGAGAGCGGCGAGGAGATCACGGTGCGCGCCCGGCACGTCATCAACGCGACCGGCGTATGGACCGAGGACACCGAGGCGCTGTCCGGCGACGAGGGCGGTCTGCGGGTGCTGGCCTCCAAGGGCGTGCACATCGTGGTCCCGCGCGAGCGCATCAAGGGCACAGTGGGGCTCATCCTGCAGACCGAGAAGTCCGTGCTGTTCGTGATCCCGTGGTCCCGCTACTGGGTGGTCGGCACCACCGACACCCCGTGGAACCAGGACCCGACGCACCCCATCGCCACGGCGCAGGACATCGACTACATCCTCGACCATGCGAACGCCGTCCTGGCGCACCCGCTGAGCCGCGACGACATCATCGGGACCTACGCGGGCCTGCGCCCCCTGCTGCAGCCCGGCACCAAGGAGGGCACCAGCTCCGCCAAGGTGTCGCGCGAGCACACCGTCGCCAGCCCCGTGCCCGGGCTCACCGTCATCGCGGGCGGCAAGCTCACCACCTACCGGGTGATGGCGAAGGACGCCGTGGACTTCGCCATCGGGCAGCGCGCGGCCGCGCTGCCGTCGATCACCCACAAGATCCCCCTGCTCGGCGCGGTCGGCCTGCAGGCCACGCGACGGCTGGCCCGCACCTGGGCCGCCCGCTTCGGGTGGAAGCCCGCGATGGTCGACCACCTGCTGCACCGGTACGGGTCGTCCCTGCGCCAGCTCGTCGACCTGTGCGAGCAGGACCCGTCGCTGGCCCAGCCGCTCGAGCACGCGCCCGCCTACCTGCGCGCCGAGATCCACTTCGGCGTCAGCCACGAGGGTGCCCTGCACCTCGAGGACCTGCTGCTGCACCGCACCCGCCTCGTCTACGAGGTGCCGGACCGCGGGCTGGCCGCCCTCGACGAGATCGCCGACATCGCCGCGCCGCTCCTCGGCTGGGACGCCGCCACGCGGCAGGCCGAGGTCGACGCCTACACCGCCCGCGCCCAGGCAGAGGACGAGGCGGAGCTCCAGCCCGACGACGCGAGCGCCGAGGCCGTGCGCCTGCGCGCGCCCGACGTCGCCGCCATGCAGCCCCTGCGGGGCTGATCCCTTCCCGGCCGGGCGACCGGCCGGGCTTCCGCGAGGCGATGCCGCCCGCGGGCTCTCCGGTCCCGGAGAGGACAACGTGGTCCCTCAAGAGAAAGAGAACCGACGATGGACTCATTGATCATGCAGGCGTTCTGGTCCGAGATCCTCGGGACCGCGACGCTGATCCTGCTGGGCGCCGGCGTCGTCGCCAACGTGGTGCTCCCGAAGACCAAGGGCTTCGACGGCGGCTGGCTCCTCATCAACTTCGGATGGGGCCTCGCGGTGTTCGCGGGTGTGTTCACCGCCTACAAGTCGGGAGCCCACCTCAACCCGGCCGTCACGATCGGCCTGTTCAGCGCGGACATGCCGTTCTACTCGGTCACCGGGCCTGGCGGGGCGATCACCGCGACGATCGAACCGACCGTGAGCAACATGTTCATCTACTTCGCCGCCGAGATGATCGGCGCGATCATCGGTGCCGTGCTCGCGTTCGTGGCTTACAAGAACCACTTCGACCAGGAGGCCCCCGCCGCCACCAAGCTGGCGGTGTTCTCCACCGGGCCGGAGCTGCGCTCCTACGGCTGGAACTTCATCACCGAGGTCATCGCGACCTTCGTGCTCGTGTTCTTCGTCGTCGTGTCCGGCAAGACGCCGTCCGGCCTGGGGCCGCTCGCCGTCGCCCTCATCGTGGTCGCGATCGGCGCCAGCCTCGGTGGCCCCACCGGGTACGCCATCAACCCTGCCCGTGACCTCGGCCCGCGTATCGCGCACGCCCTCCTGCCCATCAAGGGCAAGGGCTCCAGCGACTGGGCCTACTCGTGGGTGCCCGTGGCCGGCCCCCTCGTGGGCGGCGTGCTCGCCGGCCTGCTCGGCGCCGTGTACTCCTGACCGACCCCGGCGGGGAGGACCATGCCAGGACCAGAAGCAAAACCCCCAAAAACAAAAAAGGGAAGGAGACTCACAAGTGAGACAGAAGCGGTAAAGAATGGAAAGAGG
>NZ_JBSGUW010000024.1:0-6702 GCF_053608125.1 Isoptericola sp. NPDC055063 | reverse complement strand
AGGGGGCTCCCGTGGCTTCCTCCTTGGGGGGGGGTGTCTTCGAGGTCTTGCTGGGCGCGGGGCCCCCCGAACCCCCCTCACGGGCGGGTCCCTGCGGGCCCCCCCCGGCACCCTCTCCACCACATCGACGTGAAGGGCATCCCCCATGGCTGACTACGTCCTCGCCATCGACCAAGGCACGACGAGCTCGCGTGCCATCGTCTTCGACCACTCCGGCCGGATCGTCTCCACCGGCCAGCTCGAGCACGACCAGATCTTCCCCAAGGCGGGCTGGGTCGAGCACAACGCCGAGCAGATCTGGAGCAACGTCCGCGAGGTCGTCGGGCTGGCGCTCACCCGCGGCAACCTGGCACACACCGACCTCGCCGCCATCGGCATCACCAACCAGCGCGAGACCGCCGTCGTGTGGGACAAGAACACCGGCAAGCCCGTCTACAACGCCATCGTGTGGCAGGACACCCGCACGCAGGCGATCGTCGACGAGCTCGGCGGCTCCGAGGGTGCCGACAAGTACAAGTCGATCGTCGGCCTGCCGCTGGCGACCTACTTCTCCGGCCCCAAGGTCAAGTGGATCCTCGACAACGTCGAGGGCGCGCGCGAGGCCGCCGAGAAGGGCGACCTCCTCTTCGGCAACACCGACACCTGGGTGCTGTGGAACATGACCGGCGGGCCCGACGGCGGCGTGCACGTCACCGACGTCACCAACGCGTCGCGCACCATGCTCATGGACCTCGACACCCTGAGCTGGCGCGAGGACATCGCCGCGGACATGGGCATCCCGCTGTCGATGCTGCCCGAGATCCGCTCCTCCTCCGAGGTGTACGGCCAGGGCCGCCCCCGCGGCCTCGTGCCCGGCGTGCCGATCGCCGGCATCCTCGGCGACCAGCAGGCGGCCACCTTCGGCCAGGCCTGCTTCGAGACCGGCACCGCGAAGAACACCTACGGCACCGGCAACTTCATGCTCCTCAACACGGGCACGGAGAAGGTGCCGAGCAAGAACGGCCTGCTCACCACCGTCTGCTACAAGATCGGCGACGCCCCCCAGGTGTACGCCCTCGAGGGCTCCATCGCCGTCACCGGCTCCCTCATCCAGTGGCTGCGGGACAACCTCGGGATGTTCGAGGACGCCCCCGACGTCGAGTGGCTGGCCCGCAAGGTCGAGGACAACGGCGGCGCCTACTTCGTGCCCGCGTTCTCCGGCCTGTTCGCGCCGTACTGGCGGCCCGACGCGCGCGGCGCGCTCGTCGGCCTCACCCGGTACGTCAACCGCAACCACATCGCGCGCGCGGCGCTCGAGGCCGTGGCCTTCCAGACCCGCGAGGTCGTCGACGCGATGAAGCTCGACTCCGGCGTCGACCTCACCGAGCTCAAGGTGGACGGCGGCATGGTGGCCAACGAGCTGCTCATGCAGTTCCAGGCCGACCAGCTCGGCGTCGACGTCGTGCGGCCCAAGGTCGCCGAGACGACGGCGCTCGGCGCCGCCTACGCCGCCGGCATCGCCGTCGGGTTCTGGAAGGGCGAGGAGGACGTCACCGCGAACTGGGCGGAGGACAAGCGCTGGTCGCCGGCCATGGCCGAGGACGAGCGCGAGCGGCTCTACCGGTCCTGGAAGAAGGCGGTCACGAAGACGTTCGATTGGGTTGATGCTGACGTGCAGTAGTTCTGCTTGAGCCCGCGGCGGGGACGGACCTCGTGCGGGCGGTCGCGTTCACGGGCGCCAGGGCGCCCTCCACTTCGGGACATCTACGACCGCCCGCACGACGTCCGTCCCCGCCGCTCTGCGTTCGCCCTCCGCCCGGTGGTGGACTGGGCTGCTGGGTGCTGTGCTCCGCTCGGCCGCTACCGCTGCCACTGCCACTGCCTGTGCCGGGTGCCGGGCGGCGCCCGCCGGGCCGTCCGCTACGGTGCGCTCGTGGATCGGGACGAGGCGAGGGACCGGCTGGCCGAGGCCCTGTGCCTGTTCCGCGACGAGGTGCGGCCCGCCACCCGGGAGCGGCTGGTCACCGCAGCGGTGGAGGCGCTGGTCGCCGGGCTCGACTCGCCCGCGCTCGCCGAGCTGGCGGGCGCGTATCCCGACGACGCGCCGTCGGCGCTCCGGCTGACGGCGGACACCGCGGCGGCCGAGCTCCGGCTCCACGTCCCCGCCCCGGACCAGGTCGAGACGGTGAAGGTCCGGCGCAAGATCCTGGACCTGCTCGCGGGCTCGATCAGCCCGCGCGAGCTGGCCGCCTGGGCCCACCGCGAGATCGGCCACGAAGGGCTCCCCTCAGCACGGTGGTTCGTCGAGGCGGACGACGAGTACGACGTCCTCGAGTACTCGACGCTGACCGTCGAGGACCTGGACCGCTCCCTCGCCGATCACGCCCGGGCCTTCCTCGCCGACCCGGCGAACGACCCCTGGGCGGCGGCTCACCGACCGCCCGTCTGACCGGGGCGGGGCCCGTCGGACGCGTCGTCCGCCAGGAACGTCCGCGCCGTGGCGACCAGGAGCGCGCGCTCGCCCTCGACGGTGAAGCGGTCGTCGGTGGCGACGCGCTCCAGGAAGCCGCCGGACAGCAGGACCAGCCACGAGGCGATGCGGGCGGGCGCGAGGTCGGCGCGGACCTCGCCCGCGGCCTGGCCGCGCTCGATCCACGGGACCAGGAGGTCGCGCTGGGCGCGGTCGTCGTCCGCCAGGGCCGCCGCGACCGCCGGCAGGTGCATGACGCCGGCGACGGCGCGCACGAAGCCGGGGATGCGCGGGTCGGCCGCGTCGTCCGCCCAACCCGCCAACAGGTCGAGCAGGACGCCGAGCGGGTCGGTGCGGCCCTCGAGGGCCGCCGACTTCTCGACCGTCTCGGCCGTGCCCAGCTCGAGGATGGCGAGCACCAGCTCCGTCTTCGTGGCGAAGTAGTGGAAGAACGTGCCCGAGCCGATACCGGCCTGCCGACAGATCGCCGCCGTCGTCGCGCCCTCGTACCCGCGCTCCGCGAGGACGGTCAGCCCGGCGTCGATGATCTGAAGACGGCGCGCCTCGTGGCGCGCGGGGTCAATGGTGCGTGCCACGGGCATTCTCGGTCACGGGGGCGGCGGGGACGGCGAACCGCCGGGCCTGGAGCCGGTCGCCCCGGACGCGCGCAACGATGCCGTGCGCCGCGAGCTCGGCGTCGACCTCCGCCACCGCGCCGGCGTCCTTGCGCTCCGCGAGCCGGCGGCGCAGCAACGCGTGCTCGGCGGGGGCGAAGCCCGGGCGCCCGTCCATCCACCGCTCGTACTCGTGCTCGTGCGGGTCGGCGTCGCGCCACGGCCAGCCGTGCGCCTCGAACGCGCCCCGCACCTCGGCCGTGCGCAGCGTGTCGGCATCCAGCCGGGCCCGCGGCGCGCCGCCCGGGCCGAGGAGGACCAGGTACCGGCCGTCGCGGAAGACGTCCGCGACGTCGCCCCGCTCCACCCAGCCCTCCTGGTCGTCCGTGCGGTGCTCCAGGTGGTCGGCCGCGACGGTCAGGCGCAGCGCCTCCCCGATCGTCGACAGCGCCAGCAGCGTCCCGACCAGCACGCCGAGCCCCCCGAGGATCGGGACGGACCAGGCCGGCGGCAGGCCGGCGAGCAGCCCGACCGGGCCGAGGTCCGGCAGCGGGCTCGACTCCAGGAAGCCTTCCAGCCAGCGGGCGAGCGGCGGGAGGCCGACGCCCAGCCCCACGCCGAGCAGGACGGTCGCCGCGAGGACGAGCAGGGGCACGGCGCGAGGCTGGCGGACCTCGGTCACGGACGAGGCGGAGGTTCGGGGCACGACCTCATTGTTGGAGCAGTCGCTCTATTAATGCAACCCGGCCTAGGCTGTGCCGGTGAGCACCACGGGCAGGACCACCATGCGCGAGTACACGATCCCCGGCGTCCACGTCACCGACCGCACCCTCACGGTGCCGCTGGACTGGTCGCACCCCGACGACGGGCGCACGATCTCGCTCTTCGTGCGCGAGCTCGTCGACCCCACCCGACAGGCCGACGACCTGCCCCTGCTCGTCTTCCTCCAGGGCGGCCCGGGCGGCAAGGGCCCCCGCCCCACCGGCCCGGACGGCTGGGCGGGCGAGGCGCTCAAGCGCTTCCGCGTCGTCCTGCTCGACCAGCGCGGTACCGGCCGCTCGACGGCGGTGCGCGCGGGAGCGCTGACCGCGCTCGGCTCCGCCGAGGCGCAGGCCGAGCACCTCTCCCACTTCCGCGCCGACGCCATCGTCGACGACGCCGAGCATGTGCGGAAGACGGTCTACGGCGGGCGCCGCTGGTCCACCCTCGGCCAGTCGTACGGCGGGTTCCTCACGCTCACCTACCTGTCGCGCGCGCCCGAGGCCGTCGCGGCGTCGTACGTCACCGGCGGCCTGGCGGGCCTGACCGCGAGCGCCGAGGACGTCTACCGGCGCACCCAGCCGCGCGTCGTCGCCAAGAACGCGCTCTACCGCGAGCGGTACCCCGACGACGTCGAGCGCGTGGCACGGATCGCCGACCGCATCGCCGCGGGAGACGTGCGCCTGCCCGGCGGGGACCTGCTCACCGTCGAGCGCTTCCAGACGCTCGGCATGGCGTTCGGCATGGGCCCCGGCTTCGAGCGCGTGCACTGGATCGTCGACGAGGCGTTCGACGACGACGGCGCGGGCGAGCTGTCCGACACCTTCCTCGCCGAGGTGGAGGCCGCCACCGGCTTCGCCACCAACCCGATGTACGCCGTCCTGCACGAGTCGATCTACGCCCAGTCCGGCACCGGGGCGACGGCGTGGGCGGCGCAGCGCGTGCGCGACGAGGACCCGTCGTTCGCCGGCGACGCGCGGCCCCTGCTGTTCACCGGCGAGATGATCTACCCCTGGATGTTCGAGCAGGTCGCCGCGCTGCGCCCGTTCCGCCCGGCGGCCGAGGCGCTCGCCGCGCGCAAGGGCTGGGGCGACCTGTACGACCTCGACGTCCTGGCGCGCAACGAAGCCCCGCTCGAGGCCGCCGTCTACCACGATGACATGTTCGTGGACGCGGGCCTGTCCCTGGAGACCGCCGGGCACGTCGGGAACGCCCGCGCCTGGGTGACCAACGAGTTCGAGCACGACGGCCTGCGGCTCGGCGACGTGTTTCCCAAGCTCCTCGCCCGCATGGACGCCCGCGGCGGCGCGCGGTCGTGAAGACGTGGTCCGTGGTCCCGCGAGGTAGTTGACGACTCGGCGAAGTAGTTCACGACTCGGTGAGGTAGTTCACGGAGCAGTCGTGACGCGAGGCGGTCCCGACCGGCCTGCTCACAGCGCCGCGCTCCAGGCCTTCCCGGGCCAGTACGCCCACTCCTCGAAGTCCACCACGCGGCCGTCGGGGGCGAAGCGCAGCACCCACAGGTCGCGGTACTCCTGCTCCCGCGGCGCGGTGTAGCGCACCTCGACCCGGACGACGGCGACGTCCCCCTCCACGGCGAGCGGCTCGGCCGCCATCGTGAACGTCGCGCCGGTGTCGACGGTCCAGAACCCGCGGATCGCGGCGTGACCCACGAGCTCCTCGGGGTCGTACGGGGAGCGCGCGTACCGGGCGTCGGGCGTGAAGAGCCGTTCGACGGCGTCCGCGTCGCTGTCCCGCCACGCCGCCTCGTACCCGGCGACCCACCGTCGTACCGACACCCGGTCCGCTGCCATCCCCGCAGTATGCGCGCGGGAGGAACTACCTCGCCGAGTTCCGGACTACCTCGCCGAGTTCCGGACTACCTCGCCGAGTTCCGGACTACCTCGCCGAGTTCCGGACCACCTCGCCGAGTTCCGGACCACCTCGCGGGAACTGGACCACCACGCCGGGGTGCGGGAACCGCGGGGTACCGTCGTTCGTCGGACTACCGGCGGCGCCCGCCCGGGCGCGCCACGTGAAGCAGAAGGCGACCTCATGAGCACCACCTCCCCCACCCCGATCCTGCGTGCGGCCGACCTGGTGGTCGGGTACGGCGGCCCGGCGATCCTGGAGGGGATCGACCTGGTGCTGCTGCCGGGGGCGGAGCCGGTGGGGATCGTGGGCGAGTCGGGTGCCGGCAAGTCCACGCTGGTGCAGGCGCTGCTGGGGCAGCTGCGGATCCGCGAGGGCCACGTGACGTTCGAGGGCCGCACGGTGGGCAAGCTCGGCTGGCGGGACAAGAAGAAGTTCCGCGCCGCGGTGCGCACGGTCGCGCAGAACGGGCTCGACGCCGACCCGCGGTGGACGGTGGAGCGCGCCGTCTCCGGTGCGCTGTCCGACGCCCGCAAGGCCGGCCGGGCGAGCGGCCGCACCGTCGAGCAGCTGCTCGACGACGTCGCGCTGGAGCCGCAGTTCGCCGGGCGCACCATCCACTCGCTGTCCGGCGGGGAGAAGCAGCGGCTCGCGCTGGCGCTCGCCCTCGCCACCCGGCCCGACGCGATGCTGCTCGACGAGCCGCTCACCGCCGTCGACCCGGCGATGCGCGGCGAGATCGTACGCCGCCTCGCCGACGTCACGCGCGCCGAGGGCACCGCCGTGCTGCTGGTCTCGCACGACGTGGAGCTGGTCGCGCGGTTGTGCCCCACCGTGCACGTGCTGGCCGAGGGCCGGTTCGTCGCGTCCGGGCCGATGAGCGACGTGCTCGCCGCCGGCGCGGCCGACGACGCCCACCCCGCCGTGCGCGGCCTCGCCGAAGCCGCCCCGCTGGCGGCGCAGCGCTTCCGCTGACCGAGCCCCAGCGTTGTGAGCGGGCGTTTGGCC
>NZ_JBSGUW010000023.1:25920-30967 GCF_053608125.1 Isoptericola sp. NPDC055063 | reverse complement strand
GCAAAAAAGAGGGGGGGGGGGGGTGGTTTGTCCCCTGTCGGGGGGGGAGGAAGTGGGCCAAACGCCCGCTCACAGCGATGAAGGTGTCAGCCCTCGGTCGACTCGGCGGCCTCGGCGGACTCCTCGGCGGCGCCCTCCTCCGCCTCCTCGTCCTCGGCGGCGACCTCGCCGCGCGGCTCGGCGATCTGCACGACGGCGGCCTCGGGGTCGGTCAGCAGGATGGCGCCCTCGGGCAGCTCGACCTCGCCGGCGGTGACGTGCTGGCCGGCCTCGAGGCCCTCGATCGAGACGTCGACCGACTCGGGCAGGTTGGTGGCGAGCGCCTCGACCGACAGGGTCTGCGCCTCGACGAAGTGGATGGTGCCGGGGGCCGACTCGCCCACGACGTTCACGGTGACCTCGACGGCGATCTTCTCGCCGCGCTTCACGAGCAGCAGGTCGATGTGCTCGATGGTGCCGCGGACGGCGTCGCGCTGGATGTCCTTGACGACGGCCATCTCGGAGGTGGAGTCGAGCTCGATGGTGAACAGGGCGTTCGAGTGACGCACGGCGAGCATCGTCTCGTGACCCGGGAGCGTGATGTGCAGCGGGTCCGTGCCGTGCCCGTACAGGACGGCGGGGATCTTGTTCTCGCGACGGATGCGGCGGGCGGCGCCCTTGCCGAACTCGGTGCGGGCCTCGGCGGCGAGCTTGATGTCGGACACGTGGATCACTCCTGGAGGTCTGTGCGTGCCGACGGCCAGAGGGAGCCGTCGGCTGTCCACGAGGGGTGGTCCCCGCGAACGGCGGTTGCGTCGGCGTGGGACACGTGACGGACGCGATCGAGAGCGCGCCGTGGGGGCACCAGCGAGAGTGGTGCACCGACAGCCGCCCAGTCGATCACGGAAATCCGACGGATCCTGCTCTGCGGGTGGCGGCAGCGTCGCAGTCGTCGTACCGGCTGAACCAGCTCGACCGAACCTGCGTGACCGGCGCCCGTCAGACGTCCCTCGCCGAGGCAACCGGACGAGTATAGCCCGCCTCAGTGGCGGGCGCGCTCCCCCGAGCGGTCGCGCGAGCGCCCGCGCGACCCGGCGGCGCCGCGCGGGCGGTAGACCACCTGCGCCTGGAAGACGAACCGCACGACGAAGGCGACCAGGATGAGCACGGCCTGCACCACCTCGGGGTGCGGGACGGCGCGCTCCACGATCCACCACAGCAGCAGGGTGCGGACCACGGCCTCGGTGCCGTTGAAGGCGAACGACCGCACGAACCGGCCCCAGAAACCGTGGGCACCGTCACGCAGGTCGGCGAAGACGAACCGCTCCTGCAGCAGGAAGTTGATGACGATCGTCACGCCGTTGGCCACGATCACGGCCGGCAGGTAGTGCATGCCGACCACCTGCAGCGCGGCGAGGATCGCCAGGTTGAGGACGGCGCCGGCGGCGCCGATCAGCGCGAACGGCGACAGCCGCCCGAACCGCAGCAGGGTGAGCTGCTGCACGTACCGCAGCCCGTTGGCGATGGTGGCCTTGGACCGGCCGGCGAACCGCTCCCCGAAGACGAACGGCTCCTCGACCACGACCAGGCGCTGCCGGGCGAGGATCTCCAGCAGGATCTTGAACCCGCGCGGCTGCAGCGCGGACAGGTCGACGGCGCCCTGGCGCACCACGAAGAAGCCGGTCATGGGGTCGGAGACGTCGCGCAGCTTCACGGGGAACATCGACCGGGCCAGCAGGCCGGACGCCTTGGACACCCAGCGCCGGTAGCGGCCGTCGAGCCCGCCGGCGTCGCCCTTGCCGGTGTAGCGGGAGGCGACGACGACGTCCGCGCCGGTGTCGCGCGCGGTGGCGAGGAGCACGGGGACCATCTCGGGCGGGTGCTGCAGGTCGCCGTCCATGACGACCACGCGCTCCCCTGCGGCGGCGTGGAGGCCGGCGACGACGGCGCCGGACAGCCCGCCGTCGGGCGCGGCGCGGTGGATCATCCGCACGGGCAGGCCCGCCGTCGCGGCCACCCGCTCGATCTCGGCGGGGGTGTCGTCGGTGGAGTCGTCCACGAAGAGGATCTCGACGCCCCCGGGCACGGCGCCGTCGCCGAGCGCCGCGGTCAGCCGACGCACCAGCTCCGCGACGTTCGGTCCCTCGTTGTAGGTGGGGACCAGCACGGTCACGTCCACGAGCGCCTCCATCGTCCGCACAGCCTACGGCCCCGTCCTGGCAGCTCGCCGGGACGGGGCCGCGGGCTCACGGCGTGCGCGCCGACGCGGTGGTCACGGCGTGCGCTCGGCCACCACCAGCTCGCGCACCTTGACCCACGAGCTCGCGTTCGCGGCGGTCGCGACGACCCGCACGTGGCTCGCCTCGACGGGCTCGTCGAGCACCACCTCCGCGAGCGGGGTGTTGTCGAAGGTGCCCACCGTGGTCCAGGTCGAGCCGTCGGCGGACACCTCGATCCGCCCGTGCTGGATCATGTCGCCGGGGGCCGTGTCGTTGTCCGCCATGTGCACGGCGACGTACTTCACGGCTGCCGGCTCGTCGAGGTCGTACCGGATCTCGTCGCCCGCCCGGGCGGCCCGCGACGACCAGAACAGGGTCGCGTCGTCGCCGTCGACCATGTTCGCCGGGGTGTAGGTGGAGTACTGCGGCAGCGACGTGCTGACCGTGCCGGGCAGCGTCGGGACGGGGCACGACGCGTCGTCCGGCGCGGCGGCGCAGAAGATCCGGAACGCCTTCGCCGAGAACTCCTCGAACCGGCCGTCGCCGACGCTCGGCACGATCTGGTCCTCCCGGTACACGCCGTCGGAGCCCTGGTCGTCGACCGTGGCCCGGCCGGCGAGGGCGAGCTGCTCGCGCGCCGCGGCCGCCCGCGTGGACGCCGTCGCGACGTCGTCGTCCTCGAGCGCCGCGAGCATGTCGGCCTCCGCGAGGAGCGCGGACGCCCACTGCGACGCGGCGTCGATCCACGGCGTGGAGTCGGCGACGAAGCCGGGCTCCGCCATCGGCGCGAGGGCGGACGGGAGCTCCTCGATCGCGGCGAGCCTGTCGAGCAGCGCGGAGCGGCCCGCGTCGTCGCCCGCGTCGTAGGCGGCCCAGAACGCGTCGACGTCGGCCGAGAGGCCGGGCGCCTTCGGGCTGCCGGACCGGTACGGCCAGTGCTGGTTGAGGTCGACGAACAGGCCGAGCGCGTCGCGGACCGCCGGGTCGGCCCCGGCGAGCTCGTCGAGGGCGTTCGCGTGCGACGCGTCGGCGTCGTAGGCGGGCGGGTTCCACGTGTAGTCGCCGTAGTCCGCGAGGGACGGCATCGACGCGTACGGCTCGATCATGGGGTTGGACGTGAAGCCGTCGATGTACCGGTACAGCTCCGGGTCCCTTCCGGTGAGCGGGTTGAGGAACAGCCGGTTCCGCCGGCCGTCGTTCACGGGGAAGTTGTCCCAGATGTAGAGGTGGTCGGTGCGGTAGCTGCGCACCGCCTTCTGCACGGACGCGGTCGTGACGGTCGGGGAGAACACGCCCTCGCCGGTCCACTGGACGCGGACGTCGTCGTCGAGGCCGTCGCCGAACCGGCTCTTGTACGGGTCCTCCCCGCTGCCGGCGTAGTTGGTGGGCACGGTCTGCAGCGGCTCGAGGCCGTTCGGGACCACGTACTCGCGCTGGATCCGGTTGAGGTAGTACGTCTGCGCGTCCGCGAGCCAGCCCCAGCTCCCCGCCGTGAACCTCTCCTTGTCGGCGTCGCAGTGCAGCTCGAGCGGGATGTCGTCGAGCGCCACGTAGAAGCTCGTCACGCCCAGGTCGCGCAGCTGGTCGAACTTGCGCACCGTGGCGTCGAAGTCCTCCTGCGACGAGTAGCAGACGTCGTTGCCGGGCGAGAGCGCGAACGTGAACTTCACGTGGTTGCGGTTGGCGGTCTCCACGAGCTCGCGGAGCTGGTCGAGCTCGGTGCCCTCGTACAGGTCGCGCCACTCGTAGCGCAGCTTGCGGTCGTCCTTCGGCGTGTAGACGTAGGTGTTCATCTTGTGCTTGCCGTAGAAGGCGAGCTGGTCGAGGCGCGCCTGGTGCGACCACGGGATCCCGTAGAAGCCCTCGATCGCGCCGCGGATCTCCATCAGCGGCCAGTCGCGCACCTGGACACCGGCGACCTCGCCGTCCGCCTGCACCAGCTGGCGCAGGGTCTGGGCGGCGTAGAACGCGCCGGTGTCGTCGTGCCCGTCGAGGACGAGCACGGGGCCTGCGTCGCGGCCGGTCGCGAGGACGTAGCCGTCGGCGGGCAGGTCCTGCGCGCCGTCGACGCCGATCCGCTGGAGCACCCCCGCGACGGCGGGGTTGTCGCCCGCCGCGCCGAGGTAGACGCGCTTGCCCGTGACCGGGGCGTCGGCGCGGTCCGCGACGGTGACAGCCACCTTCGCGCCCGCGTCGGCGAGCACCCGCCGGGTCGCGGCGACGGCGGACTCGTCGGTGTCCTCACCGACGACGAGGGTGACCCTGCCCGCGAGGGGGAACTCGTCGCCGTTGGCGGTCGCCTCCTGCGGGGTGGGGAACACGGCGTCGGCCGGTCCGGCGTCGGCCGTGGACCCCGTGGCGGAGCCGGCGGCCGGCTCGGCCACCGCGCCGGGTGCGGCGAGGCCTCCGGCGACGGTGGCGAGGAGCGCCGCGGCGGCGACGGCGGTGCCGGCACGCCGCGAGGTGCGGGAACCGGGCGGGCGGACCTGCCGGGCGGCGGGTGGGGGCGACGACGGGAGCGGCGGCTGCGGCGTCTCGGGGCTGGCTTCGAACGACATCGGACCTCGTCTCTGAGCTCGGTAGTCGGCGGCGTTGTGCCCGATGCCGGAACCGTTATCCATAACATCGGTGCGCCGGGCACGACAGTAGAGGCCCACGACCCCCAGGGCAACTGGTCCGGACCAGTTGCCGCGCGGGAGGCCGGTCACCCGGTCCGGAGACGACGGAGCGCGGGGGGGGGAGGGGGGGGTGTCGGTGGGGAAAGCAAAGACGGAGCGGGGGGGGCCGCGGTGGGGGGACGGTCAACACCAGACAACGCCACCCCGCCCACGCTGCTGTGGATCTGCTTC
>NZ_JBSGUW010000023.1:3310-25910 GCF_053608125.1 Isoptericola sp. NPDC055063 | reverse complement strand
ACGCTTCGAGGGAACCCTCTTTTTCCACTCTTTAACCTCCACCCCTCCCCCCCCCCCCCCTCCGCGGGAGGGGGAGGTCCTGTCAGGCGTTGCCGTCGAACAGGCTCGTCACGGAGCCGTCGTCGAAGACCTCGCGGATCGCGCGCGCGACGAGCGGCGCGATGGACAGCACGGTGAGCTTCTCGAACCGCTTGTCGGCCGAGATCGGCAGCGTGTCGGTGACGACCACCTCGGCGGCGCCGCACTCCTGCAGGCGCTGCGCGGCCGGGTCGGACAGCACGCCGTGCGTCGCGGCGACGGTCACGGACCGGGCGCCGGCCTCCATGACCACCTTGACGGCCTCGGCGATGGTGCCGCCGGTGTCGATGAGGTCGTCGACGAGCACGCAGTCGCGGCCCTCGACCTCGCCGACGACGCGGTTCGCGACGGCCTGGTTCGGGCGCGTGACGTCGCGCGTCTTGTGCACGAAGGCGAGCGGGCAGCCGCCCAGCTTGGCCGCCCACTGCTCGGCGACGCGGATGCGGCCGGCGTCCGGCGACACCACGGCCACGTTGGACAGGTCCACGCGGGTGCGGACGTAGTCGACGAGGACGGGCATGGCCCACAGGTGGTCCACCGGGCCGTCGAAGAAGCCCTGGATCTGCGGCGTGTGCAGGTCGACGCTCAGGATGCGGTCGGCGCCCGCGGTCTTGAGCATGTCGGCGACGAGGCGGGCCGAGATCGGCTCGCGCCCGCGGCTCTTCTTGTCCTGGCGGGCGTAGGCGTAGAAGGGCGCCACGACCGTCACGGAGCGGGCGGACCCGCGCTTCGCGGCGTCCACCATGAGCAGCTGCTCCATGAGCCACTGGTTCACCGGGGCGGTGTGGCTCTGCAGCAGGAAGATGTCGGTGCCGCGGACCGACTCGCTGAAGCGCACGTACGTCTCGCTGTTCGCGAAGTCGTACGCCGAGACCGGGAGCAGCTCGATCCCGAGCTCCTTGGCCACGGCCTCCGCGAGCTCCGGGTGCGCCCGTCCGGAGGCGAGGACCAGGGTGCGCTCTCCGGTTCCGGGGATGAAGTTGTTCATCGCTGCGTGCTTCCTTCGGTCGGGTCGGAACTGTCGACGGCGGGGCTGGTGGGGGCCGGGGCGGCCTGGTCGGGGGCGGGCACCACGGGGATGGCGCCGGTGAGGGCATTGTGCGCGGCGAGCTGCTCCTGCGCCTGCGCACCGAGCTGCCCGGCCGACGCCCCGGTGCGGGCGCGCGCGGCGGCCGCGGCGGCCGGCGTCTCGGGCCAGCGCCGCTCGACCCAGCCCTCGACGTTGCGCTGCTGGGCGCGCGCGACGCCGAGCGCGCCGGCGGGCACGTCCTTGATGATCACCGAGCCGGCGGCGGTGTAGGCGCCGTCGCCCACCGTCACCGGGGCGACGAACATCGTGTCGGCGCCCGTCTTGGCGTACGAGCCGATCGTCGTGCGGTGCTTCTTCTGGCCGTCGTAGTTCACGGTGACGGCGGCGGCCCCGATGTTGGTGTGCTCGCCGATCGTCGTGTCGCCGATGTACGACAGGTGCGGCACCTTCGACCCCTCGCCGATCTGGGAGTTCTTCGTCTCGACGAACGTGCCGATCTTGCCCTTCGTGCCCAGCTCGGTACCGGGTCGCAGGTAGGCGAACGGGCCCACGGACGCGTTCTCGCCGATGACGGACAGCGACCCGTGCGTGCGCACGACCGTCGCGCCCGGCCCCACCTCCACGTCGGTCAGCGTGGTGTCGGGGCCGATCGTCGCGCCGGTCTCGACCTTCGTGGCCCCGTGCAGCTGCGTGCCGGGCAGCAGCGTCACGTCCGGCGCAAGCTCGACGTCCACGTCCACCCAGGTGGACGCGGGGTCGACGACGGTGACGCCGGCCTGCATCCACTCGGTGAGCACGCGGCGGTTGAGCTCGGCGCCGAGGGCGGCGAGCTGGACGCGGTCGTTGACGCCCTCGACCAGCATCGGGTCGTCGCTGAGCACGGCGCGCACGGCCCCGCCCTCGGCCCGCGCGGACGCGACGACGTCGGTGAGGTAGACCTCGCCCTGCGCGTTGTCCGTGCCGAGCCCGGCCAGGCCGCCCCGCAGCACCGCGGCGTCGAAGACGAAGACGGAGCTGTTGATCTCGCGGATCTCGCGCTGCTCGGGCGTCGCGTCCTTGTGCTCCACGATCGCCAGCACGTCGCCCGAGCCGGGCTCGCGCACGATGCGGCCGTAGCCGGTGGCGTCGGCGACCTCGGTCGTGAGGATGGTGACGGCGTTGCCGTCCGCGTGGTGCGCCGCGAGGAGCTGCCCCAGCGTGGCGCCGTCGAGCAGCGGGATGTCGCTGGCCAGGACGACGACGGACCCGGCCAGGCCGTCGCCCAGCGGGTGGTCCCCACCGTTCGCGTGGTCGTCGTGCAGGTCGTCGGCGTGCGCCAGCGCGGCCGCGCGGCCCGCGTGGGCGCGGGCGTCGAGGACATCGAGGGCGCACTGGACGGCGCGGCCGGTGCCGTAGATCTCGTCCTGGTCGACGACGAGCGCCGCGGGGTCGGCGGCGAGCGCGGCCCCTGCGACCAGCTCCCGCTCGTGCCGCACGACGACGGCCACCTGTTCCGGGTCGAGCTCGCGCGCCGCAGCGAGCGCGTGGCCGAGCAGTGTGCGCCCGCCGATGCTGTGCAGCATCTTCGGTGTCGCGGACTTCATGCGTGTCCCCTGCCCCGCGGCGAGGACGACCACGGCCGCTGGTCTCGGGGTGGAGGGTGCCTCGGTCGAACCTGCGGCGGTCGAGCCTGTCGAGACCACGAGTGCTCCGTCTCTCTCGGGGTGTGCTTCGTCGGTGGTGCACGCGCTCCGCCCCCAGGACTCGAACCTGGACCAAAGGCACCAAAAACCTCTGTGCTGCCGATTACACCAAGGCGGATCGGGCCCCGGGCCGGTGCACGCGGGAGGCGCGGCACCGTCGGGCGTCCGTCCTCAGTCTGCCAGGTCCGCAGGACCGCCCTCGCCGCTCGCCCGGCTCTCCGGCGACCCGATGCCGTGGCGCGCGCCACATCCCGCGGCCGCCCCCGCGTCAGCGCGGCGTCGCCCCCGCGCCGTCCGGACCGCCGCCCGGACCACCGTCGCGGCCGCCGTCGCGGCCGTCGTCGGGGGCGTCGTCGGGGGCGCGCGGGAGCGTCAGCGCGAGCTCGAACCCGTCGGCGACGTGCGCCGCGGTGACGGACCCGCCGTGGGCCTCGACGATGCCCCGCACGATGGCGAGCCCGAGCCCCGCGCCGTGCCCCGCGCCCACGGCCTCGTCGGTGGTGCGGGCCGCGCTGGCGCGCCACCCGACGTCGAACAGGTGGCCCAGGTCCGCGGCGTCCACGCCGCTGCCGTGGTCGAGCACGCTGAGCACCAGGTGCTCGTCGTCGCTGACGTGGGCGGAGACCACGACGTCGCTGCCCGCCGGCGCGTGGCGCACCGCGTTGGCGAGCAGGTTCCCGACCGCCCGGGTCAGCTCGCGCGGGTCCGCCCACAGCAGGTGGCCCTCGATGCCGGCCTGGACCACGCGCACGCCCCGGCCCTCCGCGGCGGGCTGGACGTCGACCACGGCGTCGGAGACGACGTCGAGCAGGACGACGAGCTCGCGCTGCAGCCGCAGCGTCCCGCTCTGCAGGGTGGAGAGCTCGAACAGGTCGTCGACCATCGCCGTCAGCGTGTCGACCCTCGACCGGATGGCCCGCACGTACTCGTCCGGGTCGGGCGCGACGCCGTCGTCCAGCGCCTCCGTCATCGCGCGGATGCCGGCGAGCGGCGTGCGCAGGTCGTGGGAGATCCAGGCGAAGAACTGCCGGCGCGCGGCATCGAGGTTGTCGATCTCGGCGCGCGCCGCGGCCAGGCGGGTCGAGGTGTCCACGAGCCGGGCGTGCAGCTCGTCGAACTCCCGCCAGCCCGCCGGCGCGGGTTCCAGGACCGCGCCGTCGGCGATCCGCCGGGCGGACTCGGTCAGCGTCCCCACGGACCGGCGCACCGCGCGCGCGGTCGTGAGCCACGCGGCGACGAGGCTCAGCACCGTCGACACGACCACCACCGTGCTCAGCACGACGAGGTCGTGCGCGGAGATGAACATCTCGACCATCACCGCGACCACCGACGCGACGATCGACGCGACCGCCGCGCCGATCACCACCGCGAACTGCGAGGCGACCGACCCGCGTCGGTTCCAGCGCAGCACCAGGAGCGCCACGGCCGTCACCACCACGGTGCACGCCGCCGTCGTCAGGACGATGAGGCCGACGTCCGCGGGCCCGAGCATGCCGTCGAAGACGCCGCTCATCGAGCCTCCCCCCGCGGGGTGAACCGGTAGCCCACGCCCCACTCGGTGCGCAGGTAGACCGGGTAGCGGGGCTCCGGCTCGATCTTCTCCCGCAGGCGCCGCACGTGGACGGTGACGGTCGACGCGTCCCCGAAGCTCCAGCCCCACACCTCGCCCAGGAGGGCGTCGCGGGCGAGCACCTCGTCGGGGTGCTGCACGCAGTACAGGAGCAGCTCGTACTCCCGCGTGGTCAGCGCCACCTCGTCCCCACCCCGCCACACCCGGCGGTGCCCGGGGTCCACCCGGAAGTCCCCGACGGCGAACACGGCCGCCGGCGACGCCGGCGCGCGCCGCCGCAGCTGCGCGTCCACCCGCAGCCGCAGCTCCTTGAGGGCGAACGGCTTGGTGACGTAGTCGTCGGCGCCGCGCTCCAGCCCGGCGATCCGCTGCTCGACGGCGCCCAGCGCGGTGAGCATGATGACCGGCAGGTCGGACACCCGGCGCACGTCCCGGCACAGGTCGTCCCCCGTCACCCCCGGCAGCATCCGGTCCACGACCAGCACGTCCGGGAGGTCGGCGCGCAGCGCGTCGCGCGCCGCCGTGCCGTCGCTGTACAGGGCGACGTCGTACCCGCCCGCGCGCAGGTAGTCGCCCACGACGGTGCGCACCGTCGCGTCGTCCTCCACGACCATCACCCGCGGCCTGCTGCTGCCCATGCACAGCACGGTACGCAGTCGCGGCCCGGGGCCCGGTGGTCCTTACGGAACTGCAAGACCGCCCGCCCGGGTGCCGGCGCGGTGGTTGCCTCGTCGTCGTACCCACCCCCGAGACGAACAGGACACCCCTCATGCGTGCGAAGGCACTCGCCACCACCGGGCTCGTCGCCCTGGCCCTGACCCTCACCGCCTGCGGCGCCGACGACGCCGGATCCGGCGACGCCATGACCCCCGACGCCACCCGGTCCATGCAGTCCGACGACATGGCCTCCGACGACATGGCGACCGACGACATGTCGTCCGCGGACCCCATGGCCCAGCACGGCACGTTCGCCGGCATGAACGGCAAGGCGGTCGAGGGCATGGTCATGATCGAGGGCGACACCGTGACCCTGTCCGGCTTCTCCTCCGACGAGGGGCCCGACCTGCACCTGTACCTCGCGAAGGGCACCGACGAGGCCGCCGTCTCCGCGGGCACCGAGCTGGGGGAGGTCGCCTTCGACGAGGCCTCCCAGACGTTCACGCTCGACGGCCTCGAGGGCATGGACCCCGCGGACTTCACGGACGTCGTCGTGCACTGCGACAAGGCGAAGGCCGTGTTCGGCGCGGCCACGCTGATGTGACGGCCGCCGTGCCCCGCGACGCGACCACCACCTCCGCGCGCGTCGCCCCGGCCCTCGCCGGGGCGGCCCGCGTGGCCCTCGGCGCGCTGTGGCTGCACGAGGGCTTCGTGAAGTACCGCGCCGGCTTCGGGGCCGCCGACATCGGGCTCGTCGTCGACGGCGCGGCGTCCAACCCCCGCGTCCCGGGCTTCTTCCAGGCCTTCGCGGACGCGGTGCTGGGCTCGGCTCCCGGGCTGTTCGGCGCGGCGATGCCGCTGCTCGAGACGGTGCTGGGCGCGGCCCTGCTCCTCGGGGTGCTCGCGCGGTCCGCGGCGGGCGTGTCCGTCGTCGTCCTCGCCTCGTACTGGCTCGCCGACCTGCTGGTCTGGCAGTACCCCGTGATGGTGCTGCTGTCCGCCATGGTGCTGGCGTTCCCGGCGGCCGCCTCCGCGTGGTCGCTGCCGTCGCTGCGCACCGTCCTCGCGTCCCGGCGGCGCGCCCAGGCACAATGACCCCATGCCCACCGACTCCCGAGCGCCCAAGCGTCCGCCGCGCGCACGGATGACGGCGAGCCAGCGGCGCGAGCAGCTGCTCGAGGTCAGCCGCGGCCTGTTCGCCGAGAAGGGGTTCGACGGCACCAGCGTCGAGGAGATCGCCGCCCGCGCGGAGGTGTCCAAGCCCGTCGTCTACGAGCACTTCGGCGGCAAGGAGGGCATCTACGCCGTTGTCGTCGACCGCGAGGTGCGCGCCCTCACCGACGCGCTGACCGGCGCGCTGGAGGAGGGCGGGCACCCCAAGGTGCTGGTGGAGCGGACGGCGCTGGCCCTGCTCGGGTACATCGAGGCGTCGGAGGACGGCTTCCGCATCCTCGTGCGCGACTCCCCCGTGGCCCAGGCCACCGGCACGTTCTCGTCGCTCATCGGCGACGTCGCGACGCTGGTCGAGCACATCCTCGGCGACCAGTTCAAGGCCAACGGCCTGGACCCGAAGGCGGCGCCCCTGTACGCGCAGATGCTCGTCGGGATGGTCGCCCTCACGGGCCAGTACTGGCTGGACGCGCGCAGCCCGAAGAAGGCCGAGGTGGCCGCGCACCTGGTCAACCTCGCCTGGAACGGCCTGTCCGGGATGGAGCGCAAGCCTCAGCTGACGAAGTCCCGCTGACCCCCGACCTGTCAGGACCACGCGCAGGTTGCGGTGCACGTGGCCCTGACAGCTCCCGGGCCCGACCGGTCACTTGCCGTCGAGGTAGCCGTTCGCGTTGATGACGTACTTGGTCGCGGCGCCTGCGTCGAACTCGGCGTACCCCTGCGGGGCCTGGTCGAGCGTGATGGCCTTCGCGTTGACGTTCTTCGCGATCTGCACGCGGTCGTGCAGGATCGCCTGCATCAGCCCCCGGTGGTACTTCATCACCGGGCACTGGCCGGTGGTGAACGCCAGCGACTTGGCCCACCCCGTCCCGAGGCTGAGGGACAGCGCGCCCTTCTGCGCGGCCTCGTCGATCCCGCCCGGGTCGCCCGTGACGTACAGCCCCGGGATGCCCAGCGCGCCGCCCGCCGCCGTGAGGTCCATGAGGTCGTTGAGGACGGTCGCCGGTGCCTCCTTCGCCCCGGCGCCGTGCCCCTTGGCCTCGAAGCCGACGGCGTCGATGCCGCAGTCCACCTCGGGCACGCCGAGGATCTGCTCGATCTGCTCGGCCGGCCCGCCCTTGGTGAGGTCAACGGCCTCGCAGCCGAACGACCGCGCCTGCGCCAGCCGGCCGGAGTTCATGTCGCCGACGATGACGACCGCCGCCCCGAGCAGCAGCGCGCCCGTCGCGGCGGCGAGCCCCACCGGCCCGGCCCCCGCGACGTACACGGTGGAGCCGACCTCCACGCCCGCGGTCACCGCCCCGTGGAAGCCGGTCGGGAAGATGTCGGACAGCATCGTCAGGTCCATGATCTTCTCGAGCGCCTGGTCGCGGTCCGGGAACCGCAGCACGTTCCAGTCCGCGTACGGCACCAGCACGTAGTTCGCCTGCCCGCCGACCCAGCCGCCCATGTCGACGTACCCGTACGCGCTGCCCGGGCGGTCCGGGTTCACGTTCAGGCAGATGCCGGTCTTGCGCTCCTTGCAGTTCTTGCAGCGCCCGCACGCGATGTTGAACGGCACGGAGACGATGTCGCCCACCTTGACGAACTCGACGTCCGGCCCCGTCTCCACCACCTCGCCGGTGATCTCGTGCCCCAGCACGAGGTCCTTCGGGGCGGTCGTGCGCCCCCGGACCATGTGCTGGTCCGAACCGCAGATGTTCGTCGCGACGGTCTTGACGATCACGCCGTGCGGCACCTTGCGGCCGACGTTCGCCGGGTTCACCCCGGGGCCGTCCTTGAGCTCGAACGTCGGGTAGTCGATGTCGATGACCTCGACCTCGCCCGGCCCCTTGTACGCGACCGCGCGGTTGGTGTCTGCCATGGTGCTCCTCCTTGAACACGCCCGGCCCGGTCTGAGCCGGTCCCCCGACCGTAGGCCCGGTCGGGTGGTCTCGGCAGGTCGGGCCGGTTCGTCGGGCGGGCTGCCGTTGTGCCCGGCCCCCGGGTCTGCTAGGCCTGCGGGTATGACCCGCGTCACCGTCCGACGCCGCGTCAGGCGCGTCACCATCGGCGGGCGCACCGCGCGCCGCGAGGACCTGCTCGCCGGCGAGGAGCCCCTGGAGATCCGCGTGGGCGGTCGGTCGCTGGCGGTCACGATGCGCACGCCCGGCCACGACGTCGAGCTCGCGACCGGCTTCCTCGTCTCCGAGGGCGTGGTGACCGACGGGGCGCAGGTCGCGGGGGCGCGGTACTGCGCGCCCGGCCCGGCGGAACCGGGCGAGAACACCTACAACGTGCTCGACGTCGCGCTCGCCGCGGGCGTCGCCCCGCCGGACCCGGCGCTGGCCCGGGAGTTCTTCACCTCCAGCGCGTGCGGGCTGTGCGGGAAGGCGTCGATCGACGCCGTGTTCACGCGCAGCGCCTTCGACGTCGCCGGCGACCCGGTGCGCGTGGACGCCGCGCTGCTCGCCGCCCTGCCCGACCGACTGCGGGCCGCGCAGGACGTGTTCGCCCGGACCGGCGGACTGCACGCCGCGGGCCTGTTCGACGCCGCGACCGGCGAGGCCCTCGTCGTGCGGGAGGACGTGGGCCGGCACAACGCCGTCGACAAGGTGGTCGGGTGGGCGGCCGCCGCCGGGCGCCTGCCGCTGCGCGGCACCGTGCTCGTCGTGTCCGGGCGCGCCAGCTTCGAGCTGACGCAGAAGGCGGTCATGGCGGGCGTGCCGGTGCTCGCGGCGGTCTCCGCGCCGTCGTCCCTCGCGGCCGAGCTGGCCGACGAGGCCGGCCTGACGCTCGTGGGGTTCGTGCGCGACCCCACGCTCGTCGTCTACGCCGGCGAGCACCGGGTGGTCGAGACGCACGAGGACGCCGCGCACCAGGACCAGAGACGCCGGCACCGGAGAGGGGACGCGGCATGACCACGCAGCAGCCCGAGGAGGTCCGGGACGACGGCGAGCCCGTGGGGCCGCAGCCCCGCGAGACGAGGCCCCCGAAGGACTGGGCGGCCGGCGTGCCCGGCATCGTGCACGCCCTCGTCCCGGCGGTGCGCGGGATGGGCGCGAGCCGCACGGCGAAGCTGCTGCTGTCGATGAACCACAAGGACGGCTTCGACTGCATGAGCTGCGCCTGGCCCGACCCGGACCGGCGCAAGCCCGCCGAGTTCTGCGAGAACGGCGCCAAGGCGGTCACGTGGGAGGCGACGCCGCTCGTCGTCGAGCCGGAGTTCTGGGCCGAGCACCCCGTCTCCGACCTGCGCACCCGCACCGAGCACTGGCTGGGGCAGCAGGGCCGGCTGGTGGAGCCCGTGCACAAGGCCGCCGACTCCGACCACTACGTGCCGGTGTCGTGGGACGAGGCGTTCGCGATCCTCGGCGACCGCCTCGGCGGACTCGAGGACCCCGACCAGGCGTCGTTCTACACGAGCGGGCGCACCTCCAACGAGGCCGCGTTCGCCTACCAGCTCTTCGTGCGCGCCTTCGGCACGAACAACCTGCCCGACTGCTCCAACATGTGCCACGAGTCCACGGGTGCCGCGCTGGGCGAGACGATCGGCGTCGGGAAGGCGACGATCACCTACGACGACTTCGCCCTGGCCGACCTCATCGTGATCATGGGGCAGAACCCGGGCACCAACCACCCACGCATGCTCACCGCGCTGGAGGAGGCCAAGCGGAACGGCGCGAGCATCGTCGCCGTGAACCCGCTGCCCGAGGCCGGGCTCATGCGCTACAAGAACCCGCAGACCGCGCGGGGGCTGGCGGGGCGCGGCACCGGGCTCGCCGACCTTTTCCTGCAGATCCGGCTGGGCGGCGACATGGCGCTGCTGCAGGCGGTGTCGAAGCGGGTGCTGGAGGCCGAGGCCGCCGCGCCCGGCACGGTGCTGGACCACGCGTTCCTCGCCGAGCGGACGTCGGGGCTCGAGGAGCTGGCCGCGCACCTGGCGGACCTCGACGAGGCCGCCGTCCTCGCCGCGACCGGCCTCACGAGCCGCGAGATCGACGAGCTCGCCGACCGCTACGTGCGGGCGGACAACGTCATCGTCACGTGGGCGATGGGGCTCACGCAGCACGCCAAGGCGGTCCCCACCATCAAGGAGATCGTCAACCTGCTGCTCCTGCGCGGGAACATCGGCCGCCCGGGCGCGGGCGCGTCGCCCATCCGCGGGCACTCCAACGTGCAGGGCGACCGCACCATGGGCATCTGGGAGCAGATGCCGGACGGCTTCCTCGACGCGCTCGACGCCGAGTTCGGCCTCGAGGTCCCCCGCGCGCACGGGCTCGACGCCGTGGGCACCGTGGAGGCGATGGCGGACGGGCGGGTCAAGGCCCTCGTCGCGCTGGGCGGCAACCTGGTCGGCGCGATCTCGGACACCGTCGCGGCGGAGGAGGCAGTCTCGCGCACGGACCTCAGCGTGCAGATCTCCACCAAGCTGAACCGCTCGCACGCCGTCGTCGGGCGCGAGGCGCTGATCCTGCCCACCCTCGGGCGCACGGAGATCGACCGGCAGGCGTCGGGCGAGCAGTTCGTGTCGGTGGAGGACACGGTGTGCGCCGTGCACGCGTCGCGGGGGAAGGTCGACCCGGTGGCGCCCACCCTGCTGTCGGAGGTGTCGATCGTGACCCGCATGGCGCGCGCCGTCCTCGGCCGGCGCCCGGGCGGCCCCGGGCCCGTCGACTGGCTCGCCATGGAGCGCGACTACGACGTGATCCGCGAGCACGTCGCGCGGGTCGTGCCCGGCTGCGAGGGGTACAACGCGAAGATCCGCCGCGAGGGCGGGTTCCGGCTGCCGCACGCCCCGCGCGACTCGCGCACCTTCCCCACCCCCGACGCCCGCGCGCACCTGACCGTCAACGAGCTCGCGCCGGTGGAGTGCCCGCCGGGGCGGCTGCTGCTGCAGACCATCCGGTCCCACGACCAGTTCAACACCACCGTCTACCGCCGCGACGACCGCTACCGCGGCATCAAGGGCGGCCGCGCCGTCGTGCTCGTCAACCCCGAGGACCTCGCCGAGCTGGGCCTCGCGGACGGCGTCACCGTCGACGTGCACGGCGAGTACCACGACGGCGTCGACCGGGTGCTGCGCGGCCAGCGGGTCGTCGCCTACCCGACGGCGCGCGGGTGCGCCGCCGCCTACTTCCCGGAGGCGAACGTCCTCGTGCCCCTGGGCGCCACCGCCGAGACCAGCCGAACCCCTGTCTCCAAGGCCGTCGTCGTCCGCCTCGATCCCGTCTGACGCCGAGGTGGTCCGCATCCCCGCGAGGTAGTTCCAGCCCTGCTGAGGTAGTTCCAGCCCTGCCGAGGTAGTTCAGCTCCCCGCGAGGTAGTCCGGATCTGCGCGAGGTAGTGGTCCGGTCCACTACCTCGCGCAGATCCGGACAACTTCGGCACGAGATCACACGTGTCAAGATTCTTGACGTCGAGAGACCGGCGTAGTCTCGGCGCATGGATGTGGAGGCACGGTCCGACGAGGTCGACCGGATCGTCGACGCGTGGCGCCGCGAGCGCCCGGACCTGGACGTCGAGCCGCTGACGGTCTTCTCCCGGGTCAGCCGGCTGGCCCGGCACCTGGATCGCGCGCGCCGCGGCGCGTTCGCGCGGCACGACCTGGAGACGTGGGAGTTCGACGTCCTGTCCGCGCTGCGCCGCGCGGGCGAGCCGTACCGGCTGTCGCCCGGCGTGCTCGTGGCGCAGACGCTCGTCACCAGCGGCACCATGACCAACCGCATCGACCGCCTCGAGGGGCGCGGGCTGGTGGAGCGGCACCGCGCGCCGTCCGACCGGCGCGGCGTGCTCGTGCAGCTCACCGCCGCGGGGCGGCAGCGGGTGGACGCGGCGATGAGCGACCTGCTCGACGTCGAGGCCCGCGTCCTGGACGCGCTGCCCGCCGCGGTGCGCCCGCAGCTCGCCGCGCTGCTGCGCACCGTCGTCGCCCAGTTCGACGACTGACGCCGTGCCGACCAGCGATCCCGTGACCCCCCGGTGACCCGGCACCCCTCCCCCGCCGCCGGGCGCGACGACGGCGCCCGCACCGGGCTGCTGCTCGGTGCGCTGCTGCTGGTGGCGCTCAACCTGCGGGCCCCGATCACGTCGCTGCCGCCGGTGGTCGACCAGGTCGCGGCGGGGCTGGGGCTCACCTCGACCGGTGCGGGGCTGCTCACGTCCGTGCCGGTGCTGTGCTTCGCGCTGTGCACGCCGCTGGCGTCGGTGCTGGTGGCCCGCCTCGGCCCCGAGCTGGCGCTCGGCGCGGCGTTGGCGGGCATCCTCGCGGGCACCGTCGTGCGCTCGGCCGGGTCGGTGCCCGCCGCGCTCGTGGGCACGGCCGTGCTGGGCATCGCCATCTCGATCGGCAACGTGGCCGTGCCGGTGGTCATCACGCGGGACTTCCGGCGCCGGGCCGCGGCCGTGACCGGCGCGTACAGCGCGATGATGAACCTCGGCTCCACGTTCACCACCATGCTGACGGTGCCGCTGGCCGTGGCGTTCGGCTGGCAGTGGGCGCTGGCCGGCTGGGGCGTGCTGGCCGTGGCGGCGCTGGTCGCGTGGGTGCCGGCGGGCCGTGCCCTGGCCGCCCGCGGCGAGGCGGGGGTGCCGGCGTCGGCGCGCCGGTCCCGGCCGCCGTCCGCGCGGGCGGAGCTCACGGCCCTCGCCCCCGGCGCCCGGCGCGACGTGCGGCGGCTCGTCGTGCTGCTGTCGGTCGCGTTCGCGGGGCAGGCGAGCGGGTACTACGCGGTCACGGCGTGGCTGCCGGAGATCCTGCACGACCGGCTCGGCATGACGGCGGCCGGCGCGGGCGGGGCGGCCGCGCCGTTCCAGCTCTGCGCGGTGGCGGGGTCGTTCCTCGTCCCGGCCGGCCTGGCGCGCGGGCTGTCCGCGCGGCAGGTGGCCGCCGTCCTGTCGGTGATGTGGCTGTCGCTGCCCGTGGGTCTGCTGCTCGCGCCCGACCTCTGGCTGCTGTGGGTCGGCCTCGCCGGCGCCGCGCAGGGCGGCAACTTCACGGCGATCTTCACGCTCGTCGCGCAGCGCAGCCCGGGCATCGCCGTGGCCCGGCGCGCGTCGGCGGTCGTGCAGACAGCGGGCTACGCGTGCGCCGCGCTCGCCCCCACCGCGCTCGGCGCCGTGCACGAGGCCACGGGCGCGTGGACGGCCCCGCTGCTGGTCGTCGCCGCGCTGCTGGCCGTCATGGCCGCGGCGATGTGGGTGGCGTCGGCCCGGCGAGCGTGACGGCCAGCGCCCCGAGCGCCTTGAGGGTCTCCTCCGCCTGCGCCTCGTCGTAGCCGCGCGTGCAGACGGCGACGACGAGGGCGCCCGGCCCGGGCTCGCCGACGAACGCGACGTCGTGCCGGATGCCGTCCACCCAGCCGGACTTCGACCCGCACGGCACGCCGTCGGGGACGGCCGCGGTGAGCTGCCGTTCCGTCTGGCGGGCCAGCAGCCCGAGCATCCACGCCGTCTGCTCGGGCCCCGCGAGGCGCCCGGTGACCACGGCGGACATCAGCGCGGCCAGGTCGCCGGCGGTCGTGCGGTGGGAGTCGCCGCGCGCCTCGGCGGCGAGGTCGCTGTACTTGCGCCCGACGACGCTGCGGGTGGCGCCCGCGTCGGCCAGCGCCCGGTTCGCGGCGTCGAGGCCCACGAGCTCGATGACGATGTTGGTGGCCTCGTTGGACGACACGACGATCATCCGGTCGACCACCTGGCCCACCGGCACGAGGGTGCCGGGCGCGGGCATCCCGGGGTCGAGGTCGTCCGGCTCGATGCGGTAGTCCGGGGCGCCGGGCACCTGCGAGCGGAACGTGTCGGTGCTGGCCACCTCCTGCTCCACCGTCAGGGCCCCGTCCTCCAGCGCCCGCGCGGCGGCGACCAGCACGGCGAGCTTGACGGTGGACGCGGCGTAGAACGGCGCGTCGGCGTCGCGCTCGGCGAGCACCTCGCCGCCCGCGCGCCGCACCTGGTACGCGACGACGGGGACGCCGTCGGAGTGCGTGCCCGTGGAGACCATCACCGCACCCCCGCCTCGTTGTGAGCGGGATCTTGGCCCCGTTCCCCGGCGTGTCGAGGGCGTGTCTCCCGCCCACAACGGTCGCGGACGACGGCGGCGAAGGCGGCGGACAGCGCCCGCGCCTGCCGCTCGTTCTCGGGCGCCCGCTCCAGGCCCGCGGCGAGCAGCTCGTCCCGGTCGAAGCCGAGCGCGGCCAGCTCGTCGGCGTCCCACGACCCGATGCGCTCGGGCGCGGCCTCCGGGTGGAACTGCAGGCCCCACGCCACGTCGCCCACGCGGAACGCCTGGACCCCGCACGCGTCGCTCGTCGCGAGGTGCACGGCCTCGGGCGGGAGCCCCGTGATCGAGTCCACGTGGCTCTCGATCATCCGCACCTCGCCGCCGTCGGCCAGCGCGCCGAGGGGTCCGAGCAGCGCGTCGTCGGCCGCGTCGTCGAGGAGGCGCACGGGGCACAGCCCCTTCTCCGTCTCCCCCGACCGGCCCGTGACGGTGCCGCCCGTGACGTGCGCGAGGACCTGCCCGCCGAGGCAGATGCCCAGCACCGGCACGCCGGCCGCCAGCGCCTCGGCCACGAGCGCCCGCTCGTGCGGCAGCCACGGCGCGCGCTCGTCCTCGTCGGGCAGCAGCCCGCCGCCCAGCAGCACGAGGCCGTGCACGGCGCCGTCGGCATCGGTGCCGCGGAGCGTCGGGACCTGCTCCGCAAGGTCCGCGCCCTGCACGACGACGGCGGCGGCGCCGTCCTCCTCCAGCCAGGCGGGCAGGCGCCCCGGCCCGCTGTGCGGGGAGTTCTGGACGAGGACGACGGTCGGTCGGCGGTCTGGCACGGGTCAGCGCTCCTTGCTCTCGAGGACGGGGCTGTCGGGCGCGGTCTCGGGGACTGTCTCGGCCGCCCGGGGGCGGACGACGGCGCGGGCGGTGTCGGGGTCGAGCGTCGCCTCGGGGTCGATGTCGGCGTTCGCGTCGGCGTCGGGATCGGCGTCCGCGTCGGGCGTCTCCGCGGGCTCGGACTCGTCCGGCGCGGGCCGCCCGCCGAGCGCGGCGGCCTCCTGGGCGAAGTGGCACGCGGCCGCGTGCACCCCGGTCCCGGCGTCTCGTCGCCCGAGCGGCACCAGCACCGGGTCCTCGGTGCGGCACCGCTCGGGGACGGCCTCCGGCCCGTCGCCGCCCACGCCCTGCTCGGCGGCGAGCCGGCGGGCGAGCCAGCACCGCGTGTGGAAGCGGCAGCCGGACGGCGGGTCGGCGGGAGAGGGCGGGTCGCCCTCCAGCATCAGGTCGCCCTGCGCGGGCCGGGCCGTCGGGTCGGGCACCGGCACCGCCGACAGCAGAGCGCGCGTGTAGGGGTGGTGGGCGTCGCCGTACACGGCGGGGCCGTCGCCCTCCTCGACGACGCGGCCCAGGTACATCACCGCGACCTCGTCGGCGATGTGCTGCACGACGGCCAGGTCGTGCGCGATGAACAGGTACGACAGCCCCAGCTCGTCCTGCAGGTCCTCCAGCAGGTTGATGACCTGCCCCTGCACGGACACGTCGAGCGCCGAGACGGGCTCGTCGCACACGAGCACCCGGGGCTTGACGGCGAGCGCCCGCGCGATGCCGACGCGCTGGCGCTGCCCGCCGGAGAACTGGTGCGGGTAGCGGTGCATGTGGTCCGGGTCCAGGCCCACCAGCTCGAACAGCTCGGCGACGGCGCGCCGCCGGCCGCCGCGCGGGACGGCGTCGCGGTGGATGCGGAACGGCTCGGCCACGATCTCGCCCACGGACATGCGCGGGTTGAGCGACGTGTACGGGTCCTGGAACACCATCTGCACGGACCGGCGCAGCTCGCGGCGGGCCGCGCGCGACATCCGCGACACGTCCTCGCCGTCCACCAGCACCTGCCCGCGCGTCGGCTTCTCGATGCCGACCAGCACGCGCGCCAGCGTGGACTTGCCGGACCCGGACTCGCCCACCAGGCCCAGCGTGCGGCCGCGCCGCAGCGTGAGGGACACGCCGTCCACGGCCTGCACGTGGCCGGTGGTCCGCTTGATGACGACGCCCTGGCGCACCGGGTACGACTTGGCGAGGTCACGCACCTCGAGCACGACGTCGGAGGCGCCGGAGGGGGCGGCCGCGAGGGCCGCGGGGACGGGCTCAGGCACGGACGCCTCCCAGGAGCTCGGTGGCGAAGTGGCAGGCCGACGACCGCCCGGGGGCGACGTCGTCGAGGCGCGGCACGTCGGTGCGGCACACGTCGCGGGACATGTCGCAGCGCGGGTGGAACGGGCAGCCCGACGGGACGCGGCCGGGAGCGGGCGGGCGGCCCGGCACCACGGGCAGCCGGCCGCCGCCGGCACGGTCGCCGCCGGCGTCGAGGCGGGGCACCGAGCGCAGCAGCGCCCGCGTGTACGGGTGCGCGGGCGCGGCGTACAGGTCACGCACCGGCGCGTGCTCCACCGCACGCCCCGCGTACATCACGGTGACGTCGTCGGCGACGCCGGCCACGACGCCCAGGTCGTGCGTGATGAGCACCAGGCCCATCTGCCGCTCCGCCTGGATCTCCGCCAGCAGCCGCAGCACCTGCGCCTGCACGGTGACGTCGAGGGCCGTCGTCGGCTCGTCCGCGATGAGCACGTCCGGGTCGAGCGCGAGGGCCGACGCGATCATCACGCGCTGCCGCATGCCGCCCGAGAACTGGTGCGGGTACTCGTCCACGCGCTGCCCCGCGTTCGGCACCTTCACGAGGTCGAGCAGCTCGACCGCACGGCGGCGCGCGTCCCGCTTCGAGCTCCCCGTGCGGGCCCGCAGCGACTCCGCGAGCTGGTAGCCCACCGTGTGCACCGGGTTGAGGGCCGCGAGCGCGTCCTGGAACACCATCGCGACGTGCGTGCCGTTGTGCCCGCGGTGCTGCGTGGGGGACAGCCCCAGCAGGTCCGTGCCGCGGTACCGAGCCGCCCCGCGCACCACGCGCGCCGTCGGCGGCAGCAGGCCCATCACGGCCAGCGAGCTCACCGACTTGCCGCAGCCCGACTCCCCCACCAGGGCCAGGGTGCGGCCCGCCTCCACCCGGTAGCTGAGGCCGTCGACGGCGCGCACCGCCCCGTCGTCGGAGCGGAACTCGACCGCCAGGTCCTCCACCTCGAGCAGGGTCTCGCCCGCCTCGCGGGCGTCCGTCGTCGTGCCGTCCGTCGTGTGCGTGATGCTCTCCGTCATGTCGGTCACCGGAGCCTCGGGTCGAGGGCGTCGCGCAGCGCGTCACCGAGGACGACGAGCGCGAGCACCGTGAGGATCAGGCACCCGAGCGGGATGAGGAGCAGGTACGGGTACCCGCCGGTCACCCACTCCGCGCCGTTCGTGATCATGATCCCCCAGCTGATCGCCGGGGGCCGGACGCCGATCCCCAGGAACGCCAGCACCGCCTCCGCGCTGATCACCCCCGCGATCGCCGTCGGCACCAGCGCCGTCACCGGGCCGATCGCGTTCGGCAGCACGTGCCGCACCATGACCCGCAGGTCCGAGGCACCCAGCGCGCGCGCCGCCGTCACGTAGTCCAGGTTCTTCGCCTCCAGCACGCTCGCCCGCACGTATCTCGCGTACCCCATCCACCCGAACATCGTGAGGACGACCGCCGGCAGGAGGATGACGTCGAACGACCCGCCGCCCACGTTCACGTTCCGGAACAGGGACAGCAGCAGCAGCGCCGCCAGCAACAGCGGGATCACGAGGAACACCTCGATCGTGCGGGACACCACCGTGTCCACCCAGCCCAGGTAGTACCCCGCGAGCAGGCCGAGCACGACGCCGATGATCACGGACGCGCCCACCACGACGAACGCCAGCAGCAGCGACGGGCGGGCCCCGTGCACCAGCTGCGCCAGCATGTCGCAGCCGTGCACGTCGGTGCCCAGCGGGTGCTCGGCGCCCACGCCCTGCGGCCGGATCTTCGAGTCGCCGATGAGGCAGCGCTGCGGGTCCGTGCTGGTGAACAGCAGGGGGAACGCCGCCATCACGGCGAAGAAGACGACGACCAGCGCCGACACGATCACGTCGGGACGACGGCGCAGCCGGCGCCACGCGTCCCCGCCCAGCGACGCGGCGGCGTCCACCTTCGGCGCGTCGGGGGTCGCAGTAGCAGCAGTGGGCTCAGGCATAACGGATCCTCGGGTCCAGGGCGGCGTAGGCGACGTCGACCACCAGCATCACGACCACCGTCACCGCCGCGAGGATCGTCACCACGCCGAGGACGAGGGCGACGTCCGCGCCGCGGACCGCGCTCCACAGCACCCCGCCCATGCCGTAGATGTTCATCATCCCCTCGGTGATGACGGCGCCCGCGAGCGCCTCCGTGAAGGTCAGCCCCACCGCCGTCACCACCGGGACCGCCGAGTTGCGCATCACGTGGTGCACCACCACGTGCCGCTCGTTCAGCCCCCGCGAGCGCGCCGTGCGCACGTGGTCGCCCGCGTACGACTCCAGCTGGCTCGCCCGCACCAGGCGGATGAACGCCGCCGAGCCCGCCAGGCCCAGCAGGATGCCCGGCACCAGCAGCGTCGCCCACGGATGGTCGTCGTCGAACGACGGCCGGAACCACAGCGCCGGCAAGCTGCTCGCCCCGAACGTGTCCTTCGCCCACCCGTTCAGCGGCACCGCGAACACGTACCGGTACACCAGCAGCAGCACGAAGATCGGGAACGCGTCGATCAGCACCGACGTCAGCCGGATCCCGTGGTCCGACGCCCGGCCCCGCCAGCGCGCCGCCACCGTGCCCAGGCCCATGCCGAGCACGAACCACACGATCGTCACGACGAGGAACAGCTTCAGCGTGTTCGGCGCCGCCGTCGCCACGATGTCCGTGACCTCGCGGCCGCGCAGGTTCGTGCCGAAGTCACCCTGCGCGTACGAGCCCAGCCGCTCCACGAACGGGCCCAGGCACGGGTTGCCCGGCTGGTCGTAGCAGGGGTCGTCGAGGCCGTAGCGGGCCTCCACCGCCGCCAGCTGCGACTTCGTCGGCACGTGGTCGCCGAAGAACGCCAGCGCGGGATTGCCGTTGAGCTGGATCGCGAACGTCGTGAGCAGGTGCAGCACGAACATCACGAGCAGCAGGGTGGCCACGCCCAAGAGGGTGCGGCGGAGGATGTAGCGGCCCATTCACGTTCTCTCTGTTGCCTTGCGGTGGTGCGGCGTGTGTCGCGGGGTGCGGGTGTCGATGTCGCGAGGCGCGCCATCCGCCGCTCGTTCCTCGCGGCTCCCGCCAGGCCCGACCAGCCTCGCGACATCGACACCCGCGCCCCGCTCGTCATGCACCCTCCCGGTGGCCGGTGACCTGGGCCGCGGCCACCGGGAGGGTCGATCTGAGCTGTCAGCCGTTCGTCATGTCGCCGGTTGTCAGCCGTTCGTCACGTCGAGGAGGCGGAGCTTGGGCTCGCCGCTGAACGGGTCGAGGACGACGTTCGAGACGTTCTCGCTGTAGTACGTGGTGTTCTGGGCCACGAAGAGCGGGATCGTCGGGAAGTCGGCGGCGAGGATCTTCTCCGCCTCCTGGTACTTGGCGACCGCGTCGTCGAGCGTCGGGGCCTCGTCGCCGGCCTTGATGGCCGCCTCGAAGTCCGCGCTGTAGTAGCCGAACTCCACGTTGCCGTTCTTGGCGTCGCCGCTGGCGTACACCGGGGCCAGGTAGTTCTCGTTCAGCGGGTAGTCCGGGAACCAGTTGGCGCGGAACGGGCCGGAGAAGTCGCGCGCCGAGCGGCGGGCGAAGTAGTCCTCCGTGGGGTCCAGCTCGTACGGGATGCCGAGCGTCTCCTGGATGGAGTCGCCGACCGCCTTGAACAGGGCCTGCTCCGTCTCGTCCTGGCCCAGGTGGATCGTCAGCTTCTCGCCGTCGGGCCAGCCGCCCGCCTTCGCGAGCGCCGCCTTGGCGGCGTCCGGGTCGAAGGTGCAGAACTCGCAGGTGCCGCCCGTGCCTCCTGGCACGACGTCCGGCACGACCCAGCTGTCGGCCGGGATGCGCTGGCCGGGCAGCAGGGCGTCGATGATGCCCTGCCGGTCGATCGCCTGCGAGATCGCCTGGCGGAACTCGACCTTCGTCCACGGGCCGTCCTTGTAGAGCGGGAAGCCGAGGTAGGTGAGCGCGGCGCCCGGGCCCTCGATGTACCGCTCCTGCAGGTCGGGGTCGTTCGCGGCCGCCGCGGTCTCCGCCGGCGGCGGGGTCGCGAAGTCGAGGTTGCCGGCCTGGAAGTCCGGCCAGTTGTCCTCGCCCGTGTACTCGGTCCACTCGATGGCGCCGTACTTCGGGGTCTCCTTCAGCGTGTAGTCCTCCCACCGCTTCGCGGTGAGGTTCACGCCCTGGTCCCACTTCTCCACCTGGAACGGGCCGTTGCCGATCGGCTGCACGGCGCACGCGTCGATGTCGTCGAGGCAGGCCTGCGCGATCGGGAAGAAGCCGGTGTAGCCGAGCATCGTCGAGAACCCGGCGAACGGGCCGGTCAGCGTGACCTCGAGCGTCTGCGGGTCCACGACCTTGAGGCCGGACAGCGTGTCCGCGGACGGCTCCTTCGTGACGTTGCCGTCGTCGTCGGTCTCGCCCTGCATCTCGTCGTAGCCGGCGATGCGCTCGAAGAAGTAGTTGTTCGCCATCGCGTTCGGGCCGTACGCCGCGTAGTTCCAGGCCCGGGCGAACGCGTCCGCGTCGACGGCCTCGCCGTTCTGGAACTTCAGGTCCGGCTTGATCTTGATCGTCCAGACCGTGTTGTCGTCGGACTCGATGCTGTCGGCCACGTAGTTGTACGGCTCCGTGGTCTTCGGGTCGTACCGCACCAGCCCGTCGTAGACGACGTCGAGCACGCTGATGTTGTCGCCGACGTTCGAGTCCATCGGCAGCAGCGTCTCGACGTCCTGGCTCAGCGACAGGTGCAGCGTGGCGTCCGGGTCGCTCCCCCCGCCGTCGCCCCCGCCGCCGTCACCGTCACCGTCGCCGCCCCCGCCGGAACAGCTCGCCAGCACCAGCGCCACCGCTGTCGCCGTGGCTGCCACAGCAGCCCTTCGCCCCATCGTCACCGGCTTCTCCCCACGTCGTGGTCGCTCTAGGCGCCGTTGCCATGCGTGTGTTCACGTCGTCGTGCACGTCGTCGCGCACCGACTCCTCGGGCCCACGACGACGTTGCCGTGGAACATATCGCCATCATGGCCTCCCGTGGTGAAAATCACTGTTAAGGATCAGTAACGATCGACCGCGTGTCGCGCTCGGCTCGCCGCCCGCGCGTCCTCACGGCGGCAGTTCGGGTTCACGGCGGCAGTTCGAACTGCCGCCGCGAGCGTGAACTGCCGCGCTGACGCTGCCCCCAGGCCGAGCCCGTCCACAGCCACCCGTCGGACGGCGGCGTGAGGGCGTGCGCGCGGAGCACGCTCCCGGCCATGAGCGACGACGACCGCGGCCTGCTGATCGCACGGCACCACGACCCCGCCGAGCTGCGACGCGCGACCGCCGCGCGCGAGATCGAGCGCGTGCGCCGGGGTGCCTACCGCGCGTCACGGGCCGGCACGGACGACCCGCACGCCCGTGCCCACGACCACCTCGTCGCCGTCCACCGGCAGCTCGACGCCGAGCACGTGCTCAGCCACGAGTCCGCAGCACTCGCCTGGGGCGTCCCGCTGTGGGAGACGCCGACGACGACGCACGTACTCCAGCGGTCGGGTGCCAGCTCGCGGTCCGCCCTTGACATCACGCGACGACGCGGCCTGCCGGAGCGCTGGGTGGAGCGCGGCGGGCTGCCGATCACCGACCTCGCCCGGACCGTCGTCGACTGCGTGACGACCATGCACCCGCTGGGCGGTCTCGTCGTCGCCGACTGGGCGCTCGGGCACGGCCTGGACCGGGACGATGCGATCGGTCGGCTCGCCGGACGACGGCGCGGCGTACGCCGGGCTCGCCTCGTGCTCGAGCTGGCCGAGGCGCGGGTCGACCCGCCCTGGGAGACCTGGCTGCGATACGTCGCACTGCGTGCAGGCCTCCCGCGACCGCAGACGCAGCTGCAGGTCGACACGCACGCCGGCCGCTTCTTCGTCGACCTCGCCTGGCCCGAGCACCGCGTGCTCGCCGAGTTCGACGGGCGGATCAAGTACCGCGACGGCGCGTTCGGCCCGGCCTACGACGCCGAGCATGCGTTGTTCGACGAGAAGGTGCGCGAGGACGCGATCACGGAGCACCTCGGCGCGCGGCCGCTGCGGTTCGTCGCCCGGGACGCCCGGCGCCCTGACCAGGTCGCGCGACGCCTGCTCGCCAGGTTCCCGGCGCAGGTCCGCCGTGCGGCGCGGCTCAACCCTCTGCTGCCGCCCCCGCCACCGCCCGCGGGCACTCACGGCGGCAGTTCGGGATCGGGGGGGGGGGGCTGAACTACGCCGAGGGGGTACGATGCCGTGCTGAGGGCTCGACGGCGGCGGGCCGGGCAATAGAGGGGGAGACG
>NZ_JBSGUW010000023.1:0-3300 GCF_053608125.1 Isoptericola sp. NPDC055063 | reverse complement strand
TTGTGTGGCGGGGTTAAACCCTTTGCTGCCACCCCCGCAACCGCCAGGGGACATCAAGGGCGAGGGGTTGGAGTCGCGGCGGCAGTTCGAACTGCCGCCGCGAGCGTGAACTGCCGCGCTGACGGTCAGCGCGCGACGATCGCGCCGGCGAGGTCGACGACGGCGGCGGTGACGTCGTCGAGCACCCGCGCGGTGCGCTCCGGGTCGCTGGCCACCTCGAGGGAGTGGTCGCCGCCGTCCACCTCGAGCACCCGCGCCCCGGACGCCGCCGCGAGCGCCGAGTCCCACAACCCGTCGGCCGTACCACCGGCCAGCAGGGCCGGCACGCCGGCCGCGCCGAGCCCCGCGGCGGCGGCCCGCACGTCGGGCGCCCCGTCGGCGGTCAGGAGCGGCGTGAGCCACGCGCCGGGCAGCCCCAGCTCGACGGCGACCGGCAGGGCCAGCGTGCCCAGCGACTTCGCGAGCACCAGGTGCGCGGCCCGCGGCGCCGCGGCCACTCCGTCGCGCGCCACCTCGACGTACGCCCGGCGCGCGTCGTCGGAGTTCGGCCGCCCGTCCCACACCACGGCCCGCACGGACCAGCCGAGTTCGCGCAGCGCAGCGACAGGCCGCGCCAGCACGGGCCCCTGCGCCGTGTACCCGACGCCGGGCAGCACGGTCACCACACGGTCGGCGTTGCCAGCGGACAGGTCCAGCCGGTACTCAGTCATGACGTCACCCTGCCACCACAACCGCGAGACGAGGCGTGGCGTCGGAGCGCGGGTCGGGCGATAAGGCGGGGGGTCGGGGATGTCGTGTCGCGAGGCTGGCCGGGCCTGGCGGGAGCGTGCGAGGAACGAGCACGGCGGATGGCGCGCCTCGCGACACGACATCCCCGACCCCGCGCCGCCCAGCTCAGCCCCGACCCCGCGCCGCCCGACTCAGCCCGCGACCCCCGCGACGACCCGGTCCAGAGCGGAGACGGCGGCGTCGAGCACGGCCTCGTCGACGGTGAGCGCGGGGCGGAACCGCACGGAGCGCTCGCCGCAGCCGAGGATGAGGAAGCCCTGGTCGTGCAGGCCGGCGACGACGGCGTCGCGCACCTGCCGCGACGGCAGCGTGACGGCGCACATGAGGCCGCGGCCGCGGGGGTCGGTGACGACGCCGGGGTGGGCGGCGGCGAGGGTCTCGAGCCTCGTCAGCAGGCCCGCCCCGACGCGCCCGGCGCGCTCGATCAGCCCCTCGGCCTCGATCACCTCGAGGATGCGGCGCGAGCGCACCATGTCGACGAGGTTGCCGCCCCAGGTGGAGTTGATGCGTGACGACACGTGGAACACGTTGTCGTCGATCTCGTCGACGCGCCCGCCGGCCATGACGCCGCACACCTGGGCCTTCTTGCCGAAGGCGACGACGTCGGGCTGCACGCCGAGCTGCTGGTAGGCCCAGGCGGTGCCGGTCATGCCGACGCCGGTCTGCACCTCGTCCAGGATGAACAGCGCGTCGTGCTCGCGGCACAGGGCCTGCATGGCCTGGAGGAACTCGGCGCGCAGGTGGTGGTCGCCGCCCTCCCCCTGGATGGGCTCGGCGATGAAGCAGGCGATGTCGTGCGGGTGCGCCTCGAAGGCGGCGCGCGCCTCGGCGAGGGCCTGGGCCTCGAGCGCCTCGACGTCGCGGAGGGCGCCGTCGGCGTCGTGCCCCGGGTAGGGGGTGGTGATGCGCGGCCAGTCGAACTTGGGGAAGCGCGCGACCTTGCCGGGCTCGGTGTTGGTGAGCGACATGGTGTAGCCGGAGCGGCCGTGGAAGGCGTCGCGCAGGTGGAGCACCTTCGTGCCGAGCTCGGGCGAGCGGCCGTGCGCCTCGTTGTGCCGGGACTTCCAGTCGAAGGCGACCTTGAGCGCGTTCTCGACGGCGAGCGCCCCGCCGTCGACGAAGAAGAGGTGCGGCAGGGCCGGGTCGCCCAGCACGCGGGCGAACGCGTCCACGAACCGGGCCAGCTCGACGGTGTAGACGTCGGAGTTCGACGGCTTGTTGACGGCGGCGCGGGTCAGCTCCTCGCGGAACATCGGGTCGCGGAACAGGGCGGGGTGGTTCATGCCCAGGGGGTTGGAGGCGAAGAAGGTGAACAGGTCGGTCCACTCGCGGCCGTCCCGGGCGTCGACGAGGGTCGACCCGTGCGAGCGCTCCAGGTCGAGGACGAGGTCGAAGCCGTCCACGAGCAGGTGCTCGCGCAGCGAGTCGAGGACGGCGGTGGCCTCGATCGAGCCACCGACGCTGGGGGCCGTGCGCTGAGAGATTGTCTCGGTCATATCCCGACCGTAGGGGAGAACTTCCTGCCGAACCAGAGTTTCCCCGAAAATATCTCCGTCAGCCCGGGAGCGGGCGGCCCTCGAAGTAGGTGCGCAGCACGATGGTCGACCGCGTGGAGACGCCCGCCTCCCGACGGATCACGCCCAGCAGGTCCTCGAGGTCGCCGGGCGCGGGAACCCGCACCAGCAGCAGGTAGTTGGCGTTGCCGGCCACCGACCAGCACGCCTCGATGCCGGGCACGTCGCGCAGCCGCTCGGGGGCGTCGTCCGCCTGCGACTGGTCCAGCGGCGTGATCTCGACGTACGCGGCGATGGGCAGCCCCACCTCCTCGGGGTCGATGACGGCGCGGTAGCCGGTGATCACCCCGCGCGCCTCGAGCTTGCGCACCCGCGCCTGCACGGCGGACTGCGACAGCCCGGTCACGCCGGCGAGCGACGCCAGCGTGGCCCGCCCGTCGCCCTGCAGGGCGCGTACGAGCGCCTTGTCGACCTCGTCCTCGAGCATGCCTGGTCCTCTCCCCCGTCGTGGTCCCGCCGCCCGGTCCTCGTGGACGACGGGCGTCTCGCTCTCCACCCCCACGGCCGCCGGCACCCCGCCGACGGCCGGTCGTTCAGCCCGCGACCTCCGCGGCCTCGAGCCACGCCAGCTCGAGCTCCTCCTTCTCGGCGCCCAGCCGGCGCAGCTTCTCGTCCAGCGCGGCGACGGCGCCAAAGTCGGTCGGGTCGGCGGCGATCTGCTCGTGCAGCGCCTTCTCCTCGTCGGCGATCCGCCCCAGCCGCCGCTCGACGCGCGCGATCTCCTTCCGCGCCGCCCGCACCTCCGCCGCCGACCACACAGCCGCCTGCCCCACTCCCCCCACGGACGACGCCGCACTGCCCTCCGCCGCCGACCGAGCGTTCCCCGCCGCACCCTCTGCGGAGGCCACGCCCCCACGGGCGGCGGCGGCGGATGTCTCGTCGCGAGGCTGGATGGGCCTGGCGGGAGAGCCCGAGGAACGAGGGCTCGGATGGACGC
>NZ_JBSGUW010000022.1:27019-57064 GCF_053608125.1 Isoptericola sp. NPDC055063 | reverse complement strand
GGCATGGGGGTGGCCGGCGGCGTCGCGGGCGTGCTGGGGCGCGGCGCGGGCGCCGCATGCGCCGGGACGGACCGGGCGGGCCGGGCGCCCGGCCGGGAGGCCGCGGCGACCCGGCGGGCCGACCGGGAGCGCGCCCCCAGGGGGTCCTCCGCGATCTCCCGCGCGAGCGACTCGAGCTCGCCCGCCAGAGCGGCCGCCGACTCGGGCCGGCGCGACGGGTCCTTCTCGAGCATGCGGCCGATGACGTCCGCGAGGCCGGGGTGCACGTGCGTGGGCAGCGGGGGGACGGGCGCGTTGACGTGCGCCACCGCGATGTCGACGGGCGTCGACCCCGTGAAGGGTCGCTTGCCCGCAGTCGCCTCGTACGCGACCACGCCGAGGGCGTACACGTCCGACGCCGCCGTCGCGGGCTGCCCCACCGCCTGCTCGGGCGACAGGTACTGGGCGGTGCCCATGACCATGCCCGTGGCCGTCATCGGGGCCTGGTTGGCGGCCAGCGAGACGCCGAAGTCGGTGATCTTCACGCTGCCGCCGTGCTCCAGCAGGATGTTGCCGGGCTTGACGTCGCGGTGCACCACCTTTGCCAGGTGGGCGTGGTGCAGGCCCCGCGCCGTCGCGGCGAGGATCGGCAGCAGCTTGCGGGGCGCGACGACCGGCTCGCGCTCCAGCAGGTCGGCCAGCGGCTCCCCGAGCACGAGCTCCATGACGAGGTAGCCGGCGCCGTCCTGCTCGCCGTAGTCGTACATCTGCGCGATGTTCGGGTGCGACAGGGCGGCGCTGTTGCGCGCCTCCGTGCGCAGTCGGCGCAGGAAGTCCTCGTTGCCGGTGTACTCCTCGCGGAGCACCTTCACCGCGACCTCGCGTCCCAGGTAGCCGTCGTCGGCGACCCAGACCTCGCCCATGCCGCCCACGGCGATCTGGCGCGTGAGCCGGTACCGCTCGCCCAGCGCGAGCCCGGTGCTCGGCCTCATCCGTTCAGCACCGCCTCGATGACGGCCTTCGCGATCGGCGCGGCGACGCGGCCACCGGTGGCCTCGGAGCCGGTCGACCCGCCGTCCTCGACGATCACGGCCACGGCGACCTTCGGGTCGTCGGCGGGCGCGAAGCCCGTGAACCACGCGTGCGGCTTCGTCTTGGTCGTGTCGCCGTGCTGGGCGGTGCCGGTCTTGCCGGCCACCTTGACGCCGGAGATCTGGGCGGCGGTGCCGGTGCCGCTCTCGACGACGCCGACCATCATGTCCGTGAGCTGGTCGGCCGTGGACTTGGAGATCGACTGCTCCAGCTTGTGCGGCGACGTCTGCTGCACGACCTCGAGCTGCGGGTCGCGGATGGTGTCCACCGAGTACGGCGCCATCATCGTGCCGCCGTTCGCGATCGTGGCGGAGATCATCGCGACCTGCAGCGGCGTGGCCTGGTTGCTCCACTGCCCGATGGCGCTGTAGGCCTCGAACGGGGGCGCCCACGCCGGGTCGTCGGGGGCCGGGAAGACGCTCTTGGTGGTGCTGAACGGCACCTCGAACGGCGAGTTGTAGCCAAACTTGTTGGCCTGGTCGTACATCGCCTCGTTGCCGAGCTTGACGCCCAGCTCCGCGAACGCGGTGTTGCAGGAGATCCGCAGCGCGTCGGCGAGCGACATCTTGCCGGTGGGCGAGCACGACTCGCCGCCGTAGTTCGGGATCGCCTTCTCGGTGCCCGGCGGGGTGTACGTCACCGGGGCGTCGATCTGGGTGTCCTCCGTGTAGTCGCCGGACTCGATGGCGGTCGCCGCCGTCACCAGCTTGAAGGTGGACCCGGGCGGGTACGCCCACGCCGTCGCGCGGCTGAGCAGCGGGTCGTCGTCGTCGTTGGCCAGCTTCTCGTAGGCGTCGTTGGCCTTCTTGGTGTCGTGCGTGGCGAGGTCGTTCGGGTCGAAGGTCGGGTTCGACACCAGGGCGAGGATCTTGCCGGTGGACGGCTCGACGGCGACCACGGCGCCACGCTGGTCGCCGAGGGCGTCCGCCGCGGCCTGCTGCGCCTTCGCGTCGATGGTCAGCTCGACGGAGGAGCCCTCCGGGTCGCGCCCGGTGAGCAGGTTCTGCAGCCGGTCCATCCACAGGGCGTCGGCCTGCCCGTTGAGGAAGTCGTTCTCCGTGTCCTCGATCTTCGACCGGCCGCTGACCAGGGAGAAGTAGCCGGTGAGGGGCGCGTAGAGCGGGCCCTGCGCGTACTTGCGCTGGTACCCGAACGGGTCGTCGACCGGCGTGGACGACGCGATGGCCTCGCCGTCGACGACGATCGGGCCGCGCGCGTTGCCGTACTCGGCGTAGATGGAGCGCACGTTGCGCGGATCGTTGTTGAGCTCGTCCGCGTGGAAGAACTGGATCCACGTGGTCGACACCATGAGCGCCAGGAACATGACCATGACGACGCCCGCCAGCCGGCGCAGGGTCGTGTTCACTGCTGCTCACCCCCTCGGGTGTCGCGGTACGGGTCGATGGTCTGGGTCGCGTCCGCCGGGGTGGACCCGCGGGACGGAGCGTCGGTGGCCGAGCGACGGACGGGGGTGCCGGCCGCGGGCGTGCCCGTGCCCGGCCGGGCGTCGTGGGCACCGACGACGATCGGGTCGTGCATGGCCCCGCCCTGCGCGACCGTGCCGCGCATGGGCAGCGCGGACGGGCGCCGCGCGTTGTCGGAGATGCGCAGGAGCAGCGCGATGACGATCCAGTTCGCCAGCAGCGACGACCCGCCCTGCGCCATGAACGGCAGCGTCAGGCCGGTCAGCGGGATGATGCGCGTGATGCCGCCCACGACCACGAACAGCTGCAGCGCCATGACGAACGCGAGGCCGCCGGCGAGTAGCTTGCCGAAGCCGTCGCGCACCGCGACCGCCGTCTTCAGGCCGCGCTGCACGATCAGCAGGTAGGTCATGAGGATCGCGAGCAGGCCCGTGAGGCCCAGCTCCTCGCCCAGCGACGAGTAGATGAAGTCGGAGAACGCGTACGGGACCTTGTAGGGGTACCCCTCGCCCCAGCCGGTGCCGAACAGGCCGCCCGCCGCCATCGCGAACGTGCCCTGCACGATCTGGTACGACGAGCCCGAGGCGTAGAGCTCGGCGTCGAACGGGTGCAGCCACACCTCCATCCGGGCCGCGACGTGCGAGAACATCGAGGTCGCGAGCAGGGCGCCCGCCGCGAACAGCACGAGGCCGATGAGGACCCAGCTGAACCGCTCGGTGGCGAGGTACAGCATCGCCACGAACAGGCCGAAGAACAGGAGGGACGTGCCGAGGTCGCGCTCGAAGACGAGCACGCCGAGGGACGCCGCCCACACGATGATGATCGGCCCGAGGTCGCGGATGCGCGGCAGCTGCAGGCCCAGCACCTTCTTGCCCGCGAGGGCGAGCGTGTCCCGGTTGGTCACCAGGTAGCCGGCGAAGAAGATGGCGAACGCGATCTTCGCGAACTCGGCGGGCTGCAGCGAGAAGCCGGCGATGTTGACCCAGATGCGGGCGCCGTTGATCTCGGTCCCGATGCCGGGCAGGAGCGGCATCACGACCAGGCCGAGGCCCACCAGCATGGCGGTGTAGGTGAGGCGGCGGATCCAGCGGTGGTCGCGCAGGAACCACACGATGAGCACCGCGATGACGGCGCCCAGCGCCGTGTACATCATCTGCGCCCAGGCGTTCGCGCCTTTCATGCCCGCGAGCTCGAGGCGCAGGATCATCGCGAGGCCCAGGCCGTTGAGCAGCACGACGGCGGGCAGGATCACCTGGTCCGCCCACGGCGCGCGGACGCGCAGGACGACGTGCGCGGAGAGCGCGACGACGACGAACAGCAGGCTGACCGGCCAGAACTCGGTGGGCAGCGAGCCTGTGACGCTGCGGCCGACCATGGCGAACGCCGTGATGCCGGCGGCGAGCGCGAGGATCAGCAGGAACAGCTCGGCCAGGCGCGCCGGCCTCCGCTCCGTGGGCTCGACGGTGCGCTCGGCGGGCGTCTCGACGGCGGCGCTCACCCCTTCGACCCCCCGTCGGCCTCGGTGTCCTTCGCCTTTGCCGTGGTGCTGGGGGTCGGCGTGCTCTTCGGCGTCGTCGACGGGGTGGGGGTGGGGGTAGGCGTGGGCTCGGGGGCGGCCTCGGCGATGAGCCGGTCCGCGCGCTCGCGCGCCTCGGCCTCCGACGAGGCCCGGATGGACCCGTCGAGGCGTTCGGCCCAGTAGTCGGGCAGGTCGGAGACCGGCGTGCCGGTGAGCTCCACGGGGGTGGACAGCGTGATCGGGCCGGCGCTGGCGGGGATGCCCTGGAAGACGGCGACCTCGCCGTCCGCGACCCCGACGTAGTACTGCTGCTGCGTCCAGCCGTACGCCCACCACAGGCCGTACCCGACGCCGCCGAGGACGACCAGCAGCACGAGGACCGTGATCCAGGGGCGCCGCTTCCGCCGCGGGCGCGCGTCGGCGTCGTCCGCCTCGTCGTCGGGGTCGTCGTCGTCGGGGTCGTCGGTCTCCGCGGGAGCCGGGGCCTCCGCGGGGGCCTCCGCCGGGGTCTGGAGGACCACAGGCAGCTCGCCGGTGGCCGCGGCGCCCACGACCTGCGGAACGGTGCTGCCCTCGGCCTGGTCGGCGGCCGCGCTGGCGGCCTGGTCGGGCTGCTCGTCGTCGTCCACGACGTCCGCGACGACGACGGTGATGTTGTCGGTGCTCCCCGCCGTCATCGACAGCGTGATCAGCAGGTCCGCGGCCTCGTCGGGCGACGGGGTCTCGGTGAGGACCTCGGCCATCTGGTCGGGCGTGACGAACCCGGACAGCCCGTCGGAGCAGAGCAGCCACCGGTCGCCGGCGCGCGCCTCACGGACGGACATGTCGGGGGTCAGGTCGACGTCGAAGTCGCCCAGCACCCGCATGACGACGTTGCGCTGCGGGTGGTGCTCCGCCTCCTCCGGCGAGATGCGGCCGGTGTCGACGAGGTGCTGCACGAACGTGTGGTCCACCGTGACCTGCGTGAAGCGGCCGTCGCGCAGCAGGTACGCGCGCGAGTCGCCGAGGTGGGCCATGACCAGCGTCGTGCCGGTGTGCAGCAGGGCGGTGACCGTGGTGCCCATGCCGACCAGCTCGGGGTCGGCGTCGCTGGCACGCACCAGGTCCTGCCGCGCGCGCTCCACGGTGTGCTCGAGGTCGGTCAGCGCCTCCTCGGGGCCGTGCTCGGTGCGGTCGAGCGGCGCGAGCGCCGCGATCGCCAGGCGCGACGCGACGTCGCCGCCCGCGTGGCCGCCCATGCCGTCGGCCACGACCAGCAGGTGCGGCCCGGCGTACGCGGAGTCCTGGTTGTTGGACCGCACGAGGCCGACGTCCGACCGCGCGGCGTAGCGCAGGGTGAGGGTCACGGAGCGGTCACCCCTGGAGCTCGACGACGGACTGGCCGATCCGGACGCCGACACCCGGCGCCAGCGGCTGCGGTCCCGACACCTGGGTGTCCCCGATGAAGGTGCCGTTCGTCGACCCGAGGTCCTCCACGTACCACTGGTCGCCCTGCGGGAAGATGCGGGCGTGCCGCGACGACGAGTAGTCGTCGTCCAGCACGAGGGTGCACCCCGGCGACCGGCCGATGAGGATCGACGCCGACGTCAGCGGGAGCGTGGTGCCCGTCAGCGGGCCGGTCGTGACGACCAGTCGCGTGGGGCCGGAACGGCGGGGCGGGGCCGGGGCCGCGGCGGCGCCGGCCGGGGTGGCGGCGGGTGCCGCGTCGGTCCGGCGGCGCTCCGCCCGCGACGCGCGGGGGCCGCCCCGGGGGGCCAGGTCGCGGCGCAGCACCGCGATCGCGGAGAGCACGAACACCCAGAGCAGCACCAGGTAGCCCAGCCGCAGCAGGGTGATCGTCAGCTCGCTCATCCTGGGGAGATCACCAGCCCTCGGTCTGCTGGCCGGAGGCGCTGCCGGTCCAGAACATGATGCGGGTACGGCCGATGGTCAGGGTGTTGCCGTCGAGCAGGGTGGCGGCGGGCACCTGGTGGCCCTCGACGAACAGGCCGTTCGTGGAGCCCAGGTCGGTCGCGACCACGCCGTCCGGCGTCACGCGGATCTCCAGGTGTCGGCGCGAGACGCCCGGGTCGTCCACGACGATGTCGGCCTCGGCGTCGCGGCCGATGACCGTGACGGGGCCGGTGAGGAGGTAGCGCTGCCCGTCGATGTCGATGAGCGGGTGGCGGGTGGACGGCGCGGCCGAGGTGGCCGGCGCGACGTTCCCGCGCACGGTGGCGGAACGGAGCTCGAAGCGGCCGGCGGCGATGTCCTCGTGCTCCTCGAAGGAGACGCTGACGGGCCCCACGAAGGCGTAGTGCTGCGACGCCGCGTACTCGGTGAGGTTCGTCGCGAGCTCGTCGGCCATGGTCTCCGCGCCCCAGGCGTCGATCTGGGAGAAGTCCGCCGTGGACAGCTCGATGGTGAACTCGTTCGGCACGACCGTGCGGTCGCGCCCGACGACGGCGGCGCGGTCGTCCACCTCGCGCCGCAGACGACTCGCCAGCTCGACCGGCTTGATCTCGCTGTTGCGTCCAACCTTCGCGAACGCGTTGTTCATCACGCGCTCCACGCTCTTCTCGAAGCGCTCCAGGGCGCCCATGCCACCTCCTCCCGTCGGCCCGACTCGTTCGCGGGCAGACTATCTAGATCGTAGGCAGGGGCGCAGCACCACCCCTCCGCGCGGTGTGGATTTCCTGCGAACGCTCGGCGCAGAACCAGGACCCGCAGGTCACGGCGAGGTGACGGCACGCGCCCGCGACCTGCGCCAGGACGAGCTCGGCTGCCGGACGGCCGCCACCGCCACCCTTCCAGGAGCACCCCGTACCCGCCCCTCCAGAGGCTCGAGCGGGTCCGGAACGCGGAAGGTCCCGGCCAGGAGAACCTGACCGGGACCTTCTCTTCACGTGCGCGAGGGGGGAGTTGAACCCCCACGCCCTCTCGGGCACACGGACCTGAACCGTGCGCGTCTGCCTATTCCGCCACTCGCGCGTGCCGCAGAAGATTAGCACGGCGCAGGGGGTGGTCCCCAATCGCCTGTCGGGTGCCGTGACGGCCCGCGACAGTTGTCCCCGGCGCGGCAATCTGGTGGTGCCGCGCCTGCGCGCCGATCCAGGATGGGCGCATGCCCGTGCCCGCCGGAGAGCCTGCCGCCGTCGTCGAGGTCGCGTGCGACGAGTCGGGGTTCTCCGGGACCAACCTGCTGGACCCGGCGTCGCCGGTGATCGTGCACGCGGGCGTCGACCTCACGGAGGCGGAGGCAGCGGAGCTGCTCGGCACGCTGCGGACCCGGTTCCACCATCGCGGGACGACCGAGCACAAGGCCCACCTGCTGCTGCGGCCCGGGCAGCCGGAGGCGGTGGCGTGGTTCCGGGACGTGCTCGACGGGCGGTCGACCGTGGAGGTCGTGGACAAGCGCGACCACCTCGCCGGGCGGGTGCTCGACCTGCTGGGCGGGGCGCCGTCATACCTCGACGGCACGCCGCTCGGCCGTGACCACGGCGCGGCCGCGGCGACGCTGCGGGAGCGCGGGGACCTCCTCGCCGCGTTCGTCGCGATGACGCGGCTCAAGCACCGCCGCCGGGTGGATCGCGGCGCCGTCGACCGCTTCCTCGCGCTGGCCCCGCGCGACCTGCCGGGACTCGCCACGCTCACCCCGGCCGACGTCGTCGGGGTGCTCGGACGCCTGCTCGACGGCGACCCCGCCGTCCCGCCGCCGCTCGAGCCGCTGGTCCCGGCGCTCGCGGGGACCGCGCTGCGGTGGAGCGGCGGGAGCCGGTCGGTCGCCGTCGTGCACGACGAGCAGAGCGCGCTCACCCCGCAGCGCACCGCCCTCCTGGCGGCGAGTCTCGCGGCGGCCGTGTCCCCCGCCCCGCCGCCGCTGCTCGGCGTGCGGCAGGTGGACTCCCGGCGCGACCCCCGGGTGCAGGTGGCCGACCTGCTCGCCGGCCTCGCGCGGCGGGACGCGCTGCGCTCCGCGGCCGACCTCGGGCGCTGACCGGTCAGGCTCCGAGGCCGAAGAACGCCGCGGCTCCGGCGAGCACCTCGCCCGCCAGGGGGGTGCCGACGAACCCGTGCTCCGCGCCGGGCAGCTCCAGCAGCCGGCACGGCACGCCGTCGCGGTGGCACGCCGCGGCCAGCGCGCGCGCCTCCGGCAGCAGCGAGTCCCGCTCGCCGACGGCGAGGACCGTGGGCGGCAGGCCCCGCGCCGACAGGTGCAGGCGCGGCGCGGACGCCGGCGCGACGCCCGTCCACGCCCGCATCGCGTACTCCGAGAGCTCGCGGCCGGGTCCGCCGGGCAGGGAGTCGTCGTAGGTCGCCAGCGACAGGTCGAGGTTCGGGTTGGTGAGCAGCAGCCCGGCGAGCGGGTGCCGGCCGCGCGCCGCGGCGAGGGTCGCGACCGCGCCACCGGCGGAGTCGCCGTCCAGGTACAGCCGGTCGAAACCCTCCCGGGCGAGGAGGTCGACGGCCGCGAGCGCGTCCGCCGCCGCGTCGTCCAGCGACGACTCCGGGGCGAGCCGGTAGTCCACCGACAGCACGACGACGCCCAGGGCCTCCGCCGCACGGCGGCACCAGCCGTCCTGCAGCTCGAGGTCGCCGAACAGGCCGTACCCGCCGTGCAGGAAGACGGCCGCCGCCCCGGGGTGCCGGGCCTCCGGCGTGTAGCGGCGCAGCGCGACGCCGTCGTGCACCGCGTCCTCCACCGCGCCCGCGAACGGGAGGCGCGGCCGGGCCAGCGCGCGCTCGCGGGCGCCGCGCCGCAGCCCGGCCACGTCGGGGACGCCGCGGGCGTCGTCAGAGGTCATGACGCGATCCGCAGCTCGCCCATGTCGACCACCTTGCGGTAGCCGAGGCGCTCGTAGAGGGCGTTCGACACCGGGTTCTCCAGGTCGGTGAACAGGCACACGCGGTGTCCGGCGTCGCGCAGCAGCGCGGACACGTGTGCGACCAGGGCCCCCGCGTAGCCGCGGCCGCGGTGCACGGCGGGCGTGTACACCGGGCCGATGCGGGCCACGCCGAGCGCCGGGCCCATGAAGCCGACGAGCGACACGGGCTCGCCGTCGTCCTCCCACCACCAGAGCTTGCGGTCGGCGACGCGGCGCTCCACCGTGTCGCGGGGCGGCGGGGTGACCGTCGCGCCTGGCGCGCGCCCGGCCTGCGCGTCCGCGGCGGCCGCGAAGTCGCCGATCCACGCGTGGGCGACGTCCAGCTCGTCCGCGGCGACGAGCCGCGGCCCGCCCCCTGGCGCGCGCGCCGGCGGGACCAGCGTGCCGAGCTCGAACAGCCGGCTCGGGCGCGCGAGCTCCAGGTCGCCGCCGGCGTGCTCGCCCATCCGCCGGAGGAAGGCGGTGGCCGGGCCCTGGGCGCCGTTCGCGGCGGGCACCACCTCCCCGCGCGCGAGGAGCAGGTCGGCCAGCGACGTCGCGAGCCGCGCGTCCATCGGCATGAGGTGGGCCTGGTACGGCGGCGCGGGCGCGGTCCGCATGGCCGCGCCGGCGACCTCCCCGTCCGCCGTCCGCGCGACGGCGAACCAGTGCGGGTGGTCGGGCGCCGGCTCCCCCCGGGCGGCGCGCTCCATGAGGCGTTGGGCCGTCGTCGCGACGATCGTCGCCCGCACCGGGTCGGCGGCGAGCACGCCCGCCACCGCGTCGAGGAAGGCCTGCGGGTCCTCGGTGAGCTGCCACGCGGGGGTCGGGTCGTGCATGCGTGCACGCTAGCGGGCGGCGTCGCCGCGGGCACCGGAGATTTCTCGCCCGGACGGCTCTGCTGAACGGTGCGCGAACGCTCGGCGAACTTCTCGTCGGACCACCCGACCACGGCCCTGGCCGCGGCCATACTGCCGCTGTGCACGACGAGATCGCCCGACTGGCCCGCCACGTCGCCCCGCGCGAGACGACGCCCGCCGGCACCATCGCGGAGCTGACCCAGCCGGTGCTCGTGGTCGGCTCCACGATGCCGGTCGGCGAGCTCGAGGTGATGTTCCGGCGGCCCGAGGTGGGTTCCGTCGCGGTGCAGGACGACGCCGATACGTCCCGGACCGGGATCGTCACCCGCGCGGGGCTGGCCGCGGCGCTCACCGGTCGCCTCGGGTACGGGCGCGCCGTCCTCGAGCGGCGGCCCACCGGCGCCGTGGCCGACTGGGCCCCGCTCGTCGTCGGGCCCGGGACGCCCGTGGCGGACGTCGCCGGGCTCGCGATGTCCCGGACCGCGGCGCGGCGCTACGACGACGTCCTCGTCCCCGGCCCGGCGTCGTGGGGCACCGCGAGCACGGCCGACGTGATGCGAGCGGTCGTCGCCGAGCTCGCGGACCGGTCCACGCACGACCCGCTCACACGGCTGCAGGGCCGGCCCGCCACCTGGTACGCGCTCACCCGGCGCTGCGCCCTCGTGCGCGGCGGTGCGACGCGCGTGGTGCTGGTGCTGCTCGACGTGCGCGCGCTCGCCGCGCTCAACGCCGAGCGCGGGCAGGCCGCCGGCGACGCGGTGCTCGTCGAGCTGGCGGCGCGGCTCGAGGCGGCGCTGCCCGCCGGGTGCGAGGCCGGGCGCGTGGAGGGCGACGGGTTCGCCGTCCTCGCGACCCTGCCGGCGATGGACGACCTCCAGGCGGCGGCGTCCGCCGAGGCGCTGCGGCAGCACCTGCTGGCGCAGCTGGCCGAGCCGTCCGGCGGCATCGACCCGGTCGCCTGGCCCACGCTGCACTCCGCGGCGGCGTGGTCGGTGGCCGGGGCGGCCGGCGCGGACGAGCTGGTCGCCCAGGCGGAACGGCGCCTCCTGCGTGAGCGGCGCGCGGCGGTGCTGGTCTGAGGTGCGGTCGGCCCCGGACAGCAAAGAGCCCGCGGGCTGGAGGTCGAACCTCCTGCCATGCTGGACGAGGGCACGGCACCCGCGGGATCCGGTGGTCGCGAGGAACTCGCTACCCGTCCCGTGCGCCGTCGGCCTGGACGACCTGGTCGTCAGGGGGACAGCGCGAAACGCTCAAGGGCGCACGCGACTAGCGCGCGACCACCTCATGGGTCCGAAGAGTCTTCACTGCTCCGATCACCTCCTTTCTCATGTGCCGACGACGCTACGCCCGCCGCCGCGGGGAGGCCAAGGGTTTTCCCCAGGGTGAACGCGACCGGTGCCGGACGGTCCCGGAGCTCAGGCGCGGCGCAGGTGCGCCCACTCGCCCGGGTAGTCGTCGAGCCACTGCGCCAGGGAGCGGGCGGGCCGGCCCACGAGTCGGCCGACGTCGTCGGACACGTGCGCCAGCTCCCCGGCGGCGATCGCGGTGTACGACGTCACCCACCCCTCGACCTCGAACGGCTCGGCGCCGTACCCGGCCCGGGAGCGGTAGGCCTCCTCCTCGGTCTCCGGGTGGTAGGTGATGTCACGCCCGGCGGCCCGACCGAGGATCGTCGCGACCTCGTCGAGCGTGAGCGCCTCCGGCCCCGTGACCTCGTAGACCGCGCCGTCGTGCCGCGCGGGGCGCTCGTCGAGGATGACGGCCGTCGCGACGTCGGCGACGTCGTCGTGCGACACCGCCGCGACCCGACCGTCCCCCGCGGGACCGCGGATCACGCCGTCGCGCCCGACGAACGTGCTGAGCGCGTGCAGGTAGAGGTTGTCGCGCAGCACCGTCCAGCGCAGGCCCGTGCGCGCCGCGACCTCCGCCAGGTGCTGCTCGGTGTGCCAGTGGTCGCGGGCGAAAGTGAACACCGCGTCCGGGGCGGCGCCCGCGAACGACGTGTAGACGAGGCGCTCGACACCCGCGGCCGCGGCCGCGTCGATCGTCGCCGTGTGCTGGGCGACCCGGTCCGGGGCCTCGCGGGCGCTCACGAGGAAGACGGTGCGCACGCCCTCGAACGCCGCCCGCATCGCGGCCGTGTCCTGGTACCCGTCCGCGAGGGCGACCTCCGAGACCGGGAGCGGACGGCCGTCGCTGAGGCGCGGGGTGCGCGCCCGGTCCCGCACGACGAGGCGCTGCCGCGCGCCCTCCGCCGCCAGCCGGAACGCCAGCCGTGACCCGAGACGTCCGCTCGCCCCGGTCACGGCGATCAACCCGTCCGCCGCCCATCTCGCCATGACCCACGGTAGGCACGACCGCGTCCGCGGGGCCCGTCGAGCGGCCGACCCGGCGGGACCTCGGCAGGGTGGACCGGGCGAGCCGGGCGAGAATGGGCCGGTGAGTGCCACCCCGTACCGCGTCATGACCGTCTGCACCGGAAACATCTGCCGCAGCCCGATGGCGGAGATCGTGCTCCGCGACCGGTTGGAGGCCGCCGGCCTCGGCGACCGGGTCGAGGTCGGCTCGTCCGGCGTCAGCGACGAGGAGCACGGGAACCCCGTGGACCGTCGTGCCCGCCGCACGCTGGCGGCCCACGGCTACCCCGTCGGCGACGGTCACCGCGCGCGCCAGGTCACGCGCGACGATCTCGCCTCCTACGACCTGCTCCTGCCCATGACGGCCCAGCACGCCCGGCGCCTGCGGCGGCTCGTGGACGGCTCGCCCGCCGACGGCCTCGCCGAGATCCGGATGTACCGCTCGTTCGACCCCGACGCGCCCGTCGTCGAGCCGGGCGGCGACGAGCAGCGGCTCGACGTCGACGACCCCTGGTACGGGGACGAGGCCGGCTTCGAGGACTGCCTGGCCGAGATCGAGGCCGCCGCCGACGGCGTCGTCGCGCACGTCCGGGCGCGGCTCGGCGACTGAACCGGCCGCCGGTCCGCGGCGCCGACGACACACCGAGCGACACGCCGTCTGGCCCGCCGCCGTGTCGTCCTCTGGAGGGCCCCCGGCGCGGCAGGGTCGGAATCCCGCGGCTCGACGGGACGCCGGGATGGAAGGATCGCCCGCATGACGACGCACCCGACGCTCACCGTCCGCCGCGCCCGCGCCGATGAGTGGCGCGAGACCCGCGAGCTGCGCCTCGCAGCGCTGCTGGACCCGGCGGCCCCCGTCGCGTTCCTCGAGACGCACGAGGTGGCCGCGGCCAAGGAGGACGTGTTCTGGGAGCACCGCGCGGCCACGGCCGCCACGAGCGACGCGGTGGCGGCGTACGTCGCCGTCGACGAGGACGGCTGCTGGGTGGGCGCGGTCACCGGGCTCGTCGAGGAGCCGGGCGCGACGGACGTGCTGGGCGGCCCGGTCGAGCGGCGCCAGGTGCACCTGGTGGGCGTGTTCGTGCGGCCGGAGTTCCGGGGCGCGGGCCTGCTGGGGCGGCTGTTCGACGGCGTGCAGGAGTGGGGTCGCGGGCAGGGCGTCGAGCGGGCGCGGCTGTGCGTGCACGTCGACAACCCGCGCGCACAGGCCGCCTACCGCAAGCTCGGCTTCGCGCCCTCGGGCGTCCGCTTCACCCTCGAGCAGGGGGAGGAGCTGGAGATGGTGCGGGACCTGTGACGCGGTCCCTCCGCCGGAACGTCCGCCGCCACCACGACCCCGCCCGCTCCGGCTCCGGCTCCTCGGGCGCGGGCCACGGCGGGACGTAGGCGGCGAACCAGCGGGCCGTCTCGCGCCACACCGCCTCCCGCACGTCGGGGGCCGAGAGGGTCACGTCGTGCAGGGCGCCGTCGAGCCGGACCAGCGTGACGAGGCTGCCGAGCGCGGGCACGCGCCGCGCCACGCCGCCCACCTCCAGCACCGAGTCGGAGCGCAGCATCTCCGGGGTCCACCGCACGGGCGCCGTCGAGCGCGCCGACAGCAGCACCAGCACGGGGGCGTCGATGCCGAGGCCGCGCGACACCCGGTCCTGCCCCTGGAAGATGGCCGTCAGCCACGCCGGGGTGGTGCGCCAGCCGTTGTCGGGGCGCCAGGCGGGGTCGATCTGCCAGGCCCCGTCGTAGCGGTCGGACACGCTGCGCACGTAGAAGCCGAGGTCGACGTTCACCAGGTGGCTGCGCGGCGCGAGCGCCGCCTGCGCCCGCAGCCCCGGCTCCAGCATCCAGCGGCCCACGCTGCGGGTCTGGAACTCCAGCCACGGGCTGTTGAGCACGAGCGCCGCGGCACGGCCCGGCTTGTGCGCCGCCCACAGGCTGAGCACCAGCCCGCCCGTCGAGTGGCCCATGAGCACGAGCCGGCGGTCCGACGACGGCTCCGGGCCGTGCCCGATGGCGGCCAGCGCGGCCTCGATGTCCTCGTCGTACGTCACGAGCGCCGTGACGAAGCCGGGCGTCTGGTGCTCGCGCAGGCTGCGGCCGTACTTGCGCAGGTCGAGGGCGTAGAACCGCGCGCCCTGCCGCTCCCAGAACGCGGCGAGGTGGGTCTGGAAGAAGTAGTCGGTCCAGCCGTGCACGTACAGCACGTCGACGCCGGCGTCCGGCACCCCACCCCCGGGGTCGCCCGGGCCGAGCGCCCGTCGCACCAGCGTCGCGACGACCTCCCCCTCGAAGTCGTCCGCCAGCCGCAGCGTGCGCTGCTCGAAGCCGGGCAGCACGTCGGGCTGCCAGGCGTCGGGCTGCGGGGTGCTGTCGGTGCCGGGGTCCTCCACGCCCCGAAGGTAAGGAACCCGGTGCGCGCGCGCGACCGGACCGCGCTACACGACGAGCCAGAGCAGCGCGGTGAAGGCCAGGCCGAGCACGGCGATGAGCGTCTCCATCACGGTCCACGTCTTCAACGTCTGCCCGACGGTCATGCCGAAGTACTCCTTGACCAGCCAGAACCCCGCGTCGTTCACGTGCGACAGGATCAGCGACCCGGCGCCGACGGCCAGCACGACGAGCGCGAGGTGCGTCGGGGACAGGCCCGAGGCGAGCGGCGCCACGATGCCGGACGCGGTGATGGTCGCGACCGTGGCCGAGCCGGTCGCGATGCGCACCAGCGCGGCGATCATCCAGCCCAGCAGCAGCACGGACAGGCTCATGGCCACGGCGGCTTTGCCGATCGCGATGCCGGTGCCGCCGTCGACCAGGACCTGCTTGAAGCCGCCGCCCGCCCCGACGATCATCGTGGCGCTCGCGATGGGCTTGAGGCTGTCGGTCATCTTCGACGCGATGCCCGACAGGGAGAAGCCGACGCTCGTGCCGAAGGTGACCATGGCGAGCAGGACGGCGATGAGCAGCGCGATCATCGGCTCGCCGATGAAGACGATGAACCCGTAGTACCCCGCGGACGGGTCGCCCCAGACCTCGACGGCGGCGCGCAGCAGCATGAGCACCACCGGGCTGAGGATCGTCGTGAGGGTCAGGGCGAAGGTGGGGCGACGGCTGGCGAGCGTCCCCTCCTCGGCCGAGCCGGCGTCCTCGGCGACGATGCCGCCGCCCGAGCCCTGGGCGCCGATCGGCACGAGCCGCGCCGCGAACCGGCCCCACACGGGGCCGGCGAGGACGACGACCGGGATCGCGATGAGCAGGCCGAGCGCCATCGTGGTGCCGACGTCGGCACCCAGGTTGGCGATGGCGGCGAGCGGGCCGGGGTGCGGCGGGATGAAGCCGTGCAGCGCGGACAGGCCGGCGAGCGCGGGCATCGCGAGCAGCATCGCGGGCAGGCCCGAGCGCCGGACGGCGAGCATGATCACGGGGATCAGCAGCACCAGGCCGACCTCGAAGAACATCGGGATGCCGATGATGAACGCGATGAGCGCCATGCGCCACGGCAGGCTGCCCTTGCCACCGCGCAGGATCTTCGCCACGATCTCGTCGGCTCCTCCGGAGTCCGCGAGGAGCTTGCCGAGCATCGCGCCGAGCACGATGAGGACGCCCACCCCGCCGAGCACGGATCCCACGCCCGCCTCGATCGTCTTCGCGACGTCGGTGAGCGCGATGCCGGAGCCGATCCCCACGAACACCGACCCGAGGATCAGGGCGAGGAAGCCGTGCATCTTCATCACGACGATGAACACCACGACGAGCGCGATGCCGATGGCCGTGACCACCAGCACCTGCGTGTCGTGGCTGTCCCACGGCTGGTTGATCAGGTCGAGGGTGGGGTCGTCGGCTGCCGCCTGCAGCAGTGATCGCATCGGAGGGGTCTCCTGTCTGTGTGTCCGCGTCGGCGTGGACGTCAGCGGGTGCCGCTCCCGGTGCGCCGGAGGGCGCGGCCGGGAAGGGCGTCGGTGCGGGCGCCGTCGTCGATGACGGCGACGCCGTCGACCAGGACGAGGTCGATGCCCGACGCCTGCTGGCGCGGGTCGGCGAACGTCGCGTTGTCCTGGACGGTGTCGGGGTCGAGCAGCACGAGGTCCGCGGCGTAGCCGGGGCGGACCAGGCCGCGGTCGGTCAGTCTCAGCCGGGCGGCGGGGCGGCCCGTGAGGTGGTGCACGCAGTCCTCGAGGGTGAGGACGCCGAGCTCGCGCACGTACCGCGCGAGGTAGCGCGGGAACGTGCCCCAGGCCCGCGGGTGGGGGCGGCCGCCGACGAGGATCGCGTCGGAGCCGCCGCAGTGCACGCGGTGCTGCATGATCGCGCGCACGTTCTCCTCGTGGCCCACGTGCTGCAGGATCGTGGTGCCGAGCCGGTCCGTGACCAGGAGGTCGACGAAGACCTCGCCGGGGGCGCGGCCCTCGTCGCGGCCGATCTGCTCGATCGTCCGGCCCACGTACATGTCGAGGGCACGGTTCTGTACGCCGCTGATCTCCAGGGTGTCCCACTCGGCGACGCACCCGTGGCAGCCGTCGGTGCCCACGTGCTCGACCTCGTACAGGATCCGGGCGCGGACCGCCGGGTGGGCGAGCCGCGCCAGCAGCGCGTCCGGGCCGCCGGAGAACGACCAGCTCGGCAGGACGGCGCTGAGCGTCGTCGAGCCCGGCAGGTACGGGTAGGTGTCGAGCGTGACGTCCACGCCGTCGTCGAGAGCCCGGTCGACGAGGGCGAGGAAGTCGCCCGCGCGGCCCTTGTTGGGCGCGAAGTTCATGGTCGCGTGCGTGAGGTGCAGCGCGCAGCCCGTGGCCCGCGCGAGGTCGATCATCTCCGCGTACGCCTCGAGGGCGCCCTTGCCGTACGACCGGGTGTGCGGGCTGTAGTAGCCGCCGTGCGCGGCGACGACGCGCAGCAGCGCGGCGAGCTCGGCGTCGTCCGCGTACATGCCGGGCGTGTACGTGAGCCCGCTGCTCATGCCGAGCGCGCCCTCGCGCATCCCCTGCGCGAGCAGCTCGCCCATCCGGGCGACCTCCTCGGTCGTGGCGGGCCGCTCGTCCGGCCCGACGACGAGGTGGCGCAGCGTGCCCTGCGGCACCAGGTACGCGGCGTGGCACGCGATCCCCCGGTCCAACCGGTCCAGGTAGCCGGCCACCGACTCCCAGTCCCAGGCGAAGCCCGGCGGGTCGTCGTTCCAGCCCGCGATCTGCGCGCGGATCGCCGAGCGGGTGCGGTCATCCACCGGGGCGAACGACAGCCCGTCCTGGCCCAGCACCTCGAGCGTGACGCCCTGGCTCACCTTCGCCATGTGGTCCGGGTTGGCCAGGATCTGCACGTCCGAGTGCGCGTGCATGTCGATGAAACCCGGCGTCAGGGCGCGGCCGGCCGCGTCCACCGTGCGGCGCGCGCCCGCCGCGCGGACGTCGGACCGGCCCGGGTCGACGGCAGTGATGCGCCCCGCCTCGACGGCGACGTCGGCGACGACGCCCGGCGCCCCCGTGCCGTCCAGCACCAGGGCGTCCCGGACCAGCAGGTCGGCGGTCATCGCGCCGTCCTCAGAACCACGTGCGCACGAGGTCGACGACGACCGGGTCGGCCGCGTCGGCGTCGTCGACCACCGGCACGAGCGACCACTTGTCCATCGCCGTGCAGGGGTGCGACAGGCCGAGCCGCAGCTCGTCGCCGATGGCCACCGGCGCGTCCCCCTCCCAGCGGAGGAAGCCGTGCTGGTCGTTCAGGGCCGTGACCTGCACACCCGTGACCGGCGAGGCGTCCTCCCCTGCCGTGCGGGGGCGGCGGAGCTGCGCCTCGGGCAGGCCCTCGTCGAAGGGCAGGTCGCGCTTGCCCGCGTCGAAGAGCGCGAGGCCCGGCTCGGGCTGCGAGGTGACGCGCACCCAGCCGTGCATGGCGCTGCGGAACCCCGGCCCGCCGGTGCGCGGCTCCTCGCCGAGCGGCGAGATGTGGCGGTAGAAGCCGTCGTCGTGCACCACGTACGCGCCGCTGCGCAGCACGACGCGTGCGCCCTGCGTGGTCAGCGGGGACAGGACCTCGTCGACGAGGTCGAAGTAGGCGCTGCCGCCCGCGGACACCACGGGCACGTCGACCTCGTAGCGGCCGGCCTCGGCGAGGCGCTGGTGCACCTCGACCATGTCGTCCAGGTAGCCGCGCACCACGTCCCGGCTGTGGGCGTCGGAGTCGTGGGCGAGCGCGCCCTCGTAGCCGGCGACGCCGGCGAGGCGCAGGTGCGGGGAGGCGACGACGCGCTCGGCGACCGACAGCGTGGTCTCGAGGTCGCGGGCGCCCGTGCGACCGCCGGCGCCGCCGCGCTCGACGAGCACGTCGATCGGGGGACGGGAGCCGGCGGCGGCGACGTGCGCCGCGAGCGCCTGGTGCATGAGGTCGACCGTGGCCGGCGAGTCCGCCCAGACCAGCACGCGCAGGTCGCGGTCGGCGGCCAGCTCGTCGGCGATCCAGCGCAGCGCCAGCGGCGAGATCACGCTGTTCGCCACCATGACGCGGCCGACGCCGAACTCGAGCGCGACGCCGAGCTGGAACGGGTTCGCGACCGTGATGGCCCACGCGCCAGCGTCGAGCTGTTCGGCCCACAGCTGCGGCGACATCGTCGTCTTGCCGTGGGGCGCGAGGTCGAGCCCGCGCTCCGCGCACCAGTCGGCCATGACGCGCAGGTTGGTGTCGAGGGCGGTGCGCGACAGCGTGAGCAGCGGCGTCGGGAGCTCCGACAGCCGGGGCCGGCGCTCGCGGACCTCCGCCACGGTGAGCCCCCAGAGGTCCGGCGGCAGCGCCTTGTGACGCCAGCCGACCTGCTCGGCGTCGCGCTGCGCGACCTTCTCACGGTCGATCCGACAGGCGTCGTCGGCTCCGGTGCGGTCCATCGACAGACCCTCCCCGCTGCGTTGCGTATAGCGCAACGTTCGTTGCGCATGATGACGCACCTTGCTAACATCGCGCCGGTCGTGCCGTCAATCCAGCACGAGTTCGAGCATGTCCCCGGCGGTGGGCGACCGCGAGCCGGGAGGCAGGTCAGGGAGGGTCCGTTGAGCCAGAGCGTGGGGCGTGCGCTGCGGATCGTCGGCCTCCTCGGACAGGGCCCTCGCACCCTCGACGACCTCGCCCAGGAGCTCGGCGTCCACAAGACCACCGTGCTGCGTCTGCTGCGCGCGCTCGAGGACGAGCGCTTCGTGCGCCGCGACGACCGGCACCGCTACTCGCTCGGCTCGCGCCTGTTCGAGCTCGGTCGTCAGGCGCTCGAGGGGCACGCCGTGCGCGACGTCGCCCTCCCCCACCTGGAGCGGCTCGGCCGCGACACCGGCGGGCAGGCCGTGCACCTCGCCGTCCTGGAGGGCACGCGACCCGTGTACGTCGCGAAGGTCGAGAGCACCAGCTCCGTGCGCATGTACTCCGAGCTCGGGCTGCCCGCCCCGCTGCACGCCACCGCCGTCGGGAAGGTGCTCGCCTCCGAGCTCCCCGAGGGCCGCCTCGCCCAGCTGCTCGGCGCCACCGACTTCCACGCCTACACGCCCCGCACCCTCACCGACGCCGACGCGTACCGCGCCGAGCTGGCGCGCGTGCGCGAGCAGGGCTGGGCGCAGGACGCCGCCGAGCACGAGCCCTTCGTCAACTGCGTCGGCGCGGCGGTGCGCGACGCGTCCGGCACGATCGTGGCAGCGGTGTCCGTCTCCGTGCCCGACGTGATCCTCGACCTGGACGGGGTCCGCGACCTCGTCCCCCTCGTGACGGCGACCGCCGCCGCCGTCGAGGACGACTGGGCGGGGCACGACGCGCCCCGCACGCCATCCACCGAAAGGACCCCGGCATGACCACCAAGACCGCGATCTCCACCGATCAGGCGCCCGCCCCCGCGCACACCTTCCACCAGGGTGTCCGCGTCGGGAACCTGCTCCAGGTCTCCGGCCAGGGCCCCGTCGACCCCGCCACCAACGAGTACCTCTACCCGGGCGACGTCGCCGCGCAGACCACGCGCACGCTGCAGAACGTCGAGGCGATCGTGACGGCCGGCGGCGGCACGATGGCGGACGTCGTCATGCTGCGCGTCTACCTCACCACCCGTGACGACTTCGCCGCGATGAACGACGCCTACGGCGCCTTCCTCACCGAGCGCCTCGGCCCGGACGCCGTGCTCCCGTCGCGCACCACCGTGATGGTCGGCCTGCCGCGCGAGGAGATGCTCGTCGAGATCGACGCGCTCGCGTACGTCGAGTGAGCTAGCCCTCGATCAGCCTGCGGCGCCCTCCGCGCCCGCGAGCAGCGCCGACGGTCCCCGTGACGCCGACGGCCGCGTGCTCCGGGCGTGGCAGGGCGCCGTCGTGCACCGGCACCCGCAGCGCGCCCGTGGTGACCCGGTCGCGGATCGCACGGGCGACCTCCCGCGGCGAGGCGTCGGTGCCGCTCCAGACCGCGTGCGCCGGAACGCCGTCCGCCTCCGCCGCGAAGGCGGCATGCATGGAGCGCGTCGCGACGGGGTCGTCGAAGCCGTGCCCGGTGCGGGCTGCCACCCGTTGCAGGCAGACGTCGACCGGCGGCAGCAGGACGGCGCGGTGCACGACGGCGCCGGCGTCCGCGGCCAGCGTCGCGAGCTCGCGCGCGTCGCCCGCGTGCAGCACGCCGTCGTAGACGACGAGGGCGTCCGCTCGGGCGAGCTCGACCGTCGCGGCGAGTGCCGCGCGCCCCGCCACCACCGTCTGCGACGCTGCCTCCGGCAGCCACGGGTCGACGCCGCCGCGCCGCCAGCGGCCGAAGAACCAGTCGGCTTCCAGCAACAGGGACCGCCCGGCCAGGTCGGCGAGCGCGGCGGTCACGGCGGACTTGCCCGCGCCCGGCGGGCCCGTCACGACGACGACGTCTCCCACGGCGCGCTCAGAAGATCCCGCGGGCGCGACGGCGCTCGCGCCACCGCGCCACCTCGCGCTCGACGTCGCGCGTGGGCGTCACGACCGGCGGGCCGCCCATGAGCTGGCGGCGCGCGTCCACCACGCGCGCGTTGAACTCCTCGACGATGCTGCGCACGCGCGCCTCCTCGGGCTCGCGGTCGAGGGTCTCGTCGAGCTCGGCGTCGTCCCGACGCAGCTGCCCCGCGGGCAGGACGCCGGTGATCTGCTCGCGCTCCACGAGGTTCTTGAGCCACCAGTCCGGGTCGTGCGTGCCGCGCAGGCCGGGGATGGGCTTGCCCTCCAGCGGCAGGTCGTCGAACTCTCCGCGCCGGATCGCCTGGTCGACGACGGTGTCCACCCACAGGGCGCGGTCGTCCATGCGGCGCTGGGCGCGGCCCGGCCCGACGGCCTCCTCGGGTGCGGCGTCGCCCGCGTCCTCCGCGGCCGCGGCCTCGGCGGCCGCCTCCCGGTCCACCCGGTACTGCGCGGCACGGCGCGCCGGGTCGCCGTCCTGCTCGCTCTCCTGGTTGCGGCGTCGTCGGAACATCGGCATTCCCCTCGGGTCGGCTGCTTCCAGCCTAGGGGTGGGCCCGGCGGCGTCGCGGCGAGGTGACCCGGCATGATGGCGGTATGAAGGTCTCGCGCCGCAGCCACGTGCCGCCGTTCGCCGTCATGCAGGTGTTGGCCACCGCGAACGAGCGGCGCGCCGCCGGGCACGACGTGCTCAACCTCTGCGCGGGCGAGCCGTCGACCGGCGCCTCCGACGTCGTCCGCGAGAAGGCCGCCTCCCTCCTGCGGGACGCGGACCTCGGGTACACGGAGGCGATGGGCGTGCCCGCCCTGCGTCAGGAGATCGCCGGCCACTACCGGCGCTGGTACGACGTCGAGGTGGACCCGGCGCGGATCGCCGTGACGACCGGGTCGAGCGGCGGGTTCCTGCTCGCGTTCCTCGCGGCGTTCGACGTCGGCGACCGCGTGGCGCTCGCGCGCCCCGGCTACCCGGCGTACAAGAACATCCTCGCGGCGCTCGGGTGCGAGGTGGTGGAGCTCGACTGCGGCCCGGACACCCGGTACCAGCCCACGGTCTCCCAGCTCATGGAGGCGTACTACGACGGCGGGCTCGACGGCCTGGTCGTGGCGTCCCCCGCCAACCCGACCGGCACGATGCTGCCGCCCGCCGAGCTGGCCGCGCTCGCGCGCTGGTGCGAGGAGCACGACGTGCGCCTGATCAGCGACGAGATCTACCACGGCATCGCCTACTCGACCGATGTACAGCAGGCCACCGCCGCGATGTACACAGGTTCCGGCGCCGTCGTCGTGAACTCGTTCTCCAAGTACTGGGCGATGACCGGCTGGCGTCTGGGCTGGCTCGTGCTGCCCGACGAGCTGGTCGGCCCCGTCGACGCCCTCGCCGGCAACGTCGCCCTCTCGCCGCCCGCGCTGGCGCAGCACGCCGGTGTCGCGGCGTTTTCCCCCGCCGGGTACGCCGCCGCGGCCGACAACGTCGCGAGCTACGCGGCGTCGCGCGAGGCCCTGCTCGACCGCGTCGACGAGCTCGGCTGGCGGCCCGTCGCCCCCGCGGACGGCGCGTTCTACCTGTACGGGAACGTCGCCGGCTTCCGCGACGCCGTCGGCGGCGACTCCGTCGCCTACTGCCGCCGTCTGCTCGCCGAGGGCGACGTGGCGATCACGCCGGGCGCCGACTTCGACTCCGTGCACGGCGGCGACTGGGTGCGCCTCTCCTTCGCCGCCGCCCCCGACGTCGTCACCCGCGCCGTCGACCGCATCGTCGCCTGGCACCGCACCCTCTGACGCCGAGCCGGTCCCGTCCCCGCGAGGTAGTGCGCAATTCGGCGAGGTAGTTCTTGGCCCCGCGAGGTAGTTCGAAATTCCGCGAGGTAGTGCGGATCACGGCGAGGTAGTCACGGTTCTCCCCGGTCGTGGGTGCGAAGTCGCACGTCGTGCGGGAGGCTCGCACTACCTCGCCGAGATCCGGACTACCTCGCGAGGACAGGAACTACCTCGCGAGATCTCGAACTACCTCGGCGGGATCGGGACTACCTCGCGGAGGTCCGGGCCAGCGCGGCGGACGGAGGGGTGGATGATCCGGCTCGTGACGGCGAACGTCCAGCACGCGGTGGTGGACGGACGGCGGGTGGACCTCGCGCGGCTCGGCGCCGCGCTCGCCGCGCTAGACGCCGACGTCCTCGCGCTGCAGGAGGTGGACCACGGGCAGCGGCGCTCGGGCGGCGAGGCCCAGACCTACCGCCTCGCGGAGGTACTGAGGATGCCGGAGCACCGGTTCGTCCCCGCGCTCCGGGGCCCGCTCGACGGGCGGCGTCGCAGGTCGCGGGCCGTCGCGCTGACCGACGACGGCCGCTCCCCCGCGCCTGACGGGTACGGCGTCGCGCTCCTCAGCCGCCACCCTGTGCGCGCCTGGCACCCGATGCGGCTGCCGGGGCTGAACGTGCCGGGGCTGCCGCCCTTCGGCGCGGACGAGCCGCGGGTGGCGGTCGCGGCCGCCGTCGAGACGCCCGAGGGGCCGCTGACCGTCGTCGCGACCCACCTGTCCTGGGCGGACCCCTGGAAGACGTGGCAGCTCCACCGCCTCCGGCGCCGCCTGCGGCACGCGCCGCGGCCCCTGGTGCTGCTCGGCGACCTGAACACCCGGGACGACGTGCCCGCCCGCCGCACGGGCTGGCGCGAGCTGGTGCACGTGCCGACCTACCCGCGGGCGCGCCCGCGGCTCCGCATCGACCACGCGCTGGCCGACGGGCCGGTGGCCGCGCTCGCTGCGGCCCGCGCCGTCGACCTGGGTGTCAGCGACCACCGCGCCGTCGTCGTCGACGTGACGCTCGGCGCGGAGGGCGGCGAGCCGCGATGACCGAGGATCCGATCGGCACGCCCGGGCGGTCCGACCGCCGCCCGGAGACGCCGGAGCAGCGGTCCGACCGCAACTGGAACGAGCTGCTGCAGGAGCTGCGCGTCATGCAGACGGGCGTGCAGATCCTCACCGGGTTCCTGCTGATCCTGCCGTTCCAGTCGCGGTTCGGTGACCTCGACGACTACCAGCGCGGGGTGTACCTGGTGCTCGTGCTGGTGTGCGTCGCGACGACGGGCCTGCTCGTGGCGCCCGTGGCGCTGCACCGGGCGCTGTTCCGCAAGCACCTCAAGCGCTCGGTGGTCACGGGCGGCGACCGGATGGCGCGCGCCGGGCTGGTGCTGCTCGCCGTCGCGCTCGCCGGGACGGCGCTGCTGATCTTCGACGTCGTCGTGGGCCGGGCGGCTGGGCTCGTCGTGGGCGGCGCCGCAGCCGTCGTCTTGCTCGGGCTGTGGGCCGTGGTGCCCGCGGTCGTCCGGCGTCGGTCCTGACGCCCTCGATGGGAGGCCGGGGTCAGGCGGCGAGGTCGACCTGCGCGGCCGACTCGACCCGCGCGACGTCCTCCTGCTCGCGGCGGCCGGCGGCGCGGGCCTTCTGGACCGTGACCAGGGTCTGCGCGCCGATGACGATCCACGCGACGTTCGCGGCGGCGGACGGCCACACGCCGTTGACTCCCGCGACGACGGTCATGACGACGGCGCCGGCCATGTTCGTGACCTGGAACGCGAAGGAGTTCGCGGTCCAGCGGCCCTTGCTCACCATCCCGTAGGCGACGAGCCCGGCGAGGGCGCCGCCCCACCCGAGGGCAGTAATCACGGTCAGCAGGGAGATCGTCATGACGGGCACCTCCGGGTAGGTCGGCGGGGCACAGGTGTGCCACGGCAGAGGAAGAAGCTGAGGGATGTGGACGCCGCCCCCCGGACGGACCGGGGGCCGGGGCGATGCACCGGCCTGGCGTCGAAACGATTCTGCGGCACGAACCGCGTTCAGCACAATCAAATCCTTCTCCGAGAGGTATGTAGTATTCCTACATGGCCACCGACCCACGGAGACTTGCCTTCCTCCTTGCCGTGCACCGCGCCGGGGGCGTGCTCGCGGCAGCAGATCTTCTGCATGTCACCCCGTCGGCGGTCTCCCAGCAGATCGCCCGCCTGGAGGCCGAGGAGGGCTTCGCTGTCCTCGACCGTGGGCCCCGCGGCGTCACCCTCACCCCGGCCGGCCGCGTCCTGGCCGAGGCGGGCGAGCGCATCGAGGCCGAGCTGCTGGAGGCCCGGCAGGCCATCGCCGCGCTCGGCGAGGGCGTGAGCGGCCGCGTCGTCCTCGGCGCGTTCCAGACGGCGATCCGCGCCGTCGTCGCGCCCATGCTGCTCGACCTGGCGGAGCGCTACCCCGGCGTCGAGGTCGACGTGCGCGAGCACGAGCCCGCCGAGGCGATCCGGATGCTGCGCGCCGGCGACCTCGACGTGATCCTCCTCGAGCGCGACGCCGACATGGACTCCCCCGCGCCGCGCGGCGTGCACGACGTGCCGCTGCTCGACGAGCCGTGGTGCGTCGTCGTGCCGGCCGGCCTGCCGATGCCGGAGCGGCTCGACGACCTGGCGAGCCTGCAGTGGGTGGGCGCCGAGGCCGACACGGCGTCCGACCGCGCGCTGCGCCGTCTGGCCCGGACCCTCGGGACGAGCGTCAGCCAGCGGCACCGGTTCTTCGACTTCGACACCGCGCTCGCGCTCGTCGCGGCGAACCAGGGCGTCGCGATGCTGCCGGCGCTCGCCCTGCAGGGTGGGGACGTGCCGGAAGGCGTCGAGGTCGCGCGGCTCGCCGGCCTCGGCACCCGGCGGATCGCCGCGCGGCACCGGGCCACGCGGCACGAGCCGGGCCCGGCCGTGCGCGCCGTCGTCGACGCGATGGTCGAGGTGACGCGCGACCTCGAGCTCGGCTGAGCGGCGTCCCGGCCCGACGACGCCGCTGGTCCCCGGCGCGCGACCGGGCGGGAGCGCTCTTAGCATCGCGAGCATGAGCGGAACGACATCGGGGTCGGCCGGCACGTCCGGCACGGGGGCGGCTCCCCTGTCCGACCGGACGTTCGGCGTCGCGCGGCGCCTCTGGGGCCTGGTCTACCTGCGCGCGCTGCTGTACCTCGCGGCGGGGATCGTGCTGTTCGCGAACCCGGACCGCGGGCTCGTCTGGGTGCGGTGGCTCGTCGGGGCGCTGATCGTGGTGCAGGGCGTGCTGCTCACCGTCGAGGGCGCCCCGACCAAGCGCTCGGGTCGCCCGCAGGGCGCGGGCGACGAGATCAGCTGGCGCCTCATCGCCGGGGTGGTGAGCCTCCTCGCCGGTGTCCTCATCATCGTGTGGCCGTCGATGACCGGGCCGGTGATGTACCTGGTCGTGGCGGTGTGGGCGTGCGCGGCGGGCGTCGTCGGCGTGATCGGGGCGCTGCGGGGGCGGGCGCTGCGGACGGCGTCGTGGGACTGGCAGCTCGTCAACGCGGTCCTGTGGATCGTGCTCGGCCTCGTCATGCTGCTGCGCCCCGGATCGGACGTCGCGACGTCGGCGCAGCTGCTGGCGCTGTACCTGGTGCTCGCCGGCGCGGTGCTGGTGGTGGGCGCGTTCGCGACGGGGACCCGTGCGCGGGACGCCCGCAAGGCCCGGCCGAGCGGCGCGGCCGGGTAGGATCGGCCGCGTCACACGGCAGCACGGCTGCCACCACAACGCGGCGGCGCCGACCGGTGCCTCCGCCACATAGCCGCTCGAACCGCGACGGGAGAGCTCGCGCCGCGCCCCCGATGGAGGCCGGCCGGCGCCGAAGGAGCAACCCTCCCCGGGAATCTCTCAGGCACCCCGTACCGTCACGGCGAGGCAACTCTGGAAAGCGGCCCGGCATCGTCCTCGTGGCGGTGCGGGCCCACCGACGGTGCAAGTCGGCGCGCCCCGTCGACGTCGCAGGCCACGCCTGCGGCGACGTCTATGGCGGACCGGCAAAACTCTCAGGTCGACGTGTGCGCGTCGGATGACAGAGCGGGGAGGACCTGCCCGTCCCCCGCCTGCCCGGCCCGACCTTCGGAGCGTCCGACGTGACCACCACCCCGCACGACCTGCCCTCGCAGGGCACCGGCGTCGACCCGGACGTCTTCGCCGACCGGCACATCGGCCCGCGGGGCCGTGAGGTCGCCGCGATGCTGGAGCAGCTCGGCCACGCCGACCTCGACGCGCTCGTCGACGCCGCCGTCCCGGCATCGATCCGCGCGGACCGCCCGCTGGACCTGCCCGCCGCCCGCTCGGAGGCCGCGGTGCTGGCCCACCTGCGCGACCTCGCGGGGAAGAACCAGGTCAAGCGCCAGATGATCGGCCTCGGCTACTACGGCACCACCACTCCCCCGGTGATCCGACGCAACGTGCTCGAGTCCCCCGCCTGGTACACGGCCTACACGCCCTACCAGCCGGAGATCTCGCAGGGCCGGCTCGAGGCGCTCCTCAACTTCCAGCAGGCCGTCGAGGACCTCACCGGCCTGGCCATCGCCGGCGCCTCCCTGCTCGACGAGGCGACCGCCGTCGCCGAGGCCGTCGCCCTCATGTGGCGCGCCTCGCGCGCGAAGAGCGGCTACGTCGTGCTCGACGCCGACCTGTTCCCGCAGAGCCTGGCCGTGACGCGCGGCCGCGCGGAGGCCATCGGGCTGCCCGTCGTCGTGGCGGGCCTCGACGGCGGCCTCGCGGCGGGCCTGGACGCGGTCGTCGCCGCGGGCGGCGCGCTGCCGGAGGGCGACCTCGTGGGCGTGGTCGTGCAGCAGGCGGGCGCGTCGGGCCGCGTGCTGGACGCGCGCGGCCTGGTCGCGGAGGCCAAGGAGCGCGGCGCGCTCGTCACCGTCGCCGCCGACCTGCTGGCCCTCACGCTGCTCACCTCTCCGGGGGAGCTGGGCGCGGACGTCGCGGTCGGTTCCGCGCAGCGCTTCGGCGTCCCCCTCTTCTACGGCGGCCCGCACGCGGCCTTCATGGCCGTCCGCAAGGGCCTCGAGCGGCAGCTCCCGGGCCGCCTGGTCGGCGTCTCGACCGACGCCGACGGCGCGGTGAGCCTGCGCCTCGCCCTCGCCACCCGCGAGCAGCACATCCGCCGCGAGAAGGCGACGAGCAACATCTGCACCGCCCAGGCGCTCCTGGCGATCGTGGCCTCGATGTACGCCGTCTACCACGGCTCCGACGGCCTCCGCGCGATCGCGGAGCGCACCCACGCCCGCGCCGCCGCCGTCGCGGCCGGCCTGCGCGCGGCGGGCATCGCCGTCGAGCACGACGTCTTCTTCGACACCGTCCGCGCCGTCGTCCCGGGCCGCGCGCAGCAGGTGGTCACGGCCGCAGCGGACGCGGGCTACAACCTGTACAAGGCAGACGCCGACCACGTACAGATCGCCTGCGACGAGACCACCACCCAGTCCGACGTCGCAGCAGTCCTGGCGGCCGTCACCGGCCAGGTGGGCGCGGCGACGAGCGGAGCGGGGAGCTCGGAATCCCCTCGCGCGGACGTAGAAGTTCCCGAAGTGGAGGGCGCCCTGGCGCCCGTGAACGCGTCCGCGCGAGGGGTTTTCGAGCTCCCCGCGGACGTCACCCGATCCACTCCGTACCTCCAGCACCCGATCTTCCACCTGCACCGCAGCGAGACCTCGATGCTCCGGTACCTGCGCGCGCTGAGCGACAAGGACCTGGCACTGGACCGCACGATGATCCCGCTGGGTTCGTGCACGATGAAGCTCAACGCGACGGCAGAGATGGAGGCCATCAGCTGGCCGGGCTTCGCGGACATCCACCCGTACGTGCCGGCGGACCAGGCGCTGGGCTACGCGGAGCTGGTGTCGACGCTGGAGGCGCAGCTCGCGGAGATCACGGGGTACGCGGCGGTGTCGGTGCAGCCGAACGCGGGGTCGCAGGGCGAGTTCGCCGGCCTGCTGGCGATCAAGGGGTACCACCGTTCGCGCGGTGACGAGCACCGCGACATCGTGCTCATCCCGGCGTCGGCGCACGGCACGAACGCGGCGTCGGCGGCTCTCGCGGGCCTGCGCGTCGTGGTGGTGGCGACGGCGGACGACGGCGAGATCCAGCTCGACGACCTGCGCGCGAAGCTCGCGGACCACGGCCCGCAGGTGGCGGGGATCATGATCACGTACCCGTCGACGCACGGCGTCTACGAGGAGCACGTGCGCGAAGTCTGCGACCTTGTACACGAGGCCGGTGGCCAGGTGTACATCGACGGTGCGAACCTCAACGCGCTGGTCGGGCTGGCGCGGCCGGGGGAGTTCGGCGGCGACGTCTCGCACCTGAACCTGCACAAGACGTTCTGCATCCCGCACGGCGGCGGCGGCCCGGGCGTGGGCCCGGTCGCGGTGGCGGAGCACCTGGTGCCGTTCCTGCCGGCGGACCCGACGCCGGGCGCGGGCGCGCAGGAGGGGATCGCGCCGGTGAGCGCGGCGCCGCACGGGTCGGCGGGCATCCTGCCGATCTCGTACGCGTACCTCGCGCTGATGGGGCCGGACGGCCTGACGGAGGCGTCGAAGAACGCGGTGCTCACCGCGAACTACGTGGCGTCGCGCCTCGACCCGTACTTCCCGGTGCTCTACACGGGGAAGAACGGCCTGGTGGCGCACGAGTGCATCCTCGACCTGCGGCAGCTGACCGCCGAGACGGGCGTGACGGCCGAGGACGTGGCGAAGCGCCTCATCGACTACGGATTCCACGCCCCGACGATGTCGTTCCCGGTGGCGGGCACGCTCATGGTCGAGCCCACGGAGAGCGAGGACCTCGCCGAGTTGGACCGCTTCGTCGACGCGATGATCGCCATCCGCGGCGAGATCGACCGCGTCGCGGCGGGGGAGTGGACGCCGGACGACTCGCCGCTGCGTCACGCCCCGCACACCGCGGCGAGCCTCATGACCGACGAGTGGGCGCACCCGTACTCGCGCGAGCTGGCGGCGTTCCCGCTGCCGAGCCTGCGGGCGGGGAAGTACTGGTCGCCGGTGCGCCGCATCGACGGCGCCAAGGGCGACCGCAACCTCGTGTGCGCGTGCCCGCCGCTGGAGTCCTACGCGGAGCCGACCCCCACCCACTGACCGCTGTGAGCGGGCGTTTGGCCCCGCCTCCGGCCCCAAACAAGGGCAAACAGCCAACCACAAAAACCTGCCCCAGACACAACAAAGAAAAACCTGAGCGCCAAGGGGCAGGAAAGCAAGA
>NZ_JBSGUW010000022.1:0-27009 GCF_053608125.1 Isoptericola sp. NPDC055063 | reverse complement strand
TTCCGAGGCGAACCCCCCCCCCCCCCCTTGACTGTTGGGGGTGTGTGTTCCCCCCCCCTTCACCAAAAAAACAGACCAAACCCCCCCCCCACAACACTCGACCCGGGACACACCGAAGGGAGCCTCGATGGCCGAGGACCAGCAGGACACGACGCAGGACCAGCACACGCCGCTGCACGACGAGCACGTCGCGCTGGGCGCCAGCCTCACCGGGTTCGGCGGATGGCTGATGCCGCTGCGGTACACCTCCGACCTCGCGGAGCACCGCGCGGTGCGGGAGGCGGCGGGACTGTTCGACCTGTCGCACATGGGGGAGATCCACCTCGAGGGCCCGGGCTCCGGCGCGGCGCTCGACGCCGCCCTCGTGGGCAACGCGAGCGCGATCGGCGTCGGCCGGGCGCGCTACTCGATGATCTGCGCCGAGGACGGTTCCGTGCTCGACGACCTCATCGTGTACCGCCTGGCGGACGAGCACTTCCTCGTCGTCGCGAACGCCGGCAACGCGCCGCGCGTCGCGGCGGAGCTGGTGACGCGGGCCTCCGGGTTCGACACGACCGTCACCGACCGGTCGGCCGAGACGGCGCTGGTTGCCGTGCAGGGCCCGCGGGCGGAGGAGATCGTCGCCTCTCTCACGATCGCGGACGACGTCGACACGGTCCGCACCATGAAGTACTACGCCTCCGCGTCCGCCACCGTGGCGGGGATCGCGGTGCTCGTCGCCCGCACCGGATACACGGGGGAGGACGGCTTCGAGCTGTTCGTGCCCGCCGGGCAGGCTGTCGAGCTGTGGCGCGCGCTGCTCGCGGCGGGGGAGGGGCAGGGCCTGGTCCCGGCCGGCCTCTCCGCGCGCGACTCCCTGCGCCTCGAGGCCGGCATGCCGCTGTACGGGCACGAGCTCGACGAGACCACCACGCCGTACGAGGCGGGCCTCGGCCGCGTCGTGAAGCTCGACAAGAAGGGCGCGGACGGCGAGCCGCTGCCGTTCGTCGGCCGCGCCGCGCTCGCCGCGCGCGCACAGAGCGAGCCCGCCCGCGTCCTCGTCGGCCTGCGCGGCGAGGGCCGTCGCCCGGCCCGTGCCGGGTACGACGTCGTGCAGCGCGGCCTCGACGGGGCCGTGGGTGCCGTCGTCGGCCACGTGACGTCGGGCGCGCCGTCGCCCACGCTCGGCTACCCCGTCGCGATGGCGTACGTGACACCCGAGGTGTCCGCCGAGGGGACGGAGCTCGCCGTCGACGTCCGCGGCCGTGCCGAGCCGTTCGTCGTCGTCCGGCTGCCGTTCTACAAGCGCTCGTAGGACGATCGTCCTCGTCCACGGGCCCCACAAGCGCTCGTAGGACGATCGTCCTCGTCCACGGGCCCCACAAGCGCTCGTAGGACGATCGTCCTCGTCCACGGGCCCCACAAGCGCTCGTAGGACGATCGTCCTCGTCCGCAGCCCTACGAGCACCGCCATCCCGACCCCCCACGCTGAAGACCCCCGAAGGAGCACTCCCATGGCCGACTTCCCGCAGAACCTCCGGTACTCCGCCGAGCACGAGTGGGTGGACGACGCGTCCCCCGCCACGGTCGGCGTCACGTCCGTCGCCGCCGACGCGCTGGGCGACGTCGTCTACCTCGAGCTGCCAGAGGTGGGCGCGACGATCGAGGCGGGCTCCGTCGTCGGCGAGATCGAGTCCACCAAGTCGGTCTCCGAGCTGTACTCGCCCGTGAGCGGCACGGTGGTGGAGGTCAACCAGTCCGCGGTGGACGACCCGGCCGTGGTGAACGCCGACCCGTTCGGCGAGGGCTGGCTCTTCAAGGTCGACGTGACCGACCGCGGGGCCCTGCTGACGGCCGACGAGTATGCCGCCCAGGCGGGCTAAGGCTTTCCCAGATCTCGTGACCGAATCGTGATATTCGGGTCCGAAATGGGTTGATTGCCTGGGATAACCGCGCTGACCTGCGGCAACACGGCCGGCCGCGCCCCGTCGGAGGGCGCGGCCGGCCGTCGTCGTCGTCCGGCGGCAACTACCCGCAGAAAACCCGCGTCATGACAGGCGTGCCTTCCCTTCCTTATCCATGACGGCTTCCCCTGGTCGACCTTCGGTCGGCGGCCGTCGAGGAGGAAGAACGATGAGCACGATCGAACTCACGGGCCCGGTGACGAACCGTCTGCTGACGCGTCGCGAGCGGGTTGTCCTGTCCAACCTGTCCGAGGACGTCACCCTCGAGCAGATCGCGACCAAGCTGTTCGTCACCCGGAACACGGTGAAGTCGCAGGTTCGCAGCGTGTACCGCAAGATCGGCGTCTCCAGCCGGGCCGAGGCCGTCGCATGGGCGCGACAGGCTGGGCTCGGCTCCGGGCTCGGCGCGAGCTGAGGCGAAGTGGTGCGGGCCCCGCTCGACGACAGGGGAGGTCGTCGGTGCGGGGCTCTCGCACGTCCGGGGCCGGATGAAAGACTCGGGTCATGACTGCACGCCGCCTCGTGGTCGCCGCCGCGATCGTCGACGACCTCGACCGCCCCGCCCGCCTGCTCGCGGCGCGGCGGAGCCGGCCGGCGCACCTGGTGGGGCGGTGGGAGTTCCCGGGCGGCAAGGTCGACCCGGGGGAGACACCCGTCGAGGCGCTGCACCGCGAGCTGCGGGAAGAGCTCGGCGTGCGCGTGGAGCTCGGTCACGAGGTGACCGGTCCCGACGACGGCGGCTGGTTCATCACCGAGCGCCACGTGATGCGCCTGTGGTTCGCCGTCGTCACCGACGGCGACCCCGCACCCCTCGTGGAGCACGACGAGCTGCGCTGGCTGTGTCACGACGACCTGCTCGGCGTCGACTGGCTCGACGGCGACGTGCCGATCGTGCACGCGCTGGCCGGCACGCTCCAGGGGGCGGACGTCAGCCGGTAGGCGGGCCGGGGGTCGGGCGCGAGGCGATCCCGTGGGACCACGCGTCCACCTCGCGGCGGCTGCGCAGCCGCACGACCCGCACGTGCGGCGCCTCGACGGCGAGGCGCATGTCCAGCCCGCGCAGCTTGTGCCGGGTGCGCCAGGCCCACCGCAGGATGTGGTCCTCGTCGGTGAACAGGGTCCGCAGGGGCGGCTCGAGGTTCCCGTTCCACAGCTCGACGCGCCGGAGTCGCCGGCGCAGCGTGCGCCCCACGACCTGCCGCATGACGACGCGCACGGGCCGGTCGAGCCACACGAGCAGCTCCGCGCGCTCCAGGAGCAGCGGCTTGGCGACGGCGTACTGCCACTCGCTCACCCAGGCGTCCTGAGCGACGATCGCGCGGACGTCGTCCTCGAACTCCGGCCGAGGGATCCAGGCGGGCCCGTGGTGCAGGCTGTCGAGCTCGGTGTACGGCAGGTCGAGCGCGGCGGTCAGGCGCCCGGCGAGCGTCGTCTTGCCCGCGCCCGACGTACCGGCGATGAGGATGCGCCGCGGGGTCGCCGGCGGGGGAGGGGAGTCGTCGCGGGGCACGCGCAGAGACTACGGCGCGTCCGTCGTCGGGATGAAGAAGTTTGCCGTGCCGCTAGTACGGTAGCGAGAAAAGTGCCGACGTCGCGAAGGGGCGGAGCCGTGGACCGCGAGGCATCGTTGCAGCGGAGGCTCGGGAAGCCCACGGAGGTGCGGGGATGACGGCACGACCCACGACCGGCGGCATGCGGCGCCCGCGACAGAGCCCACGACAGAGCCCACGACCGGGCCCACGACCGAGCGTGGACGGCGCGGGCTTCGAGCTGCGCACGGACCTGCTCAGCCGGGTGGCGCACGCCCACGACGCGTCGCACTACCTGCTGCGCCCGGAGGCGGTGGCGCGCGCGCACGACCTCGACGGCGTGGTCGCGGCGATGCGGGAGGCGAGCCGGCGCGGGCTGCCGGTGACGTTCCGCTCGGGCGGCACGAGCCTGTCGGGGCAGGCGTCGGGCGCGGGGATGCTCATCGACACGCGCACTCGGTTCACGCGCGTGGAGGTGCTGGACGGCGGCGAGCGGGTGCGCTGCCAGCCGGGCGCGACGCTGCGGCTGGTGAACGGGCACCTCGCCCGGCACGGCCGGCGCCTCGGGCCGGACCCGGCGAGCGAGATCGCGTGCACGGTCGGGGGAGTGGTCGCCAACAACTCGTCGGGGATGTCGTCGGGCACCACCCGCACGGCGTACCGCACGGTCGAGTCGATGACGGCGGTGCTGGCGAGCGGCACGGTCGTGGACACGGGCGCCCATGACGCCGACGCGCGGCTCGCTGCCCTGGAGCCCGACCTGCACCGAGGCCTCGCGGAGCTGCGCGACCGGGTGCGCGGCAGCGCGACGATGCGTGCGGAGGTCCAGCGGCAGTTCGCGATGAAGAACACCATGGGCTACTCGGTGAACGCGCTGCTCGACCACGACGACCCGGTGCGGATCCTCGAGCACCTCATGATCGGCTCGGAGGGCACGCTCGGCTGGGTCGCGGACGTCACGTTCCGCACCGTGCCGCTGCTGACGAGGGTCGCGACGACGCTGCTCGTCTTCGACTCCCTGGAGCGGGCCACGGACGCCCTGGTGCCGCTCGGCGCGTCCGGGCCGGAGGCGATCGAGCTCATGGACGCGGCGTCCCTGCGTGTCGCGGCGGCGGACCCGAAGGCCGACCCGTCGATGCGGGCGCTCGCCCGCGGCGCGGGCATCACCGGCCAGACGGCGCTGCTCGTGGAGTACCGCGCCGCCACCGACGACGGCCTCGCGCCCCTGCAGGACGCCGCCCGCGCCGTCGTCGACGGGCTCACGCTCGAGCTGCCGGCCGCCCTCACGAGCGACCCCGCCACCCGCGAGCGCCTGTGGCGCGTGCGCAAGGGCCTGTACACGGCGGTCGCGGGCGCGCGGCCGGCCGGGGCGACGGCGCTGCTGGAGGACGTCGTCGTCCCCGTCCCCGACCTGACCGCGACGGTCCGCGACCTGGGCGGGCTGTTCGCCCGCCACGGGTACGACGACGCGGTCACCTTCGGGCACGCGAAGGACGGCAACCTGCACTTCATGATCACGCCGCGGCTCGGCGACGCCGCCGAGCTGGACCGGTACGCGGCCTTCAGCGACGACCTCGTCGACCTGGTCCTCGGCCACGGCGGCTCCCTCAAGGCGGAGCACGGCACGGGCCGCATCATGGCGCCGTTCGTGCGCCGCCAGTACGGCGACGACCTGTACGCCGTGATGCGCGAGATCAAGCGCCTGTTCGACCCGCGCGGCGTGCTCAACCCGGGCGTGATCATCACGGACGACCCGTCCGAGCACCTGCGCGACCTCAAGGTGGAGGCGTCGGCCGGCGGGGAGGACGCCGCCCTCGTGGACCGCTGTGTGGAGTGCGGCTACTGCGAGCCGGGCTGCCCGTCGCGCACCGTCACGACGACGCCCCGCCAACGCATCGCCCTCCTCAAGGAGCTGGCCGTGGCACCGCCGGAGGAGCGGGCGGAGCTGCAGCGCGCCTACGAGTACTGGGGTGTGCAGACCTGCGCGGCGGACTCGATGTGCGTCGAGGCGTGCCCGGTCGGCATCGACACGGGCGTCGTCATGAAGGGGCACCGCGCGCGGTCCAACCCGGCCCTCGTGCAGCAGGGCGGCGAGGCGCTCGCGGGCAGCTGGGGTCCGGTGGTGGACGTGCTGCGCGGCGCGCTGGGCGTGGTGCAGAAGGTGCCCACCCCGGTGGTGCGGGCGGCGTCGGAGGTGGCGCGCGGCATCGTCGGGACGGACGTCGTGCCGAGGGTCGACGCCGACTTGCCCGGCCCCGGCCCCCAGCGCGAGGAGGACTTCCTGGCGGCCGCGGACGGTGGCGCGCCGCGCGCGGTGCTGTTCGCGTCCTGCATGGGGGAGCTGTTCGCGCCCGCGGATGGCGGGCTTCCCGGCGGCGGGGGCGCGGTGGGCGCCGAGGCCGCGTTCCGCGCGCTGTGCGAGCGGGCGGGGATCGGGCTCGCCGTCCCGGAGGGAATCGGCGGGCTGTGCTGCGGCACGCCGTGGGTGAGCAAGGGCCTACCCGACGGCGCGGCGCGGATGGCGCGGCAGGTGCTGGACGCCCTGTGGACGGCGACGCGCGGCGGCGAGCTGCCCGTCGTGTGCGACGCGTCGAGCTGCACGCACGGGCTGGTCGAGACGCCGCACCACCTGGCCGGAGAGGATGCCGAGCGGTTCGCGCGGCTGCGCATCGTCGACGCCGTGACGTTCGTGCGCACCGACGTGCTGCCGGCGCTCGCGGAGCGCGGGGTCGAGATCGCGACGCAGGACAGCGTCGTCGTGCACCCGACCTGCGCCACCGTGCACCTGGGCGCGGTGGACGACCTGCGCGCCGTCGCGGCCGCCGTCGCCGACGAGGCGGTCGTGCCCGCCGCGTGGGGGTGCTGCGGGTTCGCGGGCGACCGCGGGATGCTGCACCCCGAGCTCACGGCGGCCGCCACGCACGCCGAGGCGACCGAGGTGCTCGCCGGCGGCCGGGCGGACGCGTACGTGTCCAACAACCGCACGTGCGAGATGGGGATGACGCGCGCCACCGGCCGTGACTACGTCCATGTCCTGGAGCTGCTGGAGGCGGCGACGCGGTCCGCGGCAGGATGACGAGGGTGAAGAAGTTCATCCTCTTCGACCACGACGGCGTGCTGGTGGACACCGAGCCCTGGTACTACCGGGCCGGCGAGCGGGCCCTCGCGGACGTCGGCTTCACGCAGGACCGGGACCGGTACCTGCGCGACATGGCCGCCGGCAACGCCACCTGGGCCCAGGCGCGGGCGGCGGGCGTCGACGAGGCGACCATCGACCGCGCACGCGAGGCGCGCAACGCCTACTACCAGGAGTACGTGCGCACCGAGCCCATCGAGATCGACGGCGTCGCCGAGGTCCTCGACGAGCTGTCTCGGCACGTGCGCATGGCCGTCGTGACGACGGCGCGGCGGGCCGACTTCGACCTGATCCACGAGCATCGCGACCTCCTGCGGCACATGGAGTTCGTCCTCGTCCGCGAGGACTACACCCGCGCCAAGCCGCATCCGGAGCCCTACCTCACCGGCCTGGCGCGGTTCGGCGCCACCAGGGAGGAGACGCTGGTCGTGGAGGACTCCGCCCGCGGCCTGCGCTCCGCCGTCGCCGCCGGCATCGACTGCGCCGTCGTCCACCACGACTTCACGCAGGCGCAGGACTTCACGGGCGCCAGCCACCGCATCGCCACCCTGGCCGAGCTGACGGACCTGGTCGCCGCGGCCTGACCACCGGCCGTGCTCGCTACGGCGCCGCCGGGTGCACGACCATCGCGGCGCCGCCGCCGCGGCGACGGGGCTCCGACACGGCGGTGAGCAGGCCGTCGTCGCCGATCTGGATGGCGGTGGCGGCGCCGATCTCCGCGGCCGACGTGAACTGGTCTCCCGACGGCACCAGGGTGTGCCCGTACGCCTCGAGCGCAGGACCGTGGGCCGCGATGAACTCGGGCTCGGCGGTCACGGCCGCGGTGTTGCGCTGGGACGCGCGCGGCGCGGCGAGCGCGTCGCCGATGGGCATGCCGCGGTCGAGGTGGGTGGTGAGGGTCTGCAGCACCGTCGTGATGATGGTGGAGCCGCCGGGGGAGCCGAGCGCGAGGACGGGCTCGCCGTCGCGCAGCACGATCGTCGGCGCGATCGACGACCGGGGACGCTTGCCCGGCTCGATGCGGTTCGGGTCGTCGGGCGCCCACACCGTGGTGAAGTCGGTGAGTTCGTTGTTGAGCAGGAAGCCGCGGCCCGGCACGAGCATCCCCGACCCGCCGGTCTGCTCGATCGTCAGCGTGTACTCGACCACGTTGCCCCAGCGGTCCACGACGGTGAGGTTGGTGGTCGAGACGTTCTCCGTGTCGGAGTCGGCGGGCGCCACGGTCTCGCCGCAGGTCGGCTGGTCGGCGTGCACGTCGCCGGGGGCCACGGGCTTCGCGGCGGCGTGCTCGGGGTCGAGGAGGCAGGCGCGCTCTGCGGCGAAGTCGTCCGAGAGCAGCGTGTCCAGGGGGACGTCGACGAACGCCGGGTCGCCCACGTAGGCGCCGCGGTCCGCGAACGCCAGGGCGCTCGCCTCGAGGTAGTGGTGCAGGTAGGCGGCGTCGTCCATCCCCGCGAGGTCGAACGTCTCGAGGATGTTCAGCGCCTCCTCCACGGTGGAGCCGCCGCTGGACGACGGCGCCATGCCGTAGACGTCGTAGTCGCGGTAGTCGGAGACGGCCGGGGCCTGCACGAGGGCCTCGTAGCCCGCCAGGTCGTCGACGTCGAGGTACCCGGGCGGCACCGGCAGGGTGGTGTCGGGGTCGGTGCGCGGGTGCTGCACGACGTCCGCCATCTCCGCCGCGAGCGGGCCGGTGTAGAACGCCTCCATGCCCTGCCGTGCCAGCAGGTCGTACGTGTCCGCGAGGTCGCGGTTGCGGAACACGCTGCCGACGGCGGGCGGCGCTCCGCCCGGCAGGTACAGGGCGGCCGTGTCGGGGAAGGCGGCGAACCGCGCGGCGTTCGACGTCGTCTGGTCGTGGAACGTCTGGTCGACGACGAACCCGCGCCGCGCCAGCTGGGTCGCCGGCTTGAGCGCCTTCTTCAGGGACCACGTGCCCCACTCGTCCAGCGCGGTCGCCCACGTGGCAGGGGTGCCGGGCGTGCCGACGGAGACGCCGCTCGTCACCAGGTCCGGCGTGAACGGGTACGGCCGGCCCGTGCCCGGGTCGATGAACGCGTCGGTCGGCATGTCCTCCGGGGCGGTCTCCCGGCCGTCGATCGTGTGCACCTCGCCGCTGCGCGCGTCGTAGTGGACGAGGTAGCCGCCGCCGCCGATCCCCGCGCTGTACGGCTCGGTGACCCCGAGCGCCGCGGCCGCCGCCACGGCCGCGTCCACCGCGTTGCCGCCCTTGCGCAGCACGTCCAGGCCCACGCGGCTCGCCTCCGGGTCCACGGTGCTGATCGCGCCGCCGTACCCGACGGCGGTGGGCACCTTCACGTCGTCGCGCGGGTCGGCGCTCGCGGTCGTCGTGGCGGCGGTGGTGCCGACGACGGCGGTCGTGGCGGCCAGCGCCGCGGCGCCGAGGGCGGCCAGCGCGCGGGTGCGGGCAGGGTGAGGAGCGGAACGTCGTCGGTCCATGCCCACCACAGTGGCGGACATCGCCGCCCGTCGCGCGGCGAGCTGACACAAAGTTTCCCTGCCTGTTGACATCATGAAAGTTGATGGCAACCTGGACGCGGGACGCTGCGACGGCGCACGTCCCGGCCCGACCAGCGGAGGATCCGATGAGCCGAGCTCTGCCCCCTGCCCGACGCCCAGCGACCGTCCCGGCAGGGATCGGCGTCCTGCTCGGCCTGGCGATGGCGGTCCCCGCCGGCGCCGCCGCGGCGGCGCCCCTCGATGCCGACCCGTCGCCCGGCCCCGACCTGCCGGTCGCGACCGCCGACCTCGCCCCACTCTCGGCCACGGCCCTGAGCGACGACGTCGCGGACCTGCCGCTCGACGACGACGGCGCGGCCATCGTCACCGAGCGCACGGAGCGGCTGATCGCCCCCGGCCTCGAGCTCACCGAGTTCGCGCGGGTCTCCGCCGCGGGCTGGCTGAGCGGCGAGGTGCTCGTCGCCCACCTCGGGCAGGACGGCGGGCCGCGGCTCGGCTATCTCGGCCCGGACTCCGTGGCCGGCAACGCCACCGTGAGCGAGATGGCCGCCGACCGCGGCGCCGTCGCGGCGATCAACGGCGACTTCTTCGACATCAACAACTCCGGAGCGGCCCTCGGCGCCGCGGTGGACGACGGCGCCCTGGTGAAGTCCGCGACGCCCGGGCGCGAGAAGGCCCTGACGGTCGACTCGTCCGGCGTCGCGCGGCTCGCGGAGCTGTTCCTGGAGGGCACGGTCTCGTTCGGGTCGGGCGACGGTGCGCGCGAGCTGCCCGTCGCGGGCCTCAACGTCACCGGCGTCCCGGCCGGCGGAGTCGCGGTCTTCGACGCCGCCTGGGGCGACGTGGCGCGCACGCGCCCGCTGGCCGCGGGGGAGCAGGGCGTCGAGGTGCAGGTCCGGACCGCGGACGGCGCCACCACGGGGACCGTCGTCTCCGTCGGCACGCCCGGCCAGGGCCGCCTGCCCGCCGACGTGCGGGCCGTCGTCGCCCGCCCCGGGGCCGCGGCCGACGCGCTCAAGGCGCTCGCGCCCGGCGACGAGGTCTCCCTCGCCTACGGGCTGCGCGAGGACCTCGGCGAGATCCGCACCGCCATCGGCGGCGACCCGGACGACTGGCTGCTCGAGGACGGCGAGGTCACGTCGTCCACCAGCGACTTCGCGACGCTGCGGCACCCGCGCACGGCGGTGGGCCTCAGCGAGGACGGCGCGACGGCGTACCTCGTCGTCGTCGACGGTCGGCAGGCGCAGAGCATCGGCGCCTCGCTGCCGGAGCTCGGCCGGTTCCTCGCCCAGCTCGGCGCCGACGACGCGATCAACCTCGACGGCGGTGGCTCCAGCGCGATGGTCGCGCGCCTGCCCGGCGACGCCGGCACGAGCGTGCTCAACAGCCCGTCCGACGGCGCCGAGCGGCTGGACGCCAACGGCCTCGGCCTGTTCACCCCCGAGGGCTCGGGCCAGGTGCACGCGTTCGACGTCCGCGCGGCCGTCCCCACCGGTGACGCCCCCGCGGCCGACGCGCTGCGCGTCTTCCCCGGCCTGCACCGCACGCTCACGGCGGCCGGCTACGACGAGACCCGCGCGCCCGTCGACACCCGCCCGGACTCCTGGACGACCAGCGACGCCGCCGCGGCCACGGTCGCGCGCGGTGAGGACGGCGCGGGCGTCGTCACCGGGGTCGCGGCCGGCACGACGACCGTCCGTGCCGCGGCCCCGGCGTCCGACGGCGTGGCGACGGGATCCGCGGATCTCACCGTGCTCGGCGAGCCGGTGCGGCTCACCGTCCCCGAGCCCGTGGTGACGCTCCCCGACGACCACGCGACGGCGTCGCTCACCGTCGTCGGGCACGACGCCGACGGGTACTCCGCGCCGGTGGAGGCGCGCGACGTCGAGGTCACGGGCGGCGACGGCGTGGCCGCGCTGGAGCCCGCGGCCGACGGGTCGTTCACGGTCCGCGCGCTGCGGCCGTCGGGCGCGGCGAGCTTCACCCTGGCGGTCGGGGACGAGGAGGTCGAGGTCGCGGTGGCGGTCTCGCTCGACGACGTCGTCGTCGCCGACCTCGCGGACGCCGCTCGCTGGACGTCCGCGCACGACCGGGCGCCGGGCGGCTCCGTCGCCCCGGCCGCGGGGCACGACGGCGCGGCCGGGCTGAAGCTCACCTACGACTTCACGCAGTCCACCGCCACCCGCGGCCAGTATGCCGTGGCGCCGGACGGCGGGATCGTCGTCGCGGGCCAGCCGCGCAAGGTCACGATGTGGGTGGACGGCGACGAGCAGGGAGCGTGGCTGCGCCTGCAGGTGCGCCAGGGCGACGGCGTCGTCACCAACCTCGACGGACCCACCGTGTCGTGGAAGGGCTGGCGCCAGGTCGAGTTCGCCGTCCCGGAGGGCGTCGCGTACCCGCTCACCGTGCAGCGGGTGCGCGTGCTGGAGACGCGCGCGGCCGCGCAGTACCGGGGCGCGCTCACCATCTCCGACGTGCGGGCGCTGGTGCCGCCGGACGTCGACGCCCCGGAGCCCGAGCGGGTCGAGGACCCGGTGGTCGTGGCGGAGGGCGCCACGGACGACGCGCCGCTGCGCGTCGCCGTCCTGTCCGACGCGCAGTTCGTCGCCCGCGACCCGGGCTCCGGCGCGGTGCAGGGCGCGAAGCAGGCGCTGGCGGAGATCGTCGCCGAGGACCCTGACCTGCTGGTGATCAACGGCGACCTGGTGGACGAGGCGTCGCCCGCCGACTTCGACCTGGCCCGCGAGGTGCTCGACGAGGGCCTCGCCGACGCCGACTTCCCCTGGTACTACCTGCCGGGCAACCACGAGGTCATGGGCGGCTCGATCGAGAACTTCGAGGACGAGTTCGGCGAGCGCACGCACGTCGTCGACGTCCCCGATCCGCGCGACCCCGCCGGCGGCACCACCCGCCTCGTGATGCTGGACTCGTCGAGCGGGCGGCTCGGCAGCGACTTCGCGCAGCTGCGTGCCCTGCGGGACGCGCTCGACGGCGCCGCCTCGGACGACGCCGTCACCGGCGTCGTGACCCTCTTCCACCACCCGCTCGACGACCCGCTGCCCACCAAGGCCAGCCAGCTCCAGGACCGGGTCGAGGCCCGGACGCTGCGGGCCTGGTTCGAGGACTTCCGCGAGACGTCGGGCAAGCAGATCGCGTCCGTCGGCTCGCACGTGGGCGTCTTCCACGCGGGCACCGAGGACGGGATCCCGTACGTCGTCAACGGCAACTCCGGCAAGAGCCCGGCGAGCACGCCCGCCGACGGCGGGTTCACCGGCTGGTCGATGATCGGCGTCGACCCGGCCGCGCGGGGCACCGGCGCCGGCGGCTGGTTCTCCTGGGAGGTGAACGCCCGCGCCGCGAGCGTCGCGGTGAGCGGGCCGGAGGAGCTCGCGGTGGGCACGTCGGGCCAGGTCAGCGCGCTGCTGACGCAGGACGGCACCCGCGAGGTGCCCGTCGCGTGGCCCGTGTCGTCCCGCTGGGGCGGCGACCGGGTGTTCGTGGGGGCCGTCGCCGACGCGCCGTCGGGCACGGTGCTCGCCCTCGACCCGGTCACCCACGAGGCGACCGCCGTCGCCCCGGGCCGCGCGACCGTGCAGGTCGAGGTGAACGGCGTCGTCGGCACCCGCGAGGTGCTGGTGCCCGCCGGGGCGCCCGGCCAGGCGCGGATCAGCGACGACAACGGCTGGGACACCGGCCTGCGCGACGGCGACTACTCCGTCCTGGTCGACCTGTGGTGGGGCGAGAACGCCACCAGCATGCGGCTCTACGAGGACGGCGAGCTGATCCACACCGAGAAGCTGACGCACGGCGGGACGGACGCCCAGCGGGTCGCCGTCCCCGTCACCGGCAAGACCAACGGCGCGTACGAGTACACGTGCGAGCTGGTCAACGTCGCCGGCACCACGCCCTGCGCCGGCGCCCACACGGTGCGGGTCACGGACGCGAACCCGGGCACGCCCACCCTGTCGCACGACAACGGCGACAGGGACGGCGACTACGCCGTCACCATGCACAAGTGGTGGGGCACCCAGGCCACCGGCTACGTCCTGTACGAGGACGGCGTCGAGGTGGACCGCCAGGAGCTCGTGCCGGGGACCGGGGGAGAGGCGCAGTCGGCCACGACCGTCCTCACCGGCCGCGCCGCGGGCGCGCACCGGTACGTCGCGGTGCTCACCAACGCGGCGGGCGAGACGCGCAGCAAGGAGCTCACGGTGCGCGTCCGGTGACGCCGCGCGCCGGCGTCCCGGGCGCCGCTCAGGCGGCCGGGACGTCGGCGCGCATCACCCAGCGCCACTTCGCGATCCGCCGGTCGCGGACGAAGCCGAGCTGCTCGTACAGCTCCTCCGGGCCGGTGTGGAGGTAGGAGCCGCGCTGCGGGGGCCGCTCCGCGGTCTGCTCCGGGTACGCCTCGACCGTCCCGCCGCCGGCCCGGGCGATCTCCTCGAGGGCCGCGGCGACGGCGGTCCTGGCGACCCCGCGCTCGCGGTGCCTGCCCGCCGTGAAGATGCAGCCGATGCGCCAGGTCGGGAGCTCCGTGGCGTCGCGCTCGTAGGCCTTCTGGTTCTTGATGTTCGGCAGCTCGGCGGGCGTGCCGAACTGGCACCAGCCCACACAGTCGTCCCCGTCGTAGACCAGGACCTGCCGGACGGTCCCCGCGCGCGTGTGCGCCAGCTTGGCCGCGCGGTTGCACTCCGGCGTGCTGTCCCGGCTCAGGCCCTCCGGATGGAACCCCATGCACCAGCAGCCGCCCCAGACCCCGTGGTGGGCCTCGACCAGCGCCGCGAAGTCGTCCCACGTGTCGGTGGTCAGGAGCTTCGTCGCGTACCCCATCCCCGGACGATAGACGCGTGGCGGGGCTCTGGCAAAGGTGTTGCCGGCGGTGGGGCGTGTGACGGAACCCTAAATTGTTAGGGCGCACCACCCGTCGACGGCAGCTCAATGGCCCACGTATCCCCGATTTCAGTTTAGGGTGCCAATTTGGCCTAGATCACCAATGGCGATGTGTCAGTCGTTGCCGTACTCGGGCTCGTAGTACTCAGGGGCTTCCGTGTAAACGGTGAACAGGCCATCGATACCTCCGGCGACGACAAGTTCGGCGGTTTCGAGAACGAGGTGGCAGTTAGGGCACATGAAGTAGTCTGCGTAAAACTCGACTTCAAGGCTGGGACTCTCGTCGTAATCCTCAGGTGATTGGTATTCCTCGCTCTCCGGGTAGTCGCCCTCGATGTAACCGGTCGCTTCGCACGCCGGACACGTTGCCTCGGCGTTGTACTTCAACCCGACCCCCATCGGGGCCTTGGTCACCCGATCCCACCTCTTCTGCTCGGTGCCGGACATCAGGCCATCGTCGTACCGCTTGAGGTTGCGCTGTGCTCCGGCGACCAGCGCCTCAGCCCGCTTCTCGATGGCCTTCGCACTGCGTGAGATGTGCTCCTCGACCTCCGCTGAGCGCGCCGAACCCACAAGGTCGATGGGCGACTGACCGTGGGCCGAGAGGAGGATGTCAACGAGCGACCAGAACCTCATCCACCACGCTTCCGCCGGAATGCCAATTAGGGCAATCTCCGGACCGTGCAGGTGTTCGTTGCGAGCTTCGGAGAACTTCGTTGCGTCCTTCGCGCTGAACGGTCGGTAAATGACCTCGCACCGCTTGAATGCTGTGCTTGCGCCGACCGTCACGCTCCCCACCGACTCACGCAGCCCGAGGGCGCGCAGCAACTGACCGCCATCTCCGATTACCGGGTCAGCGACCAGGACCGGCGATGTCTCCGCCAGCGCCCACTTCGCCAACTGTTCAAGCGCGAGCGAGGCCCACAGTCGGCGTTCGTCCTCACTGCGCATGTCACCCGGCTCCATTGCTCGGTTGAGAAACAGAGTCGCTTTTGCCCAGAACGCCTGCGGATCGAAAGCGGTCATCACTCCTCCTCGTAGAGCGCGATGCGGTTCAGGGCGCGCTCAATGTCGGCAGGGTCCACAGCACCGCGTCCGTGCAGCATTCGCCGATTGTCGACGACCAGGATCTTGCCTGGCTCGTTCCACTCGAAGGCCATCACCTCATCCGGTGACGGGTTACGCAGAGTCGTGTCGAGCCGCCTAGCCATTGCGTCGCACGGGGTCATGCAGCCTGGGTCGAAGCGCAGGCGTTGGTTCTCGACTGCACGGGTCAGCCACGGGGTTCCGCCCGGCTGCACCATGAAGATGCCTGCTGAGTCAAACTTCTGCGCGACGTCCCAGGCACCGGTCCACAGCCGGGTCGGTGTTGCAGACGGCTCCGTACACCAGAGCGCCACAATCTCGGGAGGGCGCCGCATATGCGCCCCGTCGGTATGCAGCGGTTGCTGACCGAGCCCTACCTGAGCGCTGAGGGACGCGGGGTTCGCGTCCGTCTGCGCGGTCGGGCGCAGCACTGCGACTTCCGACTCTCCAGCCCGGGTCGGCACCGGCGTCATCCCGAGGCTCGTAAACGCGGACCTCACCGGATACTCGAGGCGCTGGTGAGTTGGCAGCACCGAGCTTGCCCATCCTGTGAGTTTGGCCTGGCGAACGAGGTCTGCGATCTCCACAGCCGCCAACATTAGGCCCATCCTGCAGCGCCACAACGGCAGCACAGCGTCGCATGGGGGATCGCTGTGCATGTGGTCCTGATCGGCGACTTGGAGGTGGCTAGGTGCTCCGGGCCTCCGGTCCGCCCAGCCGATACACGGTTCGCCCATCGCCACGCCAGGCATCGCCCGCCGCTCCGGGAGGCCGCCGCGTTCTGGCACTTCAGAGGCAGTTAGTTGCGGCAGGAATGCCTGCAGATGTCCGTTGGCCCTGCCCGCCGCGGGCGGCATATCCTCGGACCATGAGCGACTTCCAGGTCAACCCGCGCGTCAAGTCCGAGCCCACCGGTGCCGTCCTCGGCCGTTTCATCGGCGCGTTCGTGCTCTTCCTGGGCGGTCTGGTCCTGTTCGGCTCCGGCGCGTCGGGCGGCAACCCGACCCTGGACCCCTACTTCGTCGTGGGCGGGATCGTCCTCGTCGCGCTGGCGTTCGGTCTCCCGATGATCGGCGCGCACGAGCGGGGCTGACCCGCCTCTCGCCCCACCGACGGGCCTCCGTGACGACGGCGTCGCGGAGGTCTTCGTCGTGTCAGGGCTCGTCGTCTCAGGGGCTCGTGTCAGGTGCCCCCGGGGCGCCGGGTGTCTCGTCCAGGTGCTCCAGCAGGTCGACGGCGGCGCGGGCGTAGTCGCCGATCCACCGGTCGTGGAGCCGCTTGATCGGCAGCGGCGCGAGGGCGAGGTGACGCTCCCGCCCGACCTTGCGGCCCGTGACCAGGTCCGCGCGCTCCAGCACCCGCAGGTGCTGCAGCACGGTGGTGCGGTCGAGCTCGGGGAACAGGCCGCAGAGCTCGCCCGTCGTCCGCGGGGACGCCTTGAGCGCGTCGAGCATCCGCCGCCGCACCGGTGCGGCCAGCGCCTTGAACACCAGGTCGTCGTCCGGCTCTCTGGTCGTCTCCGCACTCATGTGATAAAAATACAACATGAACGAGAAGCAGGCACTCACCGAGCTGACCTTCACGGTCTCGGGCCGCGTCTCACGCCCGTGCCGCGACGTCTACGAGGCCATCGCCGACCCCGCACAGCTGTCCCGCTACTTCACGACCGGCGGTGCCCGCGGGCGCCTCGAGCCCGGGGCCGACGTGACCTGGGACTTCGCCGACTTCCCCGGCCGCTTCCCGGTCACCGTCGTCGAGGCGGACCCGCCGCGGCGCATCGTCATCCGCTGGGAGGGCTCCGAGGCCGCGGGCGGCTCCGCGACGACCACCACCACGTTCGAGCTCGAGCCCCTCGACGACGACACCCGCACCCTCGTCACCATCTCCGAGTCGGCCTGGTCCGCCACGCCCGGCGGCGCGAAGAACGCGTTCGGCAACTGCGAGGGCTGGACGGGCATGCTCGCCGCCCTCAAGGCGTGGGTGGAGCACGGCATCAACCTGCGCGACGGCTTCTACCGGTAGGGCTGCGCCGACCGTCGCCCGGCGCTACCGTGAGCGCACGCCGCGCGACGTCGCACGCCGCCGGCCGTTCCAGCAGGTCGGTCGACGGATCGGGGACACCCATGGACGCCACGCTCCTCATCGGGATCGCGACGGCGGCACTGACTTTCGTCGTGCTGCGCGCCGGCCGCGCCTGGCGAGCGGTGGCCGCAATCCTCGTGCTCGCCGCATGTATCTACGGGCTGACGCGCGACGACGGTGACCCGCCGTGGCTGGTCCCGTTCGTCGTGGGCGCCGGCGTCGCGTTCCTCGCCGACGTCCTCGTCTCCGGCGCTCGGGCCCTGGGGCGGGCCGAGGCGGAACGCCGAACAGGCACCTGACACCGTTATCGAGGAGAAATCCCCGCAATAGCGGTGTCAAGTGCCTGTTCGGCACCAGGCCGGGCGGGGTCAGGCGGTGCGGCGCACCTCGTCGAGGAAGCGGCGCACGTGGGAGCGCAGGGCGTCGACGCGACGCTCGATGATGACCGCGCGGACGCCCTCGTCGTCCGACCCCGCCTCGGCGAAGGTCGGCCGCCGGCGGACGTTGCGGGAGCAGTGGAAGTCGCTGCAGATCAGCGTCCCGATGGTGTCGCCGTTGCGGCCCGCGGCGCCGCCGCGCTTGGCGACGTAGAGCTGCACGTCGTTCGTCGCGACGACGTCCTCGCACCAGGCGCACATCGCCGCACGACGCCGGCCGGTGCCGTCGTTGGAGCGCAGGAGGACGCCGAGCGGGGCGTCGTCCACCCAGGTCACGACGTACGCGGACAGCGGCTGCTTGCGGTCGCGCCAGCCCAGGTAGTCGATGCGGTCCCAGCGGACCTCGGAGAGGTCGGGGGGCAGGAGGCGCTGCCGCTCGCTGCGGGTGGCGTTGACGAGGCTGTCGCGGAGCTGCTTCTCGGTCAGGGGGTTCATGAGGGTTCGGCTTTCGGTGAGCGGGGTGTCACCGGGATGACGGCGCGAGCAGCGGCGTCGGGCGGCGACGGTGGGCATGACGAAGCCCCGCGTCGCCTCCTGCTGAACTGGTCAGCGGGGGACGACGACGGGGCAGGCGGGACTGCCCGAGCAGGCCTGGTGGCCCACCCCGCTCCCTGCGACGCCCGGCATCGCTCGCTCCTCGCTCGTGAAGTCTTTGGTCCGCTCGTGCCTCCGCGGCACGACCGGCCCATCCATGGTGCCACGATCCGTCGCCCGGGTCGACGAGAATTCCGTCACCCGGTCCAGGCTCGACGCCGAACAGGCAGTTGGCACCGTTATGGGGTTCGAAATGGCCCCATCAAGGTGCCAACTGCCTGTTCGGCAACCCGGGGGACGGGTCAGAGGGCGGCGCGGACCGCCTGGGCCGCCTCGACCAGGTGCGCGAGCGCGGGCTCGACCTCGGCGTACCGGCGCGTCTTGAGGCCGCAGTCCGGGTTCACCCACACGAGCGCGGGGTCGATCGACTTCACCGCGAGCCGCAGCAGCTCGGTGACCTCGCCGGCCGACGGCACGCGGGGGGAGTGGATGTCGTAGACGCCCGGCCCGATGCCGCGGGAGTACCCGGCGTCGGCGAGCTCCGGCACGATCTCCATGCGCGAGCGGGCCGCCTCGACCGACGTCACGTCGGCGTCGAGGCCGTCGATGGCGCCGATGACCTCGCCGAACTCCGAGTAGCACAGGTGGGTGTGCACCTGCGTGGCCGGCGCGACGCCGGACGTCGCGAGCCGGAACGACCCGACGGACCAGCGCAGGTACTCCTCCTGGTCCGCGCGCCGCAGCGGGAGCAGCTCGCGCAGGGCGGGCTCGTCCACCTGCACGACGGGGATGCCCGCCGCCTCCAGGTCCGCGATCTCGTCACGCAGCGCGAGCCCCACCTGGTTCGCGGTGTCACCGAGCGGCTGGTCGTCGCGCACAAAGGACCACGCGAGGATCGTCACCGGTCCGGTGAGCATGCCCTTGACCGGCTTCTCGGTGAGCGACGCCGTGTACGCCGACCATTCGACGGTGATCGGGGCCGGCCGCTGCACGTCGCCCCACAGGATCGGCGGGCGCACGCACCGCGACCCGTACGACTGCACCCAGCCGTTCGCCGTCACCGCGAAGCCGTCGAGCTGCTCGGCGAAGTACTGCACCATGTCGTTGCGCTCCGGCTCGCCGTGCACCAGCACGTCGAGGCCCAGCTCCTCCTGCAGCGCGACGACGCGCCCGATCTCCGCGCGCATCGCGGCGGAGTACTCGGCGTCGGGCAGCTCGCCCTTCGTCCACGCAGCGCGGGCCGCGCGGATCTCCGGGGTCTGCGGGAACGAGCCGATCGTCGTCGTCGGGAGCGCGGGCAGGTTCAGCCGCGCGGCCTGCGCGGCCGCGCGCTCGGCGTACGGGCCGCGGGAGAAGTCGGCGTCGGTGAGCGCCGCGGCCCGCGCGCGCACCGCGGGCACGACGACGCCGTCCGCCGTCGCGCGGGAGGCCACAGCCGCAGCCGAAGCGGCGACCTCGTCCGCGACGGTGTCCCGCCCGTCGGCCAGGGCGCGGGCCAGGGTCGCGACCTCGCCCACCTTCTGGTCGGCGAAGGCGAGCCAGTCGCGCAGGCGCGGGTCGAGCGTGGTGCCCGCGGCCGCGGTGTCGAAGACCTCGTCCTCGACGTCGTGCGGCACGTGCAGCAGCGACGTCGACGTGCCGACGGCAAGGGCCCCGGCGCCGAGGCCCCGCAGCGACTCGACGACGTCCAGCTTCGCGGCCAGGTCGGCCCGCCAGACGTTGTGGCCGTCGATCACGCCCGCGACGAGGGTCTTGCGCTCCAGCCCGGGAACGGGGCCGTCGGGCGCCGCGCCCTTGACCAGGTCGATGGCGATCGCGTCGACGTCCGTCGCGGCGAGGAGCGCGAGGGCGTCGTCGTGCAGGCCGCCGAACGGCGCGGTCACGAGGATCGCGGGCCGCTCGGCGCCGGAGTCCTCGACGTCGGTGTCCTCCGAGCCGGCATCGTCGGTGGCCCTCGCGAGGTCGGTCGCGAGCGTCCGGTACGCCGACCGGACGGCGTCGTGCAGGCGCTCGGCGGGCACGTCGAGGGAGTCGGTGACGAGGGCGGGCTCGTCGAGCTGCACCCACGGGACGCCGACGCTGGCCAGCGCGCGCAGCAGGTCGGCGTACGCGGCGACGACGTCGTCGAGCCGGTCGAGCGGGTGGAAGCCCTCGCCCGCCTCGTCGGCCGCCTTCGACAGGGCGAGGAACGTCACCGGCCCCACGAGCACCGGCCGGGTGGTGACGCCGGCCTCCTTGGCCTCGGCGTACTCGCGCACGATGCGGTGGTCGGCGAACGAGACCGGCGTCGTCTCGCTGATCTCGGGGACCAGGTAGTGGTAGTTGGTGTCGAACCACTTGGTCATCTCGAGCGGGGCGTCCTCGCCGCGCCCGCGGGCCACGGTGAAGTAGCCGTCGAGCTCGAGGGAGCCGTCCTCGTCGTCGAGCAGGTCGCGGAACCGCTCCGGGACGGCGCCCAGCAGCGCGACGACGTCGAGCACCTGGTCGTAGAAGGAGAACGCGCCGGGGACGGAGCCGTCGTCGGCGTTCAGGCCGAGGCCGACGAGGCGGCGCGCCGTCTCGCGGCGCAGCGCGCCGGCTGCGACCTCCAGGTCGACGGCGTCGGTGCGCCCGGCCCAGAACGACTCGACGGCCTTCTTGAGCTCGCGACGGCGCCCGATGCGTGGGTAGCCGAGGATCGTGCCGCCGGGAAACGCCGCGGCGGGGGTGGGGCTGGTCGATGTGGTGGACATGAGCACTCCTGAGGTCGGGCTCCGCGTGTCAGACGGCGGGAGCCTGGGTCGGGATGCTCGGTACCCACGGCCTTCTGGCCAGGTCCGCGCCGTCCGACGGGTCGTCGGAGGGCGCCGGTCCGCCGAGGTGCACACCCTCGAGCAGGTCCAGAGCGGGACGGTACTTGTTGAACGTGTACACGTGGATGCCGGGGGCGCCGGCGTCGAGCACGCGCTGGGCGAGCTCGACGGCGCGCGCCGTCCCGTAGGCGTGCTGCGCCTCCGGGTCCGGCAGGGCGTCGAGCGCGTCCAGCAGGTGCCGGGGCGCGACGACGCCGGTGAGCTCCTCGACGCGACGGAGCCGGCGCGGCTCGGTCGTGGGCAGCTGCCCGGCGAGGATCGGGATCGTCACCCCGGCCGCGCGGGCCTCGGCGACGAAGTCGGTGTAGGAGTCGGCCTCGTAGAACAGCTGCGTGATGGCGAAGCTCGCTCCCGCGTCCTGCTTCTCCTTGAGGCGCCGGACCTCCTGGGCCCGGGTGGTGCCCGCCTGGACGTTGCCGTCGACGAACGTCGCGACGGCGATCGTCAGCGGGCGGGCGGCGCCGCGCAGCGCCGCTCCCGGGTCGCTGGCGCAGCGGCGGGCCTCGACCTCGCGCAGCAGCTGCACGAGCTCGATCGAGGACGCGACGCCGTCGGCGGGCGGCGCCCAGTCCGGCTGGTCCTTCGGCGGGTCGCCCCGCAGGGCGAGGAAGGCGCGGGTGCCGGCGTCGAGGAAGTCGTCGATGACGGCCGAGACGTCCTCGCGGTGGGCGCCCACGCAGGTCAGGTGGGCCACGGGCAGGACGGGCGTGCCTTCGAGCAGCGTCGCGACGACCTGCCGTGCGGTCGCCCGGTCACCGCCGCCCGCGCCGTACGTCACGGACACGAAGTCGGGGCGCGCGGCCACGAGCCGGCGCGCCGTCTCCCAGAACTTGGGGGCGGCGTCCGGCCGGCGCGGCGGCATGAGCTCGAACGAGATCGTCGGGCGTGCCGGCAGCGCCGGGGTGGGCGAAAGGGATGCCTCTGCGACCATGCGTCACTCCATCGATCCTGGCGTGAGCACCTTCGTCCTCGGGAGGCTTCCGTCGGAGAACGGGTTGCTGCGGCGTCGTCGAGCCAGGACTCTCGGCCGCTCTGGATGGCTGGACCTCGATCGTACGCACCATCCGCGATGCGGGCGAAGGCGCGACCGACTGATGAGACGACGGCGGGGTGACGCCCCTGATCAGGGCACCAGCACGACCTTGCCGCCCGCGTGCCCGGACTCGACGAGCTCGTGCGCGCGGGCCGCGTCGGCCAGCGGCAGCACGGCGCCGACGGTGGTGGTGAGGTCGCCGCGGGCGAGGGCGGCGACGACGTCGGCGAGCTCGCCCGCGTCCCGCTCGGATCTGTAGCTGGCCGTCACACCGAGGTCGGCCGCGGTGTCGTCGGCGATCGTGACGATCCGGTCGGTGCCGCCGCGCAGGGCGATCGAGTCGGGCAGGACGCCCGCGCCCGTCGTGTCGAGGACGGCGTCCACGCCGTCAGGCGCGAGCGACCGGACGCGCTCGACCAGGCCCGCGCCGTACGTGGTCGGCGTCGCGCCGAGCGCGGCGACGCGGTCCTGATTCCGCGCGGACGCCGTCCCGATCACGCGGGCGCCGCGGCGCACCGCGAGCTGGGTGGCCAGCGCGCCCACCGCGCCCGACGCCCCGTGCACCAGCAGCGTCTCGCCCGCCCGCGCGCCGAGCAGGCGCAGCACGCGCGTCGCGGTTTCCGCCGCCACGGGGAGCGTGACGGCGTCGGTCGCGGCGAGGCCATCGGGGACGCGCGCGAAGACTCTTGTGAGGGCGAGCTCCGCGTAGCCGCCGCCGACGGCGAAGCCCACCACCCGGTCGCCCGGCGCGACGCCGGTCGCGCCGTCGCCGAGCGTGTCCACCACCCCCGCGACCTCGAGGCCGAGCACGACCGGTGCGGTCGGCTCCGGCGAGCCCGTCGTCCCGGCGCGGGACTTCACGTCCCAGCCGTTGACCGCCGCCGCCTCCACGCGGACGCGCACCTGCCCCGGCCCGGGCTGCGGCGCCGGCACCTCCGCCGGGTGCAGCACCTGCGGGCCGCCGAACCTCTCGAACACCATCGCGCGCACGTCGTCCTCCTCCGGTGGGTCGATCGTCCCCCGCGCGGGCTCGGGTGGCCAGCGTCGCGGCGCGCGTCCCTGGTCTCGCCGTCCGTCGGGGGTGCCAGGGGTCGACGAGGGTCGACGCGTCCGGGCCGTCGGATCCCTCGGTCCACTCGAACAGGACCTCGAGGTCAGGTGAGGCGGCGGCCGGCGTCCGCGTCGGCATACGGGCTGAGCGTCCGGGCCGCGGAGGAGTCGAGGAAGGAGATACCGACGTCGGTCAGCCCTCGGACCCAGGGCGGGGGCGCATCGAGGAAGCGGTGCCCCCGGCCGCTCCAGACCATCAGCCAGGGCAGGACGGCCGAGACGTACAGGGCGTCGCCGTCCGAGGACTCGTAAACGCAGGAGGAGTGGATGCTGGAGTCGGTGACGGGTCGGAACCGCGCCGCCGAGGGCAGCGACGCGGCGACGACGGCGTCCCAGGTCCCGGCGTGCGCGGCCTCGCGGGCGGGGCCGAGCGACCAGGCGGGTGTGCGGTGGCTCCCGATGACGACGGCGAGGCAGCGGTTGAGGACGTCACCGGGATGCGGGCCGATCGGTCGCGCGGTCGGCCGCGCTCGAGGGGCGTGCCGTGTGCCAGGCCGTCCTCGACGGATCGTCGTCGGGGGCGACGGCCAGGTCCTCCCGCAGACCCTCGACGAAGGCGGTGGCCCAGCGTTCGTCCCATGCTCTGCTGGCGATGACTCGAGCGAGCACGTCCCGGGGCACGAGGCCGAGCGCGGAGACCTCGCTCAGGGCGTTGAGCTGCGCCTCCAGGGCCCGCTCGTCGTCCTCCAGGGAGATCGCGACCTCGAGGGCGCGCGAGAGTGCGGCCGCACGCGTGGGGTCGATGCCCACCGCAAGCCAGTCGGTGACCTTCTCCGCGGCGAGGTCGCGCGATTCGGAGGTCGGTGATGAGAGTCCCGCGGCGAGCTCCCGGACGTCGTGCGCGTCGAGTGTCATCGATGGGTTCTCCTCGCGGTGAGCGGGTGGGGCGGGACGGGCTCCGTCACAGGCGGAGCCTGCCGCGTCGCACGCCCGCCACGATCGACCAGGGCGCGCTCGATCTGCGCGTACAGGTCGTCGTCGGTCGCCATGATGTAGGCGCCTTTCACGGATTCCTCCTCAGGTCGTCGATGGTGCGACGGGTGATCTCGTGGGCGCTGCGTCCAGCCCGTCTAGAGCGCGGCACGACCTGCGCGGGAGAGGACCTGGTCGACGGTGACGTCAGCGAGGCCCACTGACACGTCTGCCAGCAGCTCGGCGAGGTGGGTCAGGAACGACTCGTCGCCGATGACGACGTAGCCGCCCCATGGGTGCAGGTTCAGTGGGACGAGGGCTGCGAAGCCCGACGAGGCCACGGCTCGGAGGAACGACAGGGCGGATTCGCGGCTCGCCGCTGAGGTGTCCATCCCGGGCGCGCTCTCGAAGGCGAGCAGCGGCCGGTGCACCAGGGGGAGGGTTGGGGCGTACCAGACGCGCGCGTCGGCGTCGGCAGGCAGGACGAGCAGGCACGACCCGCCGCTACGGGACCGTCGGACGTCGGCGACGAATTGGTGCAGCTCGGCGGCTGACGAGTCGAGGAACGCCCACTCCGACCGGGCGACCAGTCCGCGAGGGGTGGCGCTCGTCGTCCGAGCCACCACCTTCTCGACCAGCCCCGGGTAGCGGTCGTCGAAGCCCTTGCCCGGTGCGGACGGTGTGTCGAACCACGTGCCCAGACCACGCCAGGCGAGCTCGCCCCAGCGCCGCCCGAGCTCGGCGGTCAGGTCGGGTTCAGCATCCGGCTCGGCCGGGAGGAGCATCGCCGGGGGGAGATCCCGGCGGTCTTCCTCGGGGACATTCAGGAGGAACCGCAGGGCGTCGGGCTCGATCCGCTCGATCACCGGACTGAACGTGCCTTTCACGGGTTCCTCCGCCAGGTTGTCGATGATGCCGCCAGCGGATCCCACCCCACCCGGTAGGTGCTGCTGTCGAACACCTCGACGACGGCCATGCACCCTTCGTATGCTCCCGCTGCGGCGTCGACCCGGAGGGCAACCGGAGTGCGGTGACCCGTGGCGATGAGGTCGTGGACGTCCTCGGCGTCCCGGAGCAGACCGACCAGCTCGTCCCAGGAGATCTGGAGCCCGTGGGGCGACTTCACGATCTCGTCCTCGAGCTCGAGGACGCTCAGGCCGCGGATCCCCTGGCCGATGATCTCCAGGCCGCGGAGGTACCACACGAGGCGTTCCGCACCCGTCTCGTCGACGCACTGTCTCGGCTGTCTCGCCCGACCGGAAGGCCTTGAACACACCCACGGGAGTAGGCGCTTCGTCCTCGAAGTCTTGATGGAAGTAAGTGCGGGCGAGATAGCGAAGTTGTTCCACAGAACTCCTCGGTCGCGGGTCGGCGGTGGCGGCGCCTCTCGGTCCCGTGTTCCCTAGATCGTGTCGTACTAGAGATCCCAGGCGGAGAACGCCTCGAACGGGAGGTCGCCGGTGGCGTAGCGGAAAGCCTCGGAATAGATGTCCGGATCGCACGAGAGGCATTCCTCGTCGAAGGCAGGATCCGTACGACGGCGGCGGACGTGGCGACGTCCTGCGGCGCTCCCGCCTCCAGCAGGAATGCCAGGGGTAGCGACACCGAGAAGATCGCGATCCGCTCGTTCGCGATGATCACGCTCATCCAGTCCTCGCCGGCACCGTCGTCCCAGTCCACCGATGAGCGGTCGTCCGCCGCCAGCGCGAGGGCAAGCTCCGCGGCCTGATGCGCTGACCAGTCCGCCTTCTTCTCCATCGCCGTGCGGAGCAGTTGCGTGATGTCGATCATCGAGTCATCGACGGCGGCGGCCGGTCATGAGATCGCGCCCTCGAGCGTGGCTGCACGCCGCAGCATCCGTTCGAGCCCGTCGACGCCGTCCTGGTCGTATGCGTCGTGATCCGCGGCGGAGATCGGGTCCACCTGGCCCCACCAGTCAGGGACTGCCCCGACAAAGCCCGTGTACCGCAGGCAGGCCGAGCACCAGACGTAGCCATGCAGAGCATTGCCTGAGTCCCCGCGCGGACGCAGGTAGCGGTATCGCAGCACCACGCCGGCGTTGCAGACCGGGCAGACGACGCGAGGGAACGGTGTGACCGGGTGCTGCCCGATGCCGTGGGCAGCGAAAGCAGCAGAGATCTGTGCTGTCTCGTCGCTGGTCAGCGATTTCATCGCTCTGCTCCTCAGCCGATCCGTGACCTGAACAGGTCGAGCATTGCATCGGCGTAGGCCTCGGCCGCCGCCTCGGTGCCCAGGTGCTGTCCGCTGCTTGCGAGCGCCGCACGGTGGTGAAAGATCTCGTGCTGGACCGTTGCGACCGCGTTCTCCATTGCCGTCCTCCCATTCGCGGGGCTGAGGCCGATGTCGGTGATTTCGATGAGCGGCCGGCCGCGTGGACCTGTCAACACCTTGCCGGCGGTGAACGGGGACCGGCCGTAGATCAAGCCGCCCAAGTCGTCGATCTTGGGGACATGGACGATGTCGTACTTCCGGACACTCATGCCAGCCCGGCCGAGCGCTTGCTTCACTTGTCGGACGGTCACCCGGCTTGCGGCGCCGTGCCCGCCCGCGTTGTGGACGAGGACGGGCAGGTCGCCGGCGAGGACGTAGTAGTTGTGGTGGGTCTCGACGTGGATGTTGTAGACCGTGACCGCGTCGTCCTCGGGCCGGTGCTCGATGTCGATCCGGTCGAGGGTGACGGTGCCCGTGCCGTTCTCGTCGGGGTCGCCGGTGTCGGGGGTGACGAGGATGTCGCCGGGCTGGAGGTCGCGGGCGAGGATCCAGCCCATGTTCCGGACCATGAAGGGGTGCTCGTCGGTGGTGGTGACGACGTGTCCGGCGATGGTCAGGTGGTAGAGGGTGGTGGTGGTGCGGACGAAGGTCTCCATCACGAGCTGCAGCTCGTCGGCCCCGGTGGCGAGGTTGTGGGCGTAGACTTTGTCCCCGGCGCGGATGTCCTCGATCGCGGTCACGTCGCCCGGCCC
>NZ_JBSGUW010000021.1:69963-72964 GCF_053608125.1 Isoptericola sp. NPDC055063 | reverse complement strand
TCTCATTTCCCCTACTCTCCCCCCACAAACCCCCCCCCCCCCCGCCCCCCACAACGTCTCGGCGGGGTCAGCCGTCCTCGCGGGGTGGCCGCCCGGCATCCTTGAGCGCGCGACGGAGCAGCAGGTCGATCTGGACGCTGACTCTGGGGGTTGTGTCCAAGGGCAGACGCTGCCATGATCGACAAACAAGTTTGTAGCACAAAGTTCTCTGTGAGGTAGTGATGACCGAGACCCCCGGCTGGCCGGCCGACGACGCCGAGCTCGCCGCCGCGGACTCGCTGCGGCTGATCCGCGAGCAGCAGGACCGCGCCCGCGCCGCCCTCGAGCCGGACGGCCGCGCGCTGTACGGCGCGTGGGGCGTCGCCTGGCTCGCCGGCTACCTCGTGCTGTGGACCAGCGCGAGTGCCCACGGGGAGCCCGAGGCGTGGGCGTTCTGGGTGTTCGCCGGCGCGATCGCCGCGGCCGTCGTCTTCACGATGGTGCACACCATGAGCCGCACGGCGGGCACGCGCGGCGTCTCCGCCCGCACGGGCGCGATGTACGGGTGGTCGTGGATGCTCGGCTTCCTCACCTTCAGCGTGTTTCTCGGCGGCCTCGCCCGGGCGGGCGCCGACGGCGAGGTCATGGCCCTCGCCAGCAACGGTGGCGCGTGCCTCGTCGTCGGGCTGCTCTACCTGGGCGGCGCCACGGCGTTCGGCGACCGGAACCTGTTCGTCCTCGGCACGTGGATCCTGCTGGTCGCCGGCGTCGCGACGCTCGTCGGGCTGCCCGGCACGTACCTCGTGATGGCGCTCGCGGGCGGCGGCGGGTTCGTCGTGATGGCGGTGGTCGAGCACCTGCGGGTCCTGCGCCGGCGGCGGCGTGCCGACGAGGGGGCGACCCGTGCCTGACGCCCTCGACCCGGTCATCCACGCGCCCGCCCGGCTCCGCGTCGTCGCGACGCTCGCCGCCCTGGACGCCGGCGACGAGCTGAGCTTCCCCAAGGTGCAGAAGCTCCTCGACATGACGGCCGGCAACCTGTCCACCCACCTGCGCAAGCTCGAGGACGCCGGCTACGTCCGCGTCACCAAGACCCACGAGGGTCGCACCCCCGCGACGTACCTCGCCCTCACGCAGCAGGGGCGACGGGCGTTCGAGGACTACACCGAGGCCCTCACCGGCCTGCTGAGAGGAGCCGGATCATGACCCGCACCCGACCCCCCGAGCGGGCGCCCGCCGTCACGCCGGTGCCCACGTCGACGGGCGCCGTCGTCGCCGTCCGCGGTGTGACGCGCCGGTTCGGCGACGTCGTCGCGCTCGACGACGTGTCGCTGGACGTCGGGCCCGGCGAGCTCGTCGGGCTGCTCGGACCCAACGGCGCCGGCAAGTCCACGCTCCTGTCGCTGGTGAGCGGCCAGCGTCGCCCCGACTCCGGCACCGTGAGGCTGCTGGGCGGCGACCCCCGCGACGCCGCCAGCCGCGCCGGCCTCGGCATCACCCCGCAGGAGACTGGCCTGCCGCCCACCCTGCGCGTGGGCGAGGTGGTCGACTTCGTGGGCGGGCACTTCGCCGGACCGGTGCCGACCGGCGAGCTGCTGGAGCAGTTCGGGCTCGCCGACCTGGCCCGCCGGCAGACGGGCGCGCTCTCGGGCGGGCAGAAGCGGCGCCTCGCGGTGGCGCTCGCGCTCGTGGGGCGCCCGCGCGTCGTCCTGCTCGATGAGCCCACCACCGGCCTCGACGTCGGCGCCCGGCAGGCGCTGTGGGACGCGGTCCGCGCCTACCACGCGGGCGGCGGCACGGTGCTGCTGACCAGCCACTACCTCGAGGAGGTGCAGGCGCTGGCGCAGCGGGTGGTCGTCATCGACCGCGGCGTGGTGCGCGCCGACGACTCCCTCGAGGCCATCCTCCGGCGCGTCGGCCTGCGCCGGGTGGCGCTGCGGTCCGCGACGGACCTCGCCGCGTGGCCGGGCGTCGTGCGCGCCGAGCGCCGGGAGGGCGGCGTGCAGGAGCTGTACACCGCCGACGCGGACGCCCTCGTGCGCGACCTCGTCCGCGGCGACGTGGACTTCCACGACCTCCGGATCCGGGGCGCCAGCCTCGAGGAGGCCTTCGAGGAGATGGTGCTGCAGGAGGTGGCCCGATGAGCGCGACGACCACGACCCCGGGACGGGCGCCGGGCGCCCCCGGGCCGCTGCGGCTGACCTGGCTGCACTTGCGCTACCAGTTCCTCGAGACGGTGCGCGTGCCGATCGCGGTGCTGGGCAACATGCTGTTCCCCGCTCTGGCGATGTTCTTCTTCGTGGTGCCGCAGCGCGAGGTGGCGAACGACCCGCTGTGGTCGACGATGGCGGTCGCGAGCCTCGGCCTGTTCGCCGTCTGCTCGGCCAGCCTGTTCACCTACGGGCTGGGCGTGGCGGAGGACCGCCAGCTCCCGTTCGACCCCTTCCTGCGCTCCCTGCCCGCCGGCCCCGGCCCGCGGATGGTGGCGCGGATCGGCAACGGCGCGATCTTCGCGCTCTTCGGGCTGGTGCCGCTCGTCCTCATCGGGTGGCTGTTCACGGCCGCGTCGGTGACGTTCGGGCAGCTGCTCGCCGGGGTGGGCACCATCCTGCTGGTCTCCGTGCCGTTCGTGCTGCTCGGCATGGCTGTGGGGTACTCGCTGTCCGCGAAGGCCGCGCTGCCGGTGGTGCAGGTGGTGCTGTTCCCGCTGGCGTTCGCGGGCGGTCTGTTCCTGCCGCCGCAGGTGTTCCCGGGCTGGCTGGACGCGATCTCGCAGGCCACGCCCACGCGCGCCGGTCGCGACCTGCTGGTGCAGGCCCTCACCGGCGAGCCGGCCTACGGGCTGGCGTGGGCGGTGCTGCTCGGCTGGACGGCCCTGTTCGCCGTCCTCGCCGTCGTCGCCTACCGCCGCGACGAGGGCCGCCGCTTCCGCTGACCCGGGTCTGTGCTGTGAGCGGGGGGGGGGGGGGTGGTTTGGGGGGGGGGGGAGAGAAAAAAAAAACCCCCCCCACCCCCACGCGCC
>NZ_JBSGUW010000021.1:0-69953 GCF_053608125.1 Isoptericola sp. NPDC055063 | reverse complement strand
GGGGGTTTTTTAGTGGGGGGGGTTTTGTCCGTGTTTGGGAGCATGAAACAGGGGCCAAACGCCCGCTCACAACACCTCGGGGTCAGCCGGCGCGGCGCAGGCGCAGCGAGTTGCCGACGACGATGACGGACGACGCGGCCATCGCCGCCCCGGCGATCATCGGGTTGAGCAGCCCCGCCGCGGCGAGCGGGATGGCCGCCACGTTGTACGCGAACGCCCAGAACAGGTTCTGCTTGATGACGCGCAGCGTGCCGCGGGACAGCCGGACGGCCGCCGGGGCGGAGCGCAGGTCGCCGCGCACCAGCGTGATGTCGCTGGCCTCGATCGCGACGTCGGTGCCGGTGCCCATGGCCAGGCCGAGGTCGGCGGTGGCCAGCGCCGCGGCGTCGTTCACGCCGTCGCCGACCATCGCCACGACGCGGCCCTCGGACCGCAGCCGGGCGACCACGGCCGCCTTGTCCTGCGGCAGCACGCGGGCGATGACGTCCTCGTCCGCGATGCCGACCTCGCGGGCGGCGACGCGGGCCGCGCCCTCGCCGTCGCCGGTGAGCAGCACGGGCCGCAGGCCGAGGTCGTGCAGCTCGCGGACGGCCTCGGCGGACGTCGCCTTCACCGGGTCGCGCAGCACGACCACGCCGCGGGCGGCGCCGTCCCACGCGACGACGACGGCGCTGGCGCCTGTCGCCTCGGCATCGGCGAACCCGGCCGCCAGCCCGTCCCTGCCGTCGCCGTCGAACGCGACGCCCTGCCCGGCCAGCCACGACGGCTGCCCGACGAGGACACGCCGCGCGTTCAGGCCGCCGTCCGCGGCCAGCCCCGCGAGGCCGGAGTGCGCCCGACGGACGACCGCCTCGACCCCGCCGCCCGGCGTCGCGTGGAAGTCGAACGCCTGCAGCGCGCCGATCCCGACGCCGTCCGCCCCCGTCCCGCCCGAGCTGTCAGGGCCAGGCTCGCCGGAACCTGCTCGTGGCCCTGACAGCTCGCGTGCGGCGGCGGCCACCGCGTGGGCGATCGGGTGCTCGCTGAGGGCCTCGACGGCGCCGGCGTACGCCAGCACCTCCCGCTCCCGCGAGTTGTCAGGGCCAGGACCGTCAGAACCTGCTCGTGGTCCTGACAGCTCGGGGACGAGCACGCGCTCGACGCGCATACGGCCCTCGGTGACGGTGCCGGTCTTGTCGAGCACGACGGTGTCGACGCGGCGGGTGGACTCCAGGATCTCCGGGCCCTTGATGAGGATGCCGAGCTGCGCGCCGCGGCCGGTGCCGACCAGCAGGGCGGTGGGCGTCGCGAGCCCGAGGGCGCACGGGCAGGCGATGATCAGCACCGCGACGGCGGCGGTGAAGGCGAGCTGCAGGTCCGCGCCGGCCAGCAGCCAGCCCACGAGCGTGAGCACGGACAGCCCGATGACGATCGGCACGAAGACGGCGGAGATGCGGTCGGCGAGCCGGGCCACGGGGGCCTTGCCGGTCTGCGCCTGCGACACGAGCCGCCCGATCTGCGCGAGCGTCGTCTCCTCGCCCACGCGGGTGGCGCGCACCAGCAGGTGGCCGGACGTGTTGACGGTCGCGCCGGTCACGGCGTCCCCGGGGCCGACGTCCACGGGCACCGGCTCCCCGGTGAGCAGCGACGTGTCGACGGCGCTCCCGCCCTCGACCACCTCGCCGTCCGTGGCGACCTTCTCGCCCGGCCGCACGACGAACACGTCGCCCACGGCGAGGTCGCCCGCCGGCACGCGCTCGGTGACGCGGCCGCCGTCGGGCCCGACGACGGGGGTGCCGTCGGCGGTGAGCCGCACGCGCTCGGCGTCCTTGGCGCCCAGCTCGAGCAGGGAGCGCAGCGCGTCTCCGGCGCGGCGGCGGGAGCGGTGCTCGGCGTAGCGGCCGGCGAGCAGGAACGTCGTGACGACGGCCGCGACCTCGAAGTACAGCTCGGGCGTGCCGCCGGACTCGGACGGGATCAGCGACGGCCGCATCCGCATCCCGAGCTCGCCCGCTCCGCCGAGCGTGAGAGCCCACAGCGACCACAGGGTCGCGGCGATGACGCCGAGCGAGACCAGCGTGTCCATCGTGGACGCGCCGTGCCGGGCGGCCCGCGCCGCCGCGGTGTGGAACGGCCACGCGCCCCACGTGACGACGGGCAGCGCCGCGGCGGCCACGACCCACTGCCAGCCGGTGAACTGGAGCGCGGGGATCATCGACAGCGCCACCACGGGCACGGTGAGGACGGCCGACGCGACCAGCCGGCGGCGCAGGTCGGTGCCGCGGGCGTCGGCGGGCGGCGCGGCGGCCCGCTCGGCGTGCTGTTGGACCTCCTGCGGCGCAGGCGCGGGCGCGGGTGACGGCGCGGCGGCGACGGCGGGCGGCGCGACGTCACGGCGCGCGGTGACGCGGGCGCCGTAGCCGGCCTTCTCGACGGCCTCGACCAGCGCGGCGTCGTCGACGGGCGCGGTGAGCTCGACGTGCGCGCTCTCGAGCGGCAGGTTCACGGTGGCGGTCACGCCGTCCACGCGGTTGAGCCGCTTCTCGACGCGCGCGACGCACGAGGCGCAGGTCATGCCCTCGATGGCGAGGTCGATCTCGAGGATCGGCGGCGGAGCCGGGGCGGCGGGTCCTGCCGGGTCGACCGGCGAGGACGTGGGGGTGCTCATGGGGTGACTCCCTGAGGTGCTGGGTGGAGGTCACCCGCGACGACCCGGGGCGGCGGGGTCGCGGTGGGGGCGCCGGTCGGGTGGACGGCGGCGCGGCGCGGAGGGCCTGGGTCGCGGCGGCTCGTCCGGGGAGTGGGCGAGCGGGCGACGGTTCGGCAGGCGGTCCGCGGGGGTGGCTCCGGGGAGCCAGGGACTCAGGCGCGCGGGGGCACGGCCAGGTCGTAGGTCTTCGTGGCCGGCGCGGCGTCGGCGGAAGCGGTGCCGCAGCCGCAGGCGCAGTCGTGCGCCTCCTGGCGGGCGGGCGCCTGCGCGGCCTGCTGGGCGGCGACGGCGTCGGCGAGGACCGCGACCGACGCGACCTCGTACCCGGCCTCGTCGACGGCCTCGCGCAGGGCGGCCTCGTCGAGCGGGGCGTCGGAGAACACGGCGACCTCGGAGGCCCCGCCGACGTGCAGCTCGACGGTGACGTCCTCGACGCCGGCCACGGCCGACAGGTCCTTGGTGACGTGCGCGACGCAGTTGCCGCAGGTCATGCCGGTGACGCCCAGGGTGGTGACGGTGCTCATCGGTGCTCCTTCAGTGGGGGGTGGGTCAGCTGCGGACGAGGCGGCCGATGGCGTCGGCGGCCTCCTTGACCTTCGCGGCGCCCTCGGCCTCGGACGACCTGGCGGCATCGACGACGCAGTGGCCCAGGTGGTCCTCGACGAGCCCGATGGACACGGCCTGCAGCGCCTTGGTCACCGCGGAGACCTGGGTGAGGATGTCGATGCAGTAGACGTCCTCGTCGATCATGCGCGCAATGCCGCGGACCTGGCCCTCGATGCGGCGCATCCGCTTGAGGTACGCCTCCTTGTCCGAGGCGTAGCCATGCGGCCCGTCGTGCTGGTGCCCGCCGTCGGTCGTGAGGTCGGGGAGGGGTGCGCCGGTGTCGGTCATGGGCCCAGCATACCCCTAGGGGGTAATGAGTCAACCGGCCGCTGCGTGGTCCGGCTCCTTGACGAGGGCCTCGACGTTATTGCCGTCCGGGTCGCTGACGAACGCGGTGTAGGCGCGGTACTCCGGCCAGTAGCGCGGGGCGTGTCGCGACGTCCCGCCCGCCGCGACGGCGGCGCGGTGGAACGCGTCGACGGCGGCGCGGTCGGGCGCCTCGAAGGCCAGGTGCAGGAACCGGGTCGCCTCGGCGGCCGCCGGGGCGGTCTCGAGCGACACGCTCGGGGTGTCGCGCCCGGGGACCCAGTACTCGGCCGTGACGTCCGTGCGGTACCCCGCCCGGACGCCCAGCGGCTCCAGCGCCGCGGTGTAGAAGCGCTCGCTGGCGGCGAAGTCCGCGGCGAGCACGCCGACGTGGTGGACGAGGTGGGCGGCGGCCGTCATCCCGCCCACGGTAGGAGCCGACGGCGCCGCCCGCCCACCGGCGTCGCGTCAGGCGATGCTGAAGGGTGCCACCAGGAGGTCGTCGCGGCGCGACGACGGGCCGACGAGCAGCTCGAACTCGCCCGGCTCGACGACGCGGCGGCCGTCGGCGTCGACGATGGTGCAGTCCGCGGCGGGTACCTCGACCTCGACGACCACGCTCTCGCCGGGCGCCAGCGGCACGCGGCGGAAGGTCTTCAGCTCGCGGTCCGCCCAGGTCACGGAGGTGACCTTGTCGCTCACGTACACCTGCACCGTCTCCACCGCCGGGCGGGTCCCGGTGTTGGCCACGGTGACGCGGCCCCGCACCACGCCGTCGGCCGCGACGTCGGAGGCGTCCAGCTCCAGGCCGGAGTACTCGACGGTCGTGTACGAGCGGCCCTCGCCGAAGGCATACGGCGGGCGCTGCGTGAGGTCGGCGTACCGGGTGCCGTGCTGGCCGCGCACCTGGTGGTAGAACACCGGCTGCTGGCCGGCGTGCAGGGCGTACGAGATCGGCAGGCGGCCCGTCGGCTCGATCAGCCCGAGCAGCAGCTCCGCCACGGCCCGGCCGCCGCGCATGCCCGGGTTGGCGGCGTGCACGAGGGCGGCGGCGCGGCCCACGGCCGCGGGCAGCACGAGCGGCTTGGACGCGACCAGCACGACGACGACGGGCGTGCCCGTCGCCACCAGCCGCTCCAGCAGCTCCACCTGGCCGCCCTGGAGCTCCAGGGTCGCGGTGGACTTCCCCTCGCCGGCCAGCGCGACCTCGTCGCCCAGCACGGCGACGACGACGCCCGCGGCGCGCGCCGCGTCCTCCGCCTCGGCGAGCAGGGCGGGGTCGGACGGCGCGGGCAGCGCGGCCGGCGGCCGGGGCTGCCCGTCGGGGTAGTGCGTGCCGTCCGGGTCGGGGCCCAGCTCGACGACGTTCGCGCCGCGGGCGTACGTCACCTCCCACGACGCGGGCGCGACGGCGCGCAGCCCGTCCAGCACGGTCTCCGTCAGCTCGCGCGGGTGCCCGTCGCGGATCCAGCTCACCTGCCCGGACGCGCCGGCCCAGTCGCCGAGCTGCGCGTGCGGGTCGTCGGCGTTCGGCCCCACGACGGCGACGCGGAGCGGGCGGGCCGGGTCGAGCGGCAGGGTGCCGTCGTTCTCCAGCAGCACGAGGGAGCCGCGCGCGACGTCGAGGGCGAGGTCGCGGTGCTCGGCCGAGCCGACGACGGCCTCGATGCGCTCGGCGACCGGCGCGCGCGGGTCCTCGAACAGCCCGAGGTCCACCTTGAGGCGCAGGACGCGCCGCACCGCGTCGTCGAGCCGCCTCTCGTCGATGCGACCGTCGGCGACGGCCTCCTGCGCGCCCTCGAAGAACTTCGGCGTCGCCATGATCACGTCGTTCCCGGCGTCGACGGCGGCGGCCGACGCGGCCGCGTGGTCGGGGCTGACGAACTGCTCCCACACCATGCGGCCCACGTTGTCCCAGTCGGTGACGAGGGTGCCGTCGAAGCCCCACTCGTCCTTGAGCACGCCCTGCAGCAGCCAGCGGCTGGTGGTGATGGGGACGCCGTCGATGGCCTGGTAGCCGATCATCACGGTGCGCACGCCCTCGCGGACGACGCGCTCGAACGGCGGCAGGAACCACGAGCGCAGCTTGCGCGGCGTGAGGTCGGCCTCGGTGGCGTCGCGGCCGCCCTGCGTCTCGGAGTAGCCGGCGAAGTGCTTGGCCGTGGCGAGCACCGCCGTGGGGTCGGTGAGCCCGTCGCCCTGGTAGCCGCGCACCATCGCGGCGCCCATCTCGCCGATGAGGAACGGGTCCTCGCCGAACGTCTCGTTCACGCGGCCCCAGCGCAGGTCGCGCGTGGCGCACAGCACGGGGGAGAAGGTCCAGTGCAGGCCGGTGGCCGCGGCCTCGGCCGCCGTCGCCCGCGCCCCGCGCTCCACCAGGTCCAGGTCCCACGTGGCCGCCATCCCCAGCTGGCTGGGGAAGACGGTGGCGCCGGGGAAGAAGCCGTGCCCGTGGATCGCGTCGTCCGCGACCAGCAGCGGGATCCCCAGCCGCGTGCCGCGCGCGAGCTCGATCGCCTCGACGACGCGCGACGGCGACGCGTGCAGGATCGACCCCGCCAGCCGGTGGCTCACGATGTCCTCGAGGTCGTCCATCGCGTTGAGCTGCAGCATCTGCCCCACCTTCTCGGGCAGCGTCATGCGGCTCAGCAGGTCCTCGACCCGCTCGGCAGCAGTCAGAGCCGGATCACGGTACGGAAGGGTCATGAGTTTCACAGTCCTTGATCGGTTCCAGTGCGGCCGGGAGCTGACCCGGTGGACGACGACGGTGGTTCGGGGGTGTTCTTGTCGCGAGGCTGGATGGGCCTGGCGGGAGGTCGCGAGGAACGAGCGACCGGATGGACGCCTCGCGACAAGAACACCCCCGAACCACCGCCGGGAGCAGAGCGGGTCAGCGGACGGTGAGTCCGTTCGCCTGCGCGACGGAGCCGAGCCAGCCGAGCGACGGCTTCGGGCGGCGCTCGAAGGTCTCCTTGTCGAACTCGACGAGGCCGAACGTCGGGCGGAACCCGGAGGCCCACTCGTAGTTGTCCAGCAGGCTCCAGTGCAGGTAGCCGCGGACGTCGATGCCGTCCTGGATCGCCGAGTGCAGGCCGGCCAGCGCGCCCTCGGTGTAGTCGATGCGGCGCGCGTCGTCCTGGGTGGCCATGCCGTTCTCGGTGACGAACACCGGCACGCCCTCGGTCTTCTCCCAGGCGGCGCGGACGCCGTGCTCGAGGGCGAGGGGGTAGAACTCCCAGCCGGTGAGGGTGGTCTCGATACCCTCGGGCACCTGGCGGGGGCCGTCGGGGCCGATGATGGTGCGGGTGTAGGCCTGGACGCCCACCCAGTCGTCGCCGCGGGCGGCCTCGAGGTACCAGTCGTCGCGCGGGTAGCCGTACTCGTGGGCCACGTCCTCGCAGCCCTGCTCGGGCTGGAAGTCCTGGGTGGCGACGGTCCAGCCCGAGCTGATGCCGCCCACGCCGGCGAGGATCTCGCGCGACCGGGTGTGGCACTCGAGCAGCGTGTCCGCGACCTGCAGGTCGGGGTCGGGCAGGCCGTAGGCCACCAGGTTGGCCGGGTCCTCGCCGCCGGCGATCATCGCGGCGATGTTCGGCTCGTTGATGGTGCAGACGTAGTCGACGTCGTTGCCGAGGATCGGCAGGGCCAGCTCGGTGAAGCGGGCGAAGCGGTCGGCCGCCTTCGGCGAGCGCCACATGCCCTCCTCGTAGAACCAGCGCGGCACCGTGAAGTGCATCAGCGTGACCATCGGGGTGATGCCGAGCTCGAGGCAGGTCTCCACCATGCGGCGGTAGTGCGCGATCTCGGCGCGGGAGACGAAGCCCTCCTCGGGCTCGATGCGCGCCCACTCGATGGAGAAGCGGTACGTGTCGAGGCCGGCGTCGCGCAGGAGCGTCATGTCCTCGCGGTAGCGGTGGTAGCTGTCCGCGGCGTCGCCGCTGGGCTCGACGATCGAGGTGCCGGCGGCGTGCTCGCGCACCCACCAGTCGCTGGAGACGTTGTTGCCCTCGATCTGGTGGGCCGCGGTGGCGGCGCCCCAGCGGAAGCCCTCGGGGAAGTGCAGCACGGGATGGTCCTTACGTTGCGGTGCGGTGTACAGAGGCGCGAGCGCGGGGGCTCAGCGCACGTGGTGGTTCAGCGCGAGGAGGTCCAGAAGTCGGCCAGGAGGTCCGCCGTCACGGCGGGGTTCTCGACGTTGGGCAGGTGCCCGGCTCCGTCGATCACGGCGTACCGGGCGCCGAGCCGCTCGGCCATGGCGCGCTGCCACGGCTGCGGCCACGCGGCGTCGTCCACGCCGTGCGCGACCAGCACCGGCAGGCCGGCGGCGGCCAGGCCGGGCGTGACGTCGCGGACGTCGGCGAGGACGTCGATGGCGCCCAGCAGGTTGTCGGTGCTGGTCGCGATCGAGCGGTCGCGGTGGAAGCGGGCGTCGGCGTCGAGGTCGACCAGGGCGGCCGGGTCCTCGGACAGCCGCCGGGCGAGCCCGGGGTTGTCGAGGGTCCACAGGTCGACGAGGCCGGCCGCGGCGAGCAGCCGGTCGCGCTCGGCATCCTTGCGCCCGGGCCAGCCGTGCGGGCCCGAGCAGAGCATCGTGAGGCTCGCGAACGGCGCGGGGTCGCGCACGACCGTTGCCGACGCGACGGTGCCGCCGAAGCTGTGCCCCAGCAGGTGGAGGTCGCCGGTGGCGATCCCCGCCGTCGCGCTCACGAGGGCCGCGACGTCGAGCGCGTCGCCCGTGAAGTCCTCGCGGCGGTAGGCGCCCACCCCGCGCGGCGCGACCGAGTCGGCCTGCCCGCGCTGGGAGTACGTCCACGCCTCGACGCCGCGCTCCGCCAGCAGCGGCAGCAGCAGCCGGTGGTCCTCCCGCGACCCGGTGAACCCGGGCACGAGCAGGGCCACCGCGCGGCGCTCGACGCCGTCCGGCACGACCGACCGCAGCGCGGTCAGCGGGCCCACCGGCACGTCGAGCACGAGCGGCTCGACGCCGTCCGGCAGCGGGAGCACCGAGAACGGCGTCCCGGGCCGGACGGCCGTCGCGGCGGGCGCCGTCACGACGCGGCCCCGTCGGAGAACCGGCGCGCCGGCTGCGGGATCGCGTCGAGCAGCTGCGTCGTGTACTGGTCCTCGGGGAAGCGCAGCACCTGCGCGGTGCCGCCGGACTCCACGACCTTGCCGTGGTGCAGCACCATGATCTGGTCGGTGATGACGCGCGCCGAGAGCAGGTCGTGCGTGATGTACAGCAGCGAGACGCCGAGGCCGGCGCGCAGGTCCTCCAGCAGGCCGAGCACGCCGGCGCGCAGCGACACGTCGAGCATGGAGACGGGCTCGTCGGCGATGAGCACCTGCGGGTTCGACGCCAGGGCGCGTGCGATGACGACGCGCTGCCGCTGCCCGCCCGAGAGCTGGTGCGGCAGCTTGGCCGCGTACTGCTCCACGGGCGTGAGGCCCACCGTCTCGAGGAGCTCCAGCACCCGCTCGCGTGCGGCCTCGCCCTTCAGCCCGGTGAAGTTCTCCACCGGCCGCGTGAGCGTGTACTCCACGGTGTGCAGCGGGTTGAGCGCCGAGTAGGGGTCCTGGAAGACCATCTGGACGTCGGCGTGCAGCGTCTTGAGCCGGCGGCGGCGCAGCCGGTCGACCCGCAGGTCGCCGAACGTCACCGTGCCCGACGTCGGGCGCTCCACGCCCGTGACCATCTTGGCGATGGTCGACTTGCCGGAGCCAGACTGGCCCACCAGCGCCATCGCGGCGCCCGGCTCCAGCCGGAACGACACGTCGTCGACGGCGGTGACCGGCTTCTCGCCGCGGCGCGGCGGCGGGTACACCTTCGACACGTGGTCGACGACGATCGCGTCGTGCGCGGCGGCCCGCGCCTCGCCGTCGTGCTCGTCCTGCGGCGCCTTGCGCTCGAAGCCGGGCAGCTCCACGACCTCGGCCCGCGGGTCGGCGTAGTGGCTCAGCAGCATCTGCGTGTACGGGTGCGCCGGGGCCTCGAAGATCTGGCGGGAGGCGCCGTCCTCGACGATCTCGCCGTCGTGCATGACGACGACGCGCTCGGCCGACTCGAGCACCGCGCCCAGGTCGTGCGAGATGAGCACGGCCGTGAAGCCCTCCGCGGCCTGCAACTCGCGGATGGTGTCCATGACGGCGTGCTGCACCAGCACGTCGAGGGCCGTGGTCGGCTCGTCGAACACCATGAGCCGCGGCTCGAGCGACAGGGCCAGCGCGATGGAGACGCGCTGGCGCATGCCGCCGGACAGCTCGCCGGGGTAGCGGTCGAGCACGGTGGACGGCAGCTGCACCTTGTCGAGCAGCTCGACGGCGCGCTGGCGCCGCTTCGCCTTCGGCACGTGCCCGTGCGCGGCGAAGATGTCGCCGAAGTGGTGCGCGATGGTGCGCACCGGGTTGAGGGCGTTCATGCCCGACTGGAGCACCATGGCGAACCCGCCGCGACGCTGCACGCGCAGCTCCTCGGCGTCCAGGTGCGCGATGTCGGTGCCGTCGAACACGATGCGGCCGCCGGAGATGCGCGCCGGCGCCTTGGCGAGCCGCGTCACGGCGAAGCCGAGCGTCGACTTTCCGGAGCCGGACTCGCCGACCAGGCCCACGAACTCGCCCTGCTCGAGCGTGAGGTTCGCGTTCTTGACCGCGTGCGTCGGGACGGCCCCGCGGGGCTCGTAGACGACGGACAGGTCCTGGATCTCGAGCAGGCTCATCGGCCGGTCCCTTCCCGCAGGCGCGGGTTGGACAACCCGTCGACGCCGAAGTTCACGAGGGTCATGGAGGTCGCCAGCAGCGCGATGCACAGGCCGGGGGCGAACAGCAGGATCCACTGCCCGGTGAGGATCGCCATCGAGTTCTGCGCCCAGAAGATCATCGAGCCCCACGACACGGTGGCCATGTCGCCGAGGCCGAGGAACGACAGGCCCGACTCGGCGAGCACGGCCGACGTCGCGGCGCCGAAGAACGACCCCGCGATCATCGAGGTCATGTTCGGCAGGATCTCGCGGAAGATGACCCGCGGGGAGCTCTCGCCGGAGAAGATCGCGGCCGTCACGAAGTCGCGCGAGCGCAGGGACTGCGTCTGCGAGCGCAGCACGCGGGCGCCCCACGCCCAGCCGGTGATGACGACGACCAGGATGATCATCGGCAGCCCGCCGTTCTGCAGGTACGCCGCGATGATGATCATCAGCGGCAGGCCCGGCATCACGAGGAACAGGTTGACGAGGAAGTTGACGACGTCGTTGCCCCAGCCGCGCAGGTAGCCCCACGACAGGCCGATGGCGACGGCGACGAGCGTCGACAGGCCGCCGGCGACGAAGCCGACGAGCAGCGAGACGCGGGCGCCGTAGATCACCTGGGAGAGCACGTCCTCGCCGGCGCCGGTGGTGCCGAGCCAGTGCGCGGCGCTGCCGGGCTCGTTGCGGGCGAACGAGTCGTCGTGCGGGGAGTACGGGGCGAGCAGGGGCGCGAAGATCGCCATGAGGACGAACAGGCCCAGCAGGACCAGGCCCACGCGGGCCTTCGGGTTGGCCCAGACGGTCGCGAACGCGCGGCCGAGCACCTGGCCGGTGCGGCCGAGGCGGGTGCGCGCGGGCCGGGTCGGGCCCTGCACGGACTCGGGGGCCGGGCCCTCGGGATCCGTCGTCTCGTAGGACACGGAGGTGGTCGGGTCAGCAGCGGAGTTGGCCATCGGGGTCACCGCCTCGTTCGGGGGTCGAGGACGCCGTAGAGGATCTCCACCAGGAAGTTCGCGAGCAGTACGCTCACGGTGATCATGAGGAAGAGCGCCTGCATCAGCGGGAAGTCCTGGTTGGTGACGGCGTTGAACAGCAGGTAGCCGACGCCCGGGTACGCGAACACCTGCTCGACGAGCAGGGAGCCGCCGACGACGCCGCCGAGCGCCATGCCGAACCCGGTGAGGTTGGGCAGGATCGCGTTGCGGGCGGCGTAGCGGATCGCGACCGTGCGGCCGCGCAGGCCGTTCGCCTCGGCGAAGGTCACGTAGTCGTCGCCGAGGGTGTTGATCATCGTGTTGCGCATGCCGAGGATCCAGCCGCCGAGCGACGTGATGAGGATCGTGGCCGCGGGCAGGGCGGCGTGGTAGAGCACGTCGCCGAGGAACTCCCACGACAGGTTCGGCACCGCGGTGGCGGAGTAGGCGCCCGAGGTGGGGAACCAGCCGAGCACGTAGCCGAGGAAGAAGACGATGAGCAGCGCGGTCCAGAAGTAGGGGAACGCGGAGAGGAAGCTGCCGCCCACCGTGGGTAGCGAGTCCATCCAGGTGCCGCGCTTCCACGCGGCGCCGATGCCGATGAGCGTGCCGAGCACGAAGGCGACGATCGTCACCGCGCCCACCATGATGAGCGTCCACGGCAGGGCGCTCGCGACGAGCTCGGAGACCTGCTGCGGGAAGAAGGTGTACGACACCCCGAAGTCGAGGTGGATGACGTTGTTCAGGTACTGGACGTACTGGTCCCAGATGCTGCCGCCGGGGACGCCCAGCTGGGCCTCGATCGCCGCCTGCACCGACGGCGTCACGGGGCCGTTCTGGGCGAGCTTGGCGATGGCCGCGTCGGCGGGCGAGCCGGGCATGAGGCGCGGGATGACGAAGTTCAGCGTCACCGCCGCCCACAGCGTGAGGACCAGCAGGCCGAGCTTGCGGAGCGCGTAGCGCAACGGTGCCTCCGGGTCGGTGGTCGGTCGGTCGGGTGGGGTCGTGCGGGGGCGCCGCCCGGCGCGCCCCGTGATGGGGCGGCGCTGGGCGGCGGCGGGTCAGCCCTGGGCGGGCTTGAGGTGCGTGAGGATCAGCAGCGGGGTCGAGTCCCACGTCTTCGGGGAGGCGTAGGGGTCGTCCGCGCTGGGCCAGCCGGTGAAGTTCTTGTTCGAGAACAGGCCCCACGAGCCGCCGTAGAAGAGCGCGACCATCGGCAGCTCCTCGTAGGCGATGTTCTCGAGCTGGTGGGTGATCTTGAGCTGCTTCGCCTCGTCGGTGGTGACCTTCAGCTCGGCGAGGAGCTGGTCGGCCTCCTTCGACTCGAACCGGCCGAAGTTGCCGGCCGCCGTCTCGCCGACGGGGAGGCGGAACTCGGAGCCCATGAGGCCGTTGTAGTCCTGGAACGGCTGGCCGGAGCCGCCGACGGTGCCCATGATCATGTCGAAGTCGCCCGAGCGGAGCTCCTTCTGGTAGGCCGCGGGCTGCGGCTGCACGACGGTGACGTCGATGCCGATCGCGCTGAGCTGGCTCTTGACCTGCTCCACGCCCTGCAGCCAGTCGGACCAGCCGTTGGGGGTGGTGATGTTGATCTTGAGCTGCTTGCCGGACTTGTCGACGAGCTGCTTGCCCTTCTGGGTGTAGCCGGCCTTCTCGAACGAGGCGAGCGCCGCGTCGGTGTCCTGCTCGATGTAGCCCTGGTTGGGGATCGTCGAGTCGAGGACGGACTCCTGGTTGGGGAGCATGAGGCCGGTCTGGCTGGCCATGTCGACGTAGCCCTGCTCGGCCTTGTCGGCGATGACCTGCTTGTCGAGGGCCAGGGCGACGCCCTTGCGGAAGTTGACGTCGTCGTACGGCGCCTTCGTCATGTTCGGGATCAGCGAGATCGCCGCGCCGGCCGGGAACCAGTAGGTGTTGTTCTCGGGGTCGGCCTTGACCCAGGTGTCCTCGACGTCGCTCATGAACGCGTAGGCCCAGTCGTAGCCGTTGTTGACGATGTCCAGCTCGGAGTTGGCGGCGGGCTGCACGAGCTCGTCCACCGCGACCTTGTCGGCCTGCCAGTACGTCGGGTTCTTCTTCAGCGTGTACTGGTTCGGCGTGAACTGGCCGAGGGTGTACGGGCCGGACCCGACGGGCTCCTCGTTGGTCCAGGTGACCGGGTCCTTGACGTCCTTCCAGATGTGCTCGGGGACGATGAGCTGCTGCGAGATGATCTGCGCGGCGGGCACGTCCTCGGCCTGCAGGTGCGCGACGACCTTGGAGCCGTCGACCTCGACGGACTTCAGGTGCGACCAGACGCCCTTGAGGTCCATCTCGGGGTGCTTCTTGACGAGGTCGAAGGAGTACTTCACGTCCTCGGCGGTGAGGGGCTGGCCGTCCGACCACTTCACGCCGTCGCGCATGGTGAAGACGACGGTCTTGGCGTCGGGCTGCTCGTAGCCCGTGGCCAGCCAGGGGGTCTCCTCGCCGCTCATCTCGTTGATGACGACCAGCGGCTCGTACATGTACGTCGTCGTGTTGCGCTTGCCGGACGAGTACGGGTTGAAGTTCCGGTCGAACGTGGGCGAGCCGTTGTCGGCCGCGATGAGCATCGACGTCGCGCCGCCCGCGGCGCCGTCGTCGTCGCCCTTGTTCTGCACCGGTGCCGAGCAGGCCGCCGTGGCCAGCACCGCGACGGTGGCCGCGATGGCGGCCAGACGCCGCCCCGAGCGCGCTGTACGCGTCATGGACTTTTACTCCTCTTCGTCGAGGCCTCTCCTGCGAGGGCCCGTGCGCGCCTGGTCGGCGCGCGCCGTCCTTGGGAGTGTATGCGCATACATTTAGCGGCGCCAAACCGCCGGACAAACCCCGAGGCCAGACGCCCGGACGCCCTCAGTGGCAGCCGCAGCTCTCGCGCAGCAGCACCCGCACGGGGAGGTTCACCGTGGCCGCCGCCGAGGTCGGGTCGGCCAGCCGGGAGCGCAGCAGCTCCACGGCCGCGCGCCCCAGCTCCACCATCGGCTGGCTCACCGTCGTGAGCCGGGGGATGGAGGCCTGCGTCGCGTCGATGCCGTCGAAGCCCGTGAGGACCACGTCGCCCGGCACGTCCACGCCCGCCTCGGTGAGGACGTCGAGGAAGCCCAGCGCCGTCTGGTCGTTGGAGCACACCAGCGCGCGGGGGAGCGAGGTGCCCGTGCCGCCACGCGCCCCGCCGCCGCGCCCGGTGACGTGGGTCTCGAGCATCCGCCGCGCCAGCGTGCGCGCGCCGTCGCGGGTGAAGTCGCTGCGCGCCGCCGGCTCGTCGGGCACCGGCAGCCCGGCCGCCCCGAGGGCGTCGCGGAACCCCTGGAACCGCTCGTGCGCGTCGGGGGAGTCGAACGGGCCGCCGACGAACGCGAGGTCGCGGATGCCGTGCTCGGCGATCAGATGGTCCACCAGGGCGCGCGTGCCCGCCCGGTTGTCGACGGAGATGTGGTCGTAGGCGTCCTCCTGCGGCGGCCCCGCCATCACGACCACCGGGACGCGGCGGGCGATGTGCGCCAGGAGGTCGTCGGGCACCGACTTCGAGAGCACCGCGAGCCCGTCCACGCGGCCGGCGAGCTCGTTCACCGCCTCCGCCCGGCGCAGGCCGCGGGCCACGCCGATCATCACCGCGTGCCCGGTGCGCCACGCCTCCAGCTCGGCGCCGCGCATCACCTCGCCGAGGTACAGGTTGCTCCAGCGGGCCGCGGCCGGGCCGCCGACGTCGCGGACCACCTCGACCGCCTCGCCCACCCGGACCGGGTCGGGCAGGTCGGCGATCTCGTCGATGCCGTCGACGTCCGGGAAGCACAGGCCCAGCACGCCCGTCGAGCGCGCGGCGAGCCCGCGCGCCGCGCCCGACGGGACGTAGCCGAGCTCGTTGATCGCCTCGTGCACCACCGTGCGGGTGCTCTCGCGGACGTCGTCGGGGCGCCGCAGCACCCGCGAGACCGTCGCGATCGAGACCCCTGCGCGCTGGGCGACGTCGTACACCGTGGGGGCCTTCGCCACCGGAACTCCTTGACCGCTCACATCGCCCGCACGGCCGTGCGAGCGGTCCCACGATAGTGATTGCGCATACATTTCCGCATCGCGGCAGGTCAGCCCTCCGGGTGTGTTCCACCGCGGCGGCGTGAGAGCTTCGGCCGCACGGTCGGAGCGTTCCGTGGGCGCGGCGTGAAGACCGCCCACGACCGCCCGAACCGCCGTCGCGCGCCACGTACGCTCCTGGCGGCCCGCAGGCGGGCCGCCACGCGAGAGCAGGGGAAAGTCCACATGAAGCGCAAGATCGTCGCGTCGCTCGTCGGCGCGGTCGTGGCCGTCGGCGCCGTCGCCGGGCCGGCCGCGGCCGGTACCGGGTCGACCACCGACACCGACTACGACGGCCGGTCGGTCAAGATGACCGTCACCACGCCCACGTACGTGACGATCAACCGCGCGGGGTACACGAAGATCCCGGTGACGGCGAAGCTGGCGTTCTCCGGGCCGGGGACGTTCACCGGGTGGTGGGCGAGCGGCAGCGCGACGGCGGAGTCCATCAACGGTCCGTGGCAGTGGTCGGACTCGGAGTTCACGAACACCGTCTCGACGACGAAGAAGACGACGATCACGTTCCGGAAGTACGACCACCTCGTGCCGCAGAGGCTGGCGGTCGGGGCGGACCTCGCTCCGGAGTACGGCGAGGCGTGGCTCTACCCGGAGAAGGACCACCTGACCACCGTCTACCTGCGCAACAAGCGCGCGGTGGGGGGCACCAACGCCTACCGCGCCAAGGGCTCCCGCGCGTACGTCCAGGTGCGCGGCACGGTCAAGGAGAACGTCTGGAAGAACTCGTACACCGACTCGGGCACCTGGAAGGGCAAGAAGGGCGTGCGCGTCGCGGTCCGCTTCAACCCGACCGGCCCGGCCGGGTGGCGCACCGTCAAGCACGTGACGACCGGCACGGGCGGCAAGGTCGTCACGCGGGTGAAGAGCTCGAAGGCCGGCACCTACCAGATCGTCGTGCCGGCGACGACGAAGACCACCGCCGCGAGCGGTAAGGACGGCGTCGCCCGCCGCTGACGCCCGTTCCCTTCGAGCAAGCGATCCGTCGCGCCATCACCCCGGATGGCGCGACGGATCTCGCTTGCTCGAAGGGGGCTCTCCGGTCAGGCGGTCGCCGCGGCGGCGGCCTTCGCGCCGGCGGGCAAGGCCTCGAGGATGCGGTTCACGGCGTCGTCGTCGTGCGCGGCCGAGACGAACCACGCCTCGAAGACCGACGGCGGCAGGTTCACGCCGGCGTCGAGCAGCGCGTGGAACAGCGCCCGGTGGCGGAAGACCTCCTGGGCCTGCGCCTGCGCGTAGTCGCGCACGCCGTGCTCCGCGGCGAACGGGCCGAAGAAGACGGAGAACAGCGAGCCCGCGCGCTGCACGCGGTGGGCCACGCCCTCGGCGGACAGGGCGTCCCCGAGCGCGGTGGCCAGGGTGTCGGCGACGGCGTCGACCCGCGCGTAGACGGCCTCGTCGGCCAGGCGCAGCGTGGCGAGGCCCGCCGCGACGGCCACCGGGTTCCCGGACAGGGTGCCCGCCTGGTAGACGGGGCCGGTGGGCGCGAGCTGGTCCATGATCGCCGCGGGCCCTCCCAGGCCGGCCACGGGCATCCCGCCTCCCACGACCTTGCCGAACGTCAGCAGGTCGGGCGCGTACCCCTCGCCGCCGCCGGCGCGGATCGCGGCGTTCTCCAGGCCCCACCAGCCCGACGGGCCGACGCGGAAACCGGTGAGCACCTCGTCCATGACGAACAGGGCGCCGTGCGCGCGCGTGATGCGGCGCAGGCCCTCGTTGAAGCCCTCCGCGGGCGGCACCACGCCCATGTTCGCGGGGCTCGCCTCGGTGATGACCGCGGCGATCCGGGAGCCGTGCTGCGCGAACGCGGCCTCCACGGCGGCCAGGTCGTTGTACGGCAGCACCAGCGTCTCGGCGGCCGACGCCTCCGTCACGCCCGCCGTGCCCGGCATGGCGAGCGTCGCGACGCCCGACCCGGCCTCCGCCAGCAGCGCGTCGACGTGGCCGTGGTAGCAGCCGGCGAACTTCACGACCAGCGGCCGCCCGGTGACGCCGCGCGCGAGCCGGATCGCCGTCATCGTCGCCTCGGTGCCCGTGGACACCAGCCGCACGCGCTCCGCGACGGGCACGCGACGGCGGATCTCCTCCGCGAGCTCCACCTCGGCCACGGTGGGGGCGCCGAACGACAGGCCCCGCGCGGCGGCGTCCTGCACGGCCGCGACGACCTCGGGGTGCGCGTGGCCCAGCAGGGCCGGGCCCCACGAGCACACGAGGTCCACGTACTCGCGCCCCGCGACGTCGGTGACGTACGGGCCGCGGGCGCTCGCGAGGAACCGCGGGTCGCCGCCCACCGAGCCGTACGCGCGCACGGGGGAGTTCACGCCCCCGGGGATCGCGGCCTGGGCGCGCAGGAACGCGGTGTGGTTGTCGAGGTGCTCGGTCACTTGATCCACTCCGCGATCTCGTTGGCCCAGTAGGTGAGGACGATGTCGGCGCCGGCGCGCTTGATGGCGGTCACCGACTCGAGCACGGCGCCCTTCCGGTCGATCCAGCCGTGCGCGGCAGCCGCCTCGATCATGGCGTACTCGCCGCTGACCTGGTACGCCGCGACCGGCACGTCGGACCGGTCCGCGACGCCCCGCAGCACGTCGAGGGACGTGCCGGCGGGCTTCACCATGACGATGTCGGCGCCCTCGGCGAGGTCGAGGTCGGCCTCGCGAAGCCCTTCGCGGGAGTTGGCGGCGTCCATCTGGTAGGTGCGCCGGTCGCCCTGGAGCGCGCTGTCGACGGCCTCGCGGAACGGGCCGTAGAACGCGCTGGCGTACTTGGCGCTGTAGGCGAGGACGGAGACGTCGGTGAAGCCCGCGTCGTCGAGCGCGTCGCGCAGGACGGCGACCTGGCCGTCCATCATCCCCGACGGCGCCACGACCTCGGCGCCCGCGCGGGCCTGCGCGACGGCCATCGCGGCGTAGCGGTCGAGGGTCGCGTCGTTGTCGACCGCGCCGTCCGCGGTGAGCACGCCGCAGTGGCCGTGGTCGGTGAACTCGTCGAGGCACGTGTCGGCCATGACGACCGGCCCCGGCCGGCCCGTCGCCGCCTCGACCTCGGCGACGGCCTCGCGCGCGATCCGGATGCCGCGCTGCAGGATGCCGTCCGGGTCGTCGCCCGCGGAGCCGGTGGCGTCACGCACGGCGGGGATGCCGAACAGCATCACGCCGCCCAGGCCCGCGCGGGCGGCCTCGGCCACGGCGTCGCGCAGGGTGCCCTCGGTGTGCTGCACCTGGCCCGGCATCGAGGTGATCGGGGCGGGCGCGTCGAGACCCTCCTTGACGAACAGCGGCAGCACGAGGTCCGCCGGGTGCAGGCGGGTCTCGGCGGCCAGCCGTCGCATGCGCGGCGTGGTGCGCATGCGGCGCGGCCGGTACACGATGCCGGACGTGGTGCCCGAGGTGCTCACGGGTGCTCCTTCGTGGGGGTGGGGGCGCCCGCCGTCGGGTCGGCGGCGGGCGCGGTGGTGCCGGGGGAGTGCAGGTCCGGGTCGACGGCCGGGTCGAAGGCGGCGGCGACGGCCGCCGCGAGCGCGTCGTCGGTCGGGTGGGTGGCGACGGCCGCCACGTGCAGCCCCGCGTCGCGCGCGGCGTCGGCGGAGGGGCCGCCGATGGCGACGACGGCGGTGGCCGTCCCCGCCTGGGCGGCGATCTCGCGCGCCACCGAGCCGGACGACACGACCACCAGGTCGAAGCCCCCGGCGCGGGCGCGGTCCGCGACGTCGGCGGGCAGCGCGTGGTGCACCGTGCGGTAGGCGGTCACGACGTGCGGCGCCCAGCCGCGGACGGCCAGGCCGTCGTCCAGGGTGGGCCGGGCGAGGTCGCCGAGCGGCAGCAGCACGGCGCGCGGCTCGTCGTCGGTGGCCTCCGGGTCGGGGAACGCCGCGACCAGCCCGGCGGCGGTGGCGTCGGCCTCCGGCACGAGGTCGGTCGTGACGCCCGCGGCGGCGAGGGCACGGGTGGTCGCGGGCCCGACGGCGGCCCAGCGGACCGGCGCACCGGCGAGGTTCGCGCCGGTGCGGGCGGCCGCGTCCACGAGGGCGTCGACGGCGTTGACGCTGGTCACGACGGCCCAGGCGAAGGCGCCGCCGGCGAGGCCGCGGACGGCGTCGTCGAGGGGGCCGAGGTCGGCCGCGGGCGCGCGCTCGATGACGGGGGCGACCACGACGTCGTGCCCGGCCGCCCGTAGCAGCGCCGCGAGCGATGCCCCGCGCTCGGTCGTGCGCGCCACGAGGACGGCGCGCCCCGTGGTGCGCTCGCCGGTCACGAACCCTCCGGGTCGTCCGTGCCGGTGGGGGCGTGGAGCGGCTCGACGTCCTGTCGCGGCGCGACGTGGTCCGCCTCGCCGGTGCGCGGCATTCCCGTGCCGCCCACGAGCGGCGCGAGCCGTTCGGCACCGTCGGCCAGCAGGGACTCCGCCACCCGGACGCCGAGCGCCGTCGCGGCCTCGTCCTGCGCGACGGCGTCGCCCCCGAGCGGCGCGGACGCGGCGTGGGTGAGCTGCTCGGTGCCGTCGACGCGCGCCACGACGGCGGTGAGCTGCAGCTCGCCCGCCTCGACCCGGGCGTGCGCGCCGACCGGCGCGGCGCAGCCGGCCTCCAGCCGCGCGAGCACCGCGCGCTCGGCGAGCACGGCGAGCCGGGTGGGGCGGTGGTCGAGCGCGGCGAACGCCTCGCCCAGCGCGGACCCCGCCAGGTCCGCGGTGCGTGCCTCGACGGCGAGCGCGCCCTGCCCGGGGGCGGGTGCGACGACGGCGGGGTCGAGCAGGTGCGTCACGACCTCCGTGCGGCCCAGGCGCGACAGCCCGGCGTGCGCGAGGACGACGGCGTCGAGGTCGGCGTCGGGGCCGAGGGCGCGCGCGAGCCGCGTCTCCACGTTGCCGCGGATGTCGACCAGCTCGACGTCGGGGCGTGCGGCCTTCACCTGTGCGGCCCGGCGCGGCGACCCGGTGCCCACGCGGGCGCCGCGCGGCAGCGTGTCGAGGGTCAGCCCGTCGCGGGCGCACAGGGCGTCGCGCGGGTCCTCGCGCTCGGGGGTGACGATCGTGAGGTCGGCGGGCTGCGCCGTGGGCAGGTCCTTGAGCGAGTGCACGGCGACGTCGCAGCGCCCGTCGAGCAGGGCCTCCCGCAGCGCGGTGACGAAGACGCCGGTGCCGCCCAGCGAGGCGAGCGAGCCGGTCTTCACGTCGCCCTCGGTGCGGATCCGGACCAGCTCGACCGGCCGGCCCAGCAGCTCCTCCAGCCGGCGCGCGACCATGCCGGACTGCGTCGTGGCGAGGGCGCTGCCGCGGGTGCCGAGGCGCAGCGGGGCAGGGGCTGTCTCGGGGGTGCTCACCCGTCCAGTGTCGCGCAGCGGTGCGGCCTGTGGACAACTTCCGGCCGGACGGGCGACCGATCTCACACGGTGCGCCCGTCGTCCTGACGTCCGGTCGTGACAGCGCGTCACCACCATCGCCGAGGTAGTTCGAGAATCGCCGAGGTAGTTCCAGACCCCGCGAGGTAGTCCACTACCTCGTCAGGTCTCGAACTACCTCGTCAGGTCTCGAACTACCTCGCGGGTCAGAGGGCGGCGACGGCGGCCTGCGCGTGCGCGACGATCGCCGCGAGGCCGGTGCCGGCCACCCACCCCCCGGTGACGGCCAGCCCCGGCGTGTGCCCGACGGCGGCGGTGAACGCCGCGACGTCGGCGCGGTAGGCGGGGGTGGGCGGCGGCAGGGAGCCGTCCCACCGCTGCAGCAGGTGGTCGCGGACCCGGCCGGTGAGGTCGACGCCGAGCAGCGCGGACGCGTCGCGGGCGGCCTCGTCGGCGGTGGGCGGCACCGTCGGGGTGCCGATGCGGCCGTACGACAGGCGCACCACGTGCACGCCCGGCCCGACGGCGGCGCGCACGCGGTCGGCGAGCCACGGCCACTTCGCGGTGGCGTGGGTGAGCGCCTTCGCCCGCACCCCGGAGCCGGCGCCCTCGTCGTCCGGCGCCACGAGCATCCCGGAGCCGCGGGGCGCGTCGTCGAGCTCGGGGGCGTCGAGCAGGAGGGTCGCGAGCCAGATGTCGGCGCCGTCCTCGGGGGTGGGCACGACGACGCCGACCGGCGCGGTCACCGGGTCGTTCTCGAGCGGCGCGACCCACGGCGCGAGCAGCGGGGCGACGCGCGGCGTCGTCACGACCAGCCGCGGGGCGCGCACGGTGCCGCCGGCGGACGTCGTGACCTGCCACTGGGTGCCGAGACGCTCGACGGCCACCACCCGCTGCGCCACGCGGACGGCGGCGTGGATGGGGCCGGTCGCGTCGGTGCGCGGGGAGTCGGCGAACTCCTCGGCGCTGGCGGCGATCTCGCCGGTCAGGGCCTCGACGAGGGCGTGGATGCCGCCGTCGATGCCGCGGACGGCGGACCCGGCGGGCGCGGCGGACCGCAGCTCGCCGACGGCGCGCGACAGCGACCCGGTGCGGGCGAAGGCGTCGAGCAGCCCGGGCGCGACGGTGGCCACGTCGAGCCGGTCGAGCGGCGCGGAGTGCACGCCGGTCGCCACCGGGGCCACGAGGCGGTCGGCCACGCGCCGCCCGAGACGGGAGCGCACCAGCGTCCCGAGGTCCGTGGTGTCGGCGACGAACCGCGGCAGCACCCGGTCGAGGCTCGCCCGCAGCACGCCGGGCCAGCCGATCGCACGCCGCACGTCGGGGGCCCACGGCGTCGACGGGATACCGAGCACGCCCGCCTTCGGCAGGGGGAACGCGTGGCCGGCGGAGTAGCCCCACGCGGACAGGGGGGCCGGGCTCACGACGTCCAGCCCGAGCTCGTCGGCCAGATCCGTGACGGCGGTGCCGCGGGCGGCGAACGACTCCGCACCCAGGTCGAGGCGCACGGGCACCGACCCGAACGCGCCGCCGCGCACGGGGCCGCCGACGCGGTCCGACGCCTCGAGCACCACGACCTGCAGCCCGCGCCGCACCAGCGTGCGCGCGGCGACGAGCCCGCCGATCCCGCCGCCCACGACCACGGCGTCGACGTGCTCCGCGGCCCGCGCGGGCGGGGTCGCGGCGTCGGGGGAGCCGAGCGGCGGGAGCGGCGTCACAGCGAGTGGACCAGCTCGACGACGCGGGTCAGCACGGTCGGGTCGGTGTCCGGCGGCACGCCGTGGCCGAGGTTGACCACGTGGCCGGGCGCGGTCGCGCCGCGTGCGACGACGTCGCGCACGTGCGCCTCGAGCACCGGCCACGGGGCGGCGAGCAGCGCGGGGTCGATGTTGCCCTGCACGGGCACGGCGCCGCGGGGGTGGTCGGCGAGCAGGGCGGCGGCCTCGTCGATCGGGGTGCGGTAGTCGACACCGACGGCGGGGTGGGTGACGCCCGCCGCGTCGAGCACGTCGCGCAGCGCGGGCAGCAGGTGCCCGGTGCCGGTGCCGAAGTGGATGGCGGCCAGGCCGTCGTCGCTGCCGGGGAGGCGCAGGTCGGAGACGTGCGACAGCGCGGCCGTCGACGAGGGCGCGACGTGCGCCGTGTAGTCGGCGAGCGCGAGCGAGCCGGCCCAGGAGTCGAAGAGCTGGACGGCGGACGCGCCGGCGAGCACCTGCGTCCGCAGGAACCGGCCGGTGAGCTCCGCGGTCCACGCGGTGAGCCGCGCCCAGGTCTCGGGGTCCGCGTGCATGAGGGTGCGCGCGGCGAGGTGGTCGCGCGACGGGCGCCCCTCCACCAGGTAGGCGGCGAGCGTGAACGGCGCGCCGCCGAAGCCGAGCAGCGGCACGTCGCCGAGCTCGGCCACGGTGAGGCGCACGGCCTCGGCGATCGGGGCGAGGGCGCCGTCGTCGAGGGTGCGCGAGGTGAGGCGGGCGACGTCCTCGGCCGTGCGGTACGGCTGGTCCATCACGGGCCCGACGCCGGGCTTGATGTCCACGTCGACGCCCGCCAGCCGCAGCGGCACGACGATGTCGCTGAAGAAGACGGCCGCGTCCACGTGGTGGCGCCGCACGGGCTGGAGGGTGATTTCCGCGGCGAGCGGTGGCCGGAGGCAGGAGTCGAGCATCCCTACCCCCTGACGGACCTCGCGGTACTCGGGCAGGGACCTGCCGGCCTGCCGCATGAACCACACGGGGGTCACGTCCGGACGATCGCCCCGCAGGGCACGCACCAGCGGGGCGTGCGTCGTCCGGCCGTCGACCAGCGGGTGGTCGGCGGGCAGCAGGGTGGGCTCGCGCCCCGGCTCGGAGGCGATCGTGGGGGATGTCACGGTCCATGATTCTGCCCCGGTTGTTCGGCCCTCTTAAAGTGGAGCCACTGTGGTACTCCTCTCCCTCACCGCCTCGCACCGCGAGCTGGACCTGGACGCGCTCGAGCGGCTGTCCACCGGTTCCGGCTCCGTCGGGCGAGTCGCCGTGGGTTCCTGCGGGCCCGTCCAGGGCGCCGTGGTGATCTCCACGTGCAACCGTTTCGAGCTCTACCTGGACGTCGACGCGCCGGTGCACGGCGACGCCGTGCGGCACACGACGAAGCACGTCGCGGCCCTGGTGGCGGCGGGTTCCGGCGTGACCGAGGAGGTCGCGGCGGACTCGTTCACGGTCCGCACCGGGCCCGAGGTCACCTCGCACCTGTTCGCGGTCGCCGCCGGGCTGGACTCGATGGTCGTGGGGGAGCGGGAGATCGCCGGTCAGGTGAAGCGCGCCCTCGCCGAGGCCCGCGAGGACGGCACCACGTCCAAGACCCTCGAGCTGCTGTTCCAGACGGCGTCGCGCACGTCGAAGCGCGTCGGCACGCGGACGGAGCTCGGCGCCGCCGGGCGGTCCGTCGTGTCGCTCGGTCTGGACCTCGCAGGCCGGGACCTCCTGCGCGGCCGGGGCGAGCACGACGGCTCGTGGCGGGGCGTGCGGACGGTGCTCATCGGCACGGGCTCGTACGCGGGGGCGTCGGTGGCGGCCCTGCGCGCCCGCGGCTGCGACGACGTGCGGGTGTACTCGCGCTCCGGCCGCGCCGAGGTCTTCGCGGAGGGCCACGACGTCGAGGCGGCGCCGGACCTGATCGAGGCGCTCGCCGACGCCGACCTCGTGGTGTCGTGCTCGGGTGCCCGCGGACGCGGTCCCGCCGGCGGGGTCGCGGACGGGCGGGCCGAGGCCTCCCTGGAGTACGTGCTCGACGCCGCCGCCGTGGTGCGCTCGCGCGAGCGGGCCGCGGCCGCCGCGGGAGACGAGCCCGAGCCGCGGCCCCTCGTGGTCCTCGACCTGGCGCTGCACCGCGACGTCGACCCGCGGGTCGCGGACGTCGAGGGCGTGCTGCTGTACGACCTGGGCACGCTCAAGGCGCACGCCCCGGCCACGGCCGCGGACGTCGTCGACCGCGCCCGGCGGATCGTGGACGACGCGGCCGAGGGCTTCGAGGAGACCCGCCTGGGCCGCGCCGCGGACGCCGCCGTCGTGGCGCTGTTCGACGCGGCCGAGGTCGAGGTCCGGCGTGAGGTCGACGCGGCGGTCGACCGCCTGACGACGGAGCTCGCGGCCCGCGGCGAGACCCCCGACGAGGCCGACGTCGACGCCATCGCGCGCGACGTCCGCAAACGCGCGCACGCCGCCCTGCACGGCGAGATCGTGGCGGTGCGCGCCGACGCGCTGGCGCGGGCGCGGGCCGAGGAGGCCGCCGTCGTGTCCGGGGCCGAGGAGCTCGTCTCCGACGCGGAGCGCGGGGCCCGCCGCTGAGCGGTCGCTGACCGGGACCCGAGCAGGGTCCGGCCTGTCGCGATCGTCCGGCAGAGCCCGGTTCGGCGGGGGAGTCCTGGATCACCCTGTTTCAGCGCGCGCGTCCGGCATGTCAGCACTAGCGTTCCGAGCGCGGGCCACCGGTCCGCCACAAGCCGGCCGTCGACGGCTGGGTCCGCCTCGAAAGGACGCACGAGATGAACACGTTCTGGGACTTCTTCTGGTACCTCGTCTGGATCTTCCTCTTCATCGCCTACCTGATGGTGCTGTTCCAGATCCTCACCGACCTGTTCCGCGACCGGGAGCTCAACGGCTGGTGGAAGGCCCTGTGGGTGGTCCTCCTGATCTTCATCCCGCTGCTCACGGCCCTCGTATACCTCATCGCCCGCGGCCGGGGGATGTCGGAGCGGCAGATCGCGGCGGTGAAGGAGGCCAAGGCCGGTACCGACGCGTACATCCGCGACGTGGCGGGGGCGCCGGCGGACCACATCGCCTCGGCCAAGAAGCTGCTGGACGAGGGCACGATCACGCCCGAGGAGTTCGAGCGCCTCAAGGCGAAGGCCCTCTCCTGACGGTAGCCGCCTGACCAGCGCACGACGACGCCCGGCCCCGCACCCCGCGGGGCCGGGCGTCGTCGTCCCCGCGCGTCGCTACGCTCGGCAGCATGACCTCGGCGACGGCCCGGGCGCCGCGGCTCGGCGTGATCGACATCGGCTCCAACACGGTGCATCTGCTCGTCATGGACGCCCGGTACGGCGTGCGGCCGGCGCCGCACGCGTCGCGCAAGATCGCCGTGCGGCTGATGCGCTACCTCGACGACGAGGGCGCGGTGACGCCGGAGGGCCGCACCGCGCTCCTCGCGGCGGTCGACGACGTCATGGCCGTCGCGCGTGAGTCCGCCGTCGAGGAGCTGATGCCGATGGCCACCTCGGCCCTCCGCGACGCGGCGAACGGCGCCGAGGTGCTGGCCGCGATCTCCGCGCGGGTGGGACGCGACGTCGTCGTCCTGTCGGGGGAGGACGAGGCACGCCTGACGTTCCTCGCCGCCCGCCGCTGGCACGGGTGGGCCGCCGGTCGGCTGCTGGTGCTCGACATCGGGGGCGGCTCCCTGGAGATCGCGACCGGCGTGGACGAGGAGCCGGACCTCGCCGCGTCCGTCCCGCTCGGCGCCGGCCGCACGACGCGCGAGTTCCTGCGGCACGACCCGCCGTCCGCCGACGAGGTGCAGGCCTTGCGCGAGCACGCCCGCGCGCTGCTGGCGCCCGTCGTCGAGCGGCTCGCGGCCGTGGCTGCCCCGGATCACGTCGTGGCGACGTCGAAGACCTTCCGCTCCCTGGCGCGTCTCGCCGGGATGCAGGTGGAGGCCGTCGGCCCGGACGACCGCTGGCGGATGCGCCTGGCGCAGCTCGCCGACTGGGTGCCGCGCCTGGCCCGCATCCCCGCCGACGGGCGCACCGCCCTGCCGGGCGTCACCACCGACCGCACGTACCAGATCGTCGGCGGCGGGGTCGTGGCGGAGGAGACCATGCGCGCGCTCGGCGTCGACGAGGTCGAGATCTGCCCGTGGGCCCTGCGCGAGGGCGCCGTGCTCCAGCGCCTCGACCGGATGTAGGGGGCGCCGAGCCGTCGATCCGGGGCGGTCAGGGGCGCGGCGGCGCCTGCACCCACGCGGCGCCGGGGGACGACACGCGCGCGCCGTCGGGCCGGTCCACGACGACGAGCAGGACGGCGGCGCAGGTCGCGCAGCGCACGACGCCGCCCATGGCGGACAGGTGCACGGTGGTGCGGGCGAGGACGTCGGTGTGCCCGCAGTGCGCGCAGCGCACGACCGCGAGGGTGGCGTCGAAGGAGTAGACCTCGCTGAGCAGCCCGGCCAGGGCCGAGCCGTCGAGGACGGGCCTGTCGGGGGTGGTCGGGGCGGTGGACGTCATCAGGCACCTCCGAAGCGTTCGGTGCGGACCCGGGCGGACGGGTGTCCGAGGCCGGTGAGCAGCTCGGCCGCGGCCTCGACGAAGCGGGTGGGGCCGCAGACGAAGACGTTCGTGCCGTCGTCGGGGCCGAACCCGGGGGCAGAGAGGTCGTCCGGCGTGAGGCGCGCCGGGGGCGTGGGCCAGCCGGGCGGCACCTCGCGCGTGTAGACCCACCGCACGTCGAGGCCCGGGTCGGGGGAGTCGATCTCGTCGCGCCCGATGGCGCCCGCCGGCCCGCGCACGGAGCAGACGAGCCGGAACGGGGCCCGGCGCCCCGACAGGCGACGGGCGCGCAGCATCGCCAGGAACGGCACGACGCCGGAGCCGCCGGCCACCAGCAGCACGGGGGCGGGGTCGTCGTCGTGCCACACGAAGTACCCGCCCAGCGGGCCGCGGACCTCGACCTGGTCGCCGGGGCGCGCGTCGTGGGTCAGGTAGGGCGACACCTCCCCGTCCGGCACCTCGTCCACGACGAGGTCGACCCGCTCGTCCACGCCCGCCGTCGCGAGCGAGTAGGCGCGGGTGGCCTGGTAGCCGTCCGGCGCGGTGAGGCGCACGTCGACGTGCTGGCCGGGCAGCGTGCCGCCGAACCCCGGCACGGCGAGCGTGAGCTCCCGCGCCGTGTCGGTGAGCGGCCGGGCGCCGACGACGGTCGCCACGTGCCACCCGGTCTGCCAGGTCACGAGTACCGCTGCTCGAGCCAGGGGTCGCCGTACGCGTGGTACCCGTTCTGCTCCCAGAAGCCGAGGTCCTCGGCGTCCATCAGCTCCAGGCCGCGCAGCCACTTGGCGCTCTTCCAGAAGTACAGGTGCGGCACCAGCAGCCGCGCCGGCCCGCCGTGCACCGGCTCCAGCGGCTCGCCCTCGAACTCGAACGCGACCCACGCCTGCCCGTCGAGCAGGTCCTGGAGCGGCAGGTTGGTCGTGTAGCCGCCGTAGGAGTGCGCCATGACGAACTCCGCGCTCGTCTCGACGTCGGCCAGCAGGGTGTCCAGCGAGACGCCGCGCCATGACGTGCCGAGCTTGGTCCAGTGCGTGACGCAGTGGATGTCGGTCTCGATCTCCTCGGCCGGCAGCGCCATCAGGGCGTCCCAGGTCCAGGTACGGCCCTCGCCCGTCTCCGTGCGGACGGTGAGCTCCCAGTGCGCCTCGTCGACGTGCGGCGTCGGGCCGGCGGACAGCACCGGGAAGTCGTCGGTGACGAACTGGCCCGGCGGGATCTGGTGCTCCGGCTCGGGGCGCCGGCCCCCGAAGCCCCGCGTGACGACGCCCATCGGGCCTCCCTCTCGCCGTGGTCGGGCCTGCCGGCCCTGGATTCCTCACCCGGGTCGCTCGAACCCTGCGTCCGATGAGACCAGAGGCGCGGGCCCCTCGCACCTGCCGGGCGGGGGAAGTGTCAGCGCGGCGACCAGGCGGCGTGGTCCGTGCCCCACGGGCGCGCGGGCGCCGGGTGGTCGTCGACGCCGGGCAGCGCGGGGCGCGCGGTGGTGACGCGCGGCCGGTGGCCGTGACTCACGACCGACCCAGGCCCGGGCACCCCGGCCGGCGGGTGGCCGGGGTCGCGGCCGTCGGCGTCGAGCAGCCAGGTGGCCGTGCGGGCCAGCGCGGTCACGACGTCCCGCCCGCACCCGTCGTGGCCGCGGGCGGCGAGCGCGTCGACGACACCGGCGGCGAGCAGGTACCCGGTGGCATGGTCCAGCGCCTGCGCGGGCAGCGCGCCGGGGGTCGCGCCGTCGGTGGACTCGAGCAGCGCGACGCCCGACGCCGCCTGCACGATGGAGTCGAAGCCGCGGCGGCGGGACCACGGCCCGGCCTCGCCCCACGCGGAGACGCGGCCGACGACGGCGCCCGGCGGCGGGCGCAGCCCGAATCCCTCGAGAGCGCCGGGCCGGTAGCCGGTGACCAGTACGTCCGCGTCGTCCAGCAGCGCCTGGGCGCGCTCGCGGTCGCCCGCGTCGTGCAGGTCGAGCAGGGTGGTGCGCTTGCCCTGCCCGACGTCGAGGTGCTGGTGGCGGATCTCCGCTGGCACCGGCGGGTCCACGCGCAGCACGTCGGCGCCGAGCGCGGCCAGCGCGCGGGTGGCGACGGGCCCGGCGATGACGCGGGTCAGGTCGAGCACCCGCACCCCGGCGAGCGGCGTGTGCCCGCCGGGAAGGAGGACCGGGCGCGCGGCCACGTCGTCGCGCACCGCGACCCGCACGAGCGGGCCCCGCGCCGCGGCCGCCCCGGGCGCCGACGCCCGCCACGCGGCCTCGTCCCGGACGCGCGCGACGATCGCGCCGACCGCCGCGGCATCGTCCTCGAGCCCGGCGGCGGAGACGTCCGCGAGGCGCGCGGCCAGGCCGTCGCGGTCCGTGCCGTCGGGCAGCCCGAGCAGCCGCAGCAGCCGCGCCCGGTGGTGCGGGTAGTTGGCGTGCGTGCGCACCCACCCGTCGCCGGTGGCGAAGAAGCCGGACAGCGGCGCGAACCCGGCGACTGGTCGGCCGTCCAGCCGGAGCAGCCGGTCCGAGCCGAACGACGCCGCCACCCGTGCCGGCGACGGGCCGCGCTCCACCAGCGGCCCCGTCGCCCCCGCTCGGCCGGCGGCCGAGCACAGCGCGGCGACCGACCCGAGCGCCAGGTCGAGCGCGGGCAGCGTCGCCGCGAGCCACGCTCCCCGCGCGCCGTCGAGCGCCGTCGCCCGGTCCCCGCCGTCGTGCGCGAGGCCCGGTGCGACTCCGTCCCGGTAGTCCGCCACGAGGCGGCGCCAGCCCTCCACGGAGTCACCGTACCCACCGCCGTCGAGACAGCTCAGGTGCCCGCGAGGTAGTCCAGATCCCCGCGAGGTAGTTCCGGACCTGCCGAGGTAGTTCAGATCCCCGCGAAGTAGTCCGGATCTCGCCCAGGTAGCTCGGCCCGTTCCCTACCTCGCGGAGTTCCGGACTACCCCGCGGGAGGGCGGGACCGCGGGCCGGATAGGATCGCGGGCATGGCCAAGAGCTCTGCGACCACCCCCGTCCTGCGTCCGTTCGAGGGTCTGCCGGGGGAGGCGGACTGGGTCGCGATGCGCGAGGTGGTGCCGTCCGCCACGGCGACGGCGCGGACGACGCCGGACCACGGCGGCCGCGACATCGTCGTCACGACCGTCCTCCCGGGCGGCTGGTGCGCGCTGCACCGCGAGGACGGCACCGTCCTGCTCGCGCTGCACGGCATGGGCGCCTCCGACGACCTCAGCCGCGACCTGGCCGCCGCGCTGCTCGCGGCCGCCGCGGCGGAGCCCGGCACGGGCGTGCTGCCCGAGGAGCTGCCGGCCCCCGAGGACGGCGACCCGCGGCTGCAGGACGTGCTCGACCTCGACGTCCCGTTCGAGGTGACCGTGCACGACGACTACGACTACTGGCTCGACGCCGGCACCGAGATGACCGACGAGATCCGCGAGTCGCTCGACGAGGCGGCCGAGGCGTCCATCCCGACGGTGAAGCTGTCGTCGGTGCCGGCGGCGTACTGGTGCCGGATGTCGCGGGAGTTCCTGCGGTGGGCGCGCACGGAGGACGAGGACCGCGTCGTGGACGCGATCGCCCGCCTGCACGCGCGCCGCGAGTCGGGCCTCGTCGGCGGCAAGTTCCTCGGCATGTTCCGCGCCTGCGGCCTCGTGGTGCCCGTCTGGGAGCTGCCGCGCGGCACCGAGGCGGCGGAGCTCGAGGAGCCGGTGGCGGAGCTCGCGGCCCGACTCGACGAGGCGCTCGCGGTCACCGAGCCGCTCGACGCGAACGAGCGGCGGGCCCGGGCCGGTATCGTCTCCCGACAGGTGACGCTGCGCTGACGCAGCGCCCCCGCGCGGCCCCCGCCGCGGGCGGGACGACCGGCTCGGCGGCGGCTCCGCACGATCTTCACGGCACGTCCCGGACGACACCCTTTCTTGACCCGAGATCGGGCCTTCCGGGGGAGTACAGTTCTTCGGGAAAAGTTTGCTCTTCTGATCCCCGGTGATTCCCCCAAGGAGCCACCGCACAGCAGCGCCGCGCGGGCGTCGTCCGCACGGCCGACACGGGCAGAGACCCAACAGGCAGGGAGTCGTGAACACGGACCACGGAGCGACCCGCACGGGCGCTGAGGTGTCCACCAGCCAGGACGATGCCGGCGAGCGGAACTCGGTCGACGGCCAGGACGGCGCAGGCGCGTCCGTCACCACCCGCGGGGGTGCGCTGCCCGTCGCCAAGACGCCGCGCCCACCGACGGCGCAGGGGCGCCGCAACCCGCAGCGGGTCGCGGTGATCATCCCCGCCAAGGACGAGTCGGCGCGCATCGCCGCCACCGTGCGGTCGGCCCGCGCGATCCCGCACGTCGACCTCGTGCTCGTGGTCGACGACGGTTCGACGGACGACACGCAGCACGTCGCCCGCGACGCCGGCGCCGTCGTGGTGCGGCACTCGCACAACCGGGGCAAGGCCGCCGCGATGGAGACCGGCGCGGCCGTCGTCGCCATGCGCGACGCCGACGGGCGCGCCCCGCGCCTCCTGCTCTTCGTGGACGGCGACCTGGGCGACACGGCCGTCAACACGGCCCCGCTGGTCGCGCCCGTGCGCGAGGGCGTCGCGGACCTCGCGATCGCCCTGCTGCCGCGGCAGACCGGGGCCGGCGGCCGGGGGATCGTCGTGGGCACGGCGCGGCGCGCCATCCAGCACCTCACCGGGTGGAGCCCCACGCAGCCGCTGTCCGGCATGCGCTGCCTCACCCGCGAGGCGTTCGAGGCGGCGACGCCGCTCGCGCACGGCTGGGGCGTCGAGACGGGCATGACGATCGACCTGCTCCGCCAGGGGTACGTGGCCGTCGAGGTGCCGTGCGACCTCAAGCACCGCGCGTCGTCGAACGACCTCAAGGGGCAGATCCACCGCGCGGGGCAGTATCGCGACGTCGTGCTCGCCGTGAACGCGCGGCGGGTCCGCGGCGCGGTCGACGCCGTCCGCGGGATCGGTCGCTCGCGCGACCACGCGGCGTCCTGAGCGCGTCCCTGATCTGCACCGACGTGCCGTTCGCCCCCCGCAGGGGCGGCGGGGCCTGCGTCGACAACCCCCGGGGGCGTGGCTAGGCTCGCAGCCCGGGCGGGGCTTCCCGTCCCGCACCCCTGACGGAGGCTCGATGCCCACCTCTGACACCGGAACCCCCGACCCGCTGCGCGGGCCCGACGTCCGCGCCGTGCTGGACGCGCTGGCCTCCGGCGAGCCCGCCGGCGAGGGCGCCGTGGTCGAGGCGACGGGCCTGCCCGCCGCGACCGTCGACCGCGCGCTCGCCGCGCTGACCCAGGCCGGGGCCGTCGTCGCCGACGGGGCGCCGGGCGAGGTCCGGGTGGACCCGGACTCGGCCTTCGGGCTCGGCGTCGACGTCGCGCGCGACCGCGTGCGGGTGGCCCTCGTCGACGCGACGGGCACGGTGCGCGCGCGGGCCGAGCGCCGGGACGTGCAGCCCACGCCGGTGGCCCGGGCGCGCGCCGCGGCGGGCCTCGCGAACTCCTGTCGCGAGGACGTGGAGGCGCGGCTCGGGCCGGGCCACCGGGTCGAGGTGGGCCGCGCGGTCGTCGCGTTCCCCGCCGTCGTCGGCGCCGACCACACCACCGTGCTGCACGTGCCCGGGTACGAGAAGGGCGGCACGACGCTGCACGACGCGCTGGCCGACGCTCTCGCCTGTCCGGTCTCGCTCGACAACGACGTGAACCTCGCCGCCGTCGCCGAGCAGCACCTGGGGGCGGGCCGCGGCCGGTCGTCGTTCGTCACGCTCGCGTTCGGGGAGGGCTTCGGCGCGGGCCTCGTGCTCGACGGGCGCCTGCACCGGGGGGCGTCGGGCGTCGCGGGCGAGGTCGCCTTCCTGCCGCAGCCGGGCCACGCGCTGGGCGAGCAGGTGCTGGGCGACGCCGCGGTCGCCGCGCTCGCAAAGGACCACGACCTGCCCGAGGACATCACGGTGCGGGAGCTGATCGACCGCGCGGACGCCGGGGACGGGGTGGCGGACGAGGTCGTGGCGGAGATGGCGCGTCGCGTCGCCGTGGTGGTGGCGTCGCTCGCGATCGTGCTCGACCCGGAGCTCTTCGTCCTCGCGGACCAGGCGGCGCGACCGGCGGTCGCGGACCGGGTCATCGCTTTCCTGCGCGACCGCATCGCCGTGCTGCCGGCCCGGATCGAGGCGTCCCCGCTGGGCGCCGACGGCGCCGTGCTGGGCGCCGGGCACGCGGCCGGCGAGGCCCTGCGCGCCGTGGTCGCGGACCGTGCGGCGGCGGCGTTCGACGGCGACGGCGGGGCGTCCCGGTGACCGCTCCGGGCACGCCGTCCGACACGACCGCGACGTCCGACACGACCGCGCCGTCGGACCTCACCGCGCGCCTGGGGCTGGACCCGGACGCCCGCGCGATCATCCTCAACGCCGACGACCTGGGCATGTGCCGCGCCGCGAACCGCGCGATCATGCCGCTGCTGGCCGCGGGGCACCTGGACTCCTCGACGGTGATGGTGCCGTGCCCGTGGGCGCCGGACGCGCTCGCCACGGCGGCCGCGGACCCGGGCCTCGACGTCGGCGTGCACCTCGTGCTCACCAGCGAGTGGACGCGGTACCGCTGGCGGCCGCTCACGGGCGTCGGCACGTCGCTGGTGGACGACGCGGGGTACTTCCCCGCGGCCGTGGACGCCGTGGAGCGGGGCGCGGCGGACGAGGACGTCGCCGCCGAGCTCGCGGCGCAGCTGGACGCCGCGCTCGCCGCGGGCGTGGACGTGAGCCACCTCGACAACCACATGGGCTCGGTCTACGGGCTCGCGACCGGCCGCTCCTTCCTGCCGCAGGTGCTCGCGCTCGCCGCCGAGCGGGGTCTTCCGTTCCGCCTGCCGCGCTCGCTCGACGGGCTCGAGTCGATGGGCGCGGACCCGGACGCGCCCGGCTCGCAGGCGCTGCTCGACGCCGCCACGGCCGCCGCCGACGCGGCCGGCGTCGTCATCCTCGACCGGCTGTGGACGCACCCGTTCGAGCTCGCCGGGGAGGGCACGCCCGACGCCGAGGACTACGAGACGGTCAAGGCCGGCTTCCTCGACCTGCTGCGGGGCGTGCGTCCCGGCGTGACCGAGATCTTCCTGCACCCGATGCTGGTGGGCGACGAGCTGGTCGACGCCGTCGACTACGCCGCCCCCAAGCGCGGGTACGAGGAGCGGCTGCTGCGCGACCCGGACGTGGCGGCGACCGTCGCGGCGGAGGGGCTCGTGCGGGTGGGTTGGCGCGACCTGCGCGCGGTGCAGCGGGGCGAGCGGTGAGCCGACCCGGGGCCGCGCCCGCCCGCGAGGGCGGGGCGCTCGCCCGGTTGCGCGACCGGCGCCTCGTCGGGGCGCCGAGCCGCGCGCAGGCCGTGGCCTACGGGGCGTCCGCGTTCCCGGCGAACCTCCTGCTGAACACGTTCTCCGCGTTCGTCGTCTTCTTCTACGTCGACCACCTCGGGGTGCCCGCCGGCTGGGTCGCGGCCGCGATGGTGGCGCACGGCATCCTCAACGCAGTGCTCAACCCGCTGGTCGGCGCGGCGTCCGACCGGCACCGCACGCGCTGGGGCCGCCGCGTCCCGTGGATCGTGCTGGGCGTGGTGCCGCTGCTCGTGGCGTTCGCGCTCGTGTGGATGCCGCCGGCGTTCCCGCCCGCGGGGCTGGTCGTGTGGTTCCTCGTGGTCGTCGCGCTGTTCGACGTCGCGTACGTCGCGGTGGTGCTCAACGTGTCCGCGCTGTTCCCCGAGATCTTCCGCACGACGGCGGAGCGGGCGCGGGGCAACAGCCCGCGGCAGCTCTTCGCGCTGGTGGGCATGATCCTCGGCACCGCGGGCGCGCCCCTGCTGTACGACTCGATCGGCTGGGCGTGGATGGGTGTCGCGCTCGCCGTGGTGTGCGCCGGCTTCTTCGCCTGGTCGCTGGCGGGGATGGTGGAGCGGGACGCCGACGACGCGGCCCGGGCCCGTGAGTCCGCGGTCGGGCTGCGCGACCAGCTCCGGTACACGTTCGCCAACCGCGCGTTCGTCACGTACGTGCTCGGGTCGCTGCTGCTGCAGAGCACCACGGCGGTGCTGCTCGCGGGCGTGCCGTTCTACGTGAAGTACACCGTCGGCGGCGTCGAGGCGGACTCCACGCTCATGCTGGCGCCGATCTTCGTGGCCGCGATCCCGGCGATCTGGGGCTGGTCCTGGGTGGTGCGCCGCCTCGGCCCGCGCACGACGATGCTCGCCGTCGTCGCCGTCTACGGGCTCGCGACCTGCCTCTACCTGATCCCCACGACGGTGCCCGGCGCCGCGGCGGCGGGGCTCGCCGTCGGGCTGGGCGTGGCGGGCCTCATGCAGGTGCTGGAGGTGGCGCTCGGGCAGGTGATCGACGACGACGAGCGGCGCACCGGCCTGCGTCGCGAGGGCATGTACTTCGGCGCCAACGGCTTCGTGGTGCGCGGCTCCGTGGTGGTGCAGGCGGTGGTCCTGGCGGGCGTGCTCGCCGCGAGCGGGTACGTCGAGGGCGTGGCGCCGGAGGCGCAGGCCGCGACGGTGTCCACCGGGGTCCGCCTGCTCCTCGGCGGCGTGCCCGTGGCTCTCGCGGCGCTCGCGTTCGTCTGCTTCTGGCTCTACCCCCTCCGCGCCCGGGGCGCCGAACAGGCAGTTGACACCGCTATGGGACGCGAATCGCGCCCATAGCGGTATCAACTGCCTGTTCGGCAGCGCGCTCAGGCCCGGCCGACGAGGTCGCGGGCGTGCGCGCGCCGGGCGACGAGCCGGTTGAGGCGCTCGGACATCAGCAGGCCCAGCGCCACGAGCACCGCGAGGAACAGCGGGAAGACCCAGAGCCCGGCCCATGTCGAGAGCACGCCGAAGAGCGGGGGCGCGAGGGTCGAGCCGGTGTAGGCGGCGGCCATCTGGATCCCGATGATGGCCTGGGAGTTGCGCGGGCCGAAGTTGACCGGCGTGGAGTGGATGATGGCCGGGTAGATCGGGGCGCACCCGAGCCCCATGATCACCAGCCCGACCAGGGCGGGCACCGGCGTGCCGAGCGGGAGCGCGACGAGCACCACGCCCACGCCGACGGCCGCGAAGCCGCCGCGGATCAGCAGCCGGTCACCGATCCGGTCGGCGAAGAAGCCGGCGAGGAACCGCCCCGCGGTGATGCCGAGGAGGAAGAGCGACGCGAACGCGGCCGCGGTGGCGTCCGCGACGCCGCGGTCGGCGACCAGGTACGTCGACGCCCACAGGATCGAGGTGCTCTCGAGGGCGCAGTAGGCGAAGAAGGCGGCCAGGATCAGCAGGACGCCGGGGATCCGCAGGGCGGTCGCGAGCGGGACGTGGGAGCGGTGGCCCCCCGCGGCCTCGTCGTCGGACGGTGGCGCGTCCGTGGCCTCGGCGACCCCGACCGCCGGGGCCGGCCGGACCTTGCCCCAGAGCGGGATGCTGACGATCAGGACGGCCGTGAGCACGGCCTGCGCGACCCCGACGATGCGGTAGGCGCTCGACCACCCGAGGCCCGAGGTGAGGGCGTAGCTCATGATGAACGGGCTGATCGAGGCGCCCACGCCCCAGAAGCTGTGCAGCCAGTTCATGTGCCGCGCCGCGTAGTGCAGGGCCACGTAGTTGTTGAGCGCGGCGTCCACCGCGCCCGCGCCCAGCCCGTAGGGGATGGCCCAGAGGCACAGCACCCAGAACGAGCCCGAGACGGAGAAGCCCACGAGGGCGGCGGCGGTCAGGCCGACACTGACGGCGGTGACGACGCCGACGCCGAACCGTCGCGTCATCCGTTCGGAGGCCAGGCTGGACAGGATCGTCCCGCCGGCGATGATCATCGTGATGATGCCGGCGAAGGCGACGGGGACGCCGAGGTCGGCGTGCATGACGGGCCAGCCGGCGCCGACGAGCGAGTCCGGGAGCCCGAGGCTGACGAAGGCGACGTAGACGATCGCCAGGAGGAGCGAGTACACGGTGGGGTGGCCGGCCTTTCAGGGGGCGCCGGGGAGGGGTGCGGGGCCCATCGTCTCAGCCGTCGGGCGCCCGACGTGCGGGCGCCCGACGCCCGGGAAGGGGCCGGATGGTCTCAGGCTGGCGGGCTCAGGCCCGGAGCCAGGCGGTCGTGGCGCCGGGCAGGGTGCCGCCGTCGGACAGCGGGCCGCTGGAGAGCAGCACCTCGCCCGCGGGCAGCGGCGCGGGGACGGCGCCGAAGTTGGTGACGCTGGTCCAGCCGTTCGGGCGGCGGAACGCGAGGACGTCCGGGGAGCCGGTCTCCAGCCACTCGAGCTCCTCGGCCGTCTGCAGCCGGCGCCGCAGGCCGAGCGCGGTGCGGTACAGCTCCAGCGTCGAGCCGTCGACGCCGTCCTGGGCGTCGGCGGCATGGTCGGCGAACCAGGCCGGCTGCGGCAGGTGCGCAGGCCCGGAGCCGAAGCCGAGCGACGGCCCGGTGGACGTCCAGGGCAGCGGCACGCGGCAGCCGTCGCGGCCGATCTCGACGCCGCGGTTGCGGAAGAAGGTCGGGTCCTGGCGCTGGTCGTCGGGGATGTCGGCGACCTCGTGCAGGCCGAGCTCCTCGCCCTGGTAGAGGTACGACGAGCCGGGCAGCGCCAGCTCCAGCAGGGTCGCGGCGCGGGCCTTCGCCAGGCCGGACGCGCGGTCGAGCCGGTCCTCGGGCCCGCCGGCGAGCAGCCAGTCCGCGCCGCCCTTGCGCCGGTCCTCCCCGCGCGGGGGCAGGCCGTAGCGGGTGGCGTGCCGCACCACGTCGTGGTTGGAGAACACCCACGTGGTCGACGAGCCGGACGCGGCGGCGAGCTCCAGGTTGGCCGTGATGATGCGGCGGAACTGCGCGGCGTCGAAGTCGGCCTCGAGCAGGTCGAAGTTGAACGCCTGCCCCAGCCCGTCCTTGCTCGCGTACCGCGCGCGGCGCTCGGCGGAGCCCACCCACGCCTCCGCGACGGCGGTGCGGGGCGGGTCGTAGGAGTCGAAGACCTCGCGCCACCCGACGTACACGTCGTGCACGTCGTCGCGGTCGAACAGCGGGTGCTGCCCGTCCTGGGGCAGCGCCTCGAGCTCGGCCTGCGAGGGGAGCGGCTCGCCCGGCGCGGGCAGGTCCTTGGTGAGCATGTGGGCGACGTCGATGCGGAAGCCGTCGACGCCGCGGTCGGACCAGAAGCGCAGCGTGCGCAGGAAGTCCTCGCGCACCTCGGGGTTGTCCCAGTTGAGGTCCGGCTGCTCGATGGCGAAGTGGTGGAAGTACCACTGCCCGTCGCCCACCGGCTCCCAGGCGGGCCCGCCGAAGGTGGAGGTCCAGTCCGCGGGCGGCAGCTCGCCGTGCTCGCCGAGCCCGTCGCGGAAGATGTACCGGTCGCGGGCGGGCGAGCCCTTCGGGGAGGCGAGCGCCTCGGCGAACCACGCGTGCAGGTCCGACGTGTGGTTGGGGACGATGTCGACGACGACGCGGATCCCCGCGCCGTGCAGCGCCGCGACCATCTCGTCGAAGTCGGCGAGCGTGCCGATCTTCGGGTCGACGTCGCGGTAGTCGGCGACGTCGTACCCGCCGTCGGCCAGGGCGGACGGGTAGAACGGGCTGAGCCACACGGCGTCGACCCCGAGGGCGGCCAGGTAGTCCACGCGGGAGGTGATGCCGCGCAGGTTGCCGATGCCGTCGCCGTCGGAGTCCGCGAAGCTGCGCGGGTAGATCTGGTACACGGCGGCCTGGCGCCACCAGGTGGCGTCGGAGCCCTCGGCAGCGGTGGCGGGGACGTCGAGCAGGTCGCTCATCGGTGATGCCCTTCCTCGGTGGACCGGTACGTCGTCGTACTAAATGGTGGACTGAAATTTAATCCGTCCAGCACGATCTCACCCGTGCTCCCGAGGGGTCAACCCCCTCGGGCCGCGAGAAGATCGCGGCCTAGAATCAACCGCCTGGCGTCGGCTGTCGGTGGGACCGGCGCCGAGGCGGACGACGACGCGAGGACGACGCGAGGCGGGAGCGCGATGACGAACGGCCCCGAGGCCACGACGCCCTCGACGCACCTGGTGCGGCGGCTCAACGCCGAGCGCGTGCTCCAGGAGGTCTGGGACGGGGCGCCGGTCACGGCCAGCGACCTCATGGCCGCCACCGGCCTGGCGCGCTCCACCGTCCTGGCCCTGTGCCGGGAGCTCACGGACCGGGGCTGGCTCGTCGAGCTCGACGACGCGCGCGCGGCCGGCGCGTACACGAAGGGTCGCCCGGCGCTGCGCTACGCGTTCCGGCCGGACGCGGCGCTGGTCGTCGGCGTCGACGCGGGTCAGCACCGGGTGTCGGCGGCGGTCGCGGACCTGCACGGCCGCGTGCTCGCCGAGGAGGTCGTGCAGGTGGACCCGGCGAGCGACGCCGATGCGCGCCGGGCGACGGTCCGCGACGCCGTGGACGCGGCGGTCGCCCGGTCGGGGCGCGACGGCGGGGCCGTCGCCGCCGCGGTGCTGGGGGTGCCCGCGCCCGTGGCGACCGGCGGAGTCCCCGCCGGCGAGCGCAACCCGTTCTGGGCGCTGATGAACCCCGGCCTGGGCGACCTCTTCGCGCTGCGCGGCTGGGACGTCGTCGTCGAGAACGACGCGAACCTCGCCGCCGTCGCCGAGGCCGAGCACGGGGACGGCGCCGCCGCGTACGCCGCGCTCCTCGTGGGCGAGCGGATCGGGGCCGGCATCGTGCTGGACGGCGCCCTGCGGCGGGGGCCGCGCGGGGCGATCGGCGAGATGCGCGTCCTCGACCTGGTGGCGGGCGTCGGGTCCAGCGACGGCCTGGGCGCGCTGGCGCGGGACGAGGCGCGCCGCCTCCTCGACTCCGGAGAGGCTTCCGGCGACGACTCCGACGACGGCGTCGGTGCGGCGGGCAGCGCGCTGGCCGACGTCCCGCGCGACCTCCTCGACGCGGAGCACGTGCTCGCGGCCGCGGCGGCGGGCGACGCCCTCGCGCAGCAGGTGGTCGACGGCCTCGCCGACCGCCTCGCGCGGATCTGCGCCGTCCTGTCGGGGCTGCTGGACCTCGACCGGGTGATCGTCACGGGGGCGATGGCTCCCGCGCTCGGCCCGATGGTCGACCGCGCGCGCGGGCTGCTCCCGGACCACCTGCACGCGCCGGCGGTGGAGGTGGTGGTCTCCGACCTGGGCCCGGACGTCGTGCGGTCGGGCGCGCTGCGCCTCGCGGTCGAGCACGTCCGCGCGCGGGCGCTGGACCAGGACCTGCCCGCGCGGGTCTCGGTCTGATCACCGCGCGGCGCGGGGTCGCCTGCCCTCGGCGTCAGTCGCTGATCCAGTCGCCGTTCGCGTCGCGGATGTAGTCGTCGACGCTGCCGCCGACCCAGACCGTGCCGTCCGTCATGGTGGTGAGCTGGACCTCGGCGAAGCTTGTGAGGTCGCCGTCGTCGTCGGTCGCGGGGATCTCCAGCTCGACGGCCTCGTCCGGGTCGAACGGGTCGGCCGCGCAGTCGCCCACCACGGTCACGGTCGAGCCGTCGTCGGTGACGTAGACCCCGTCCTCGGGGGCGGCGTCGTCCAGCTCCGAGGCGGGTGCGCCGGTCTCGGCGAGGTCGAGGGCCGGCGCGATGCGATCCGCGACCGGGGTGGCCGTCACCTTCCGGGCATGCTCGGCGGCCGACTCCTCGGCGGAGGAGATGCCCTTCGCCACGAGCTCGGCGCCGGTGTCGCCCTCCTCGTAGAGGTCGCCCATGTCGGAACCGACCAGCCCGATGTGGACGAGCTGCGACCGGAGCCCTGTCCCCTCCTGCTCGATGAGGTCGTCGACGCGGGCCGCTGCCTCGTCCAGCGACGAGACGTCGAAGGCCGACAGCAGCTCGTGCTCCGCGAAGTCGCGGGCCTCCTCCGCGGCCGCCTCGGCGTCCACCGGTCCGGCGATCGCCTCGAGGCCGCCGTCGGCGTACGTGATCGCGAGGTCGGCCGCGCAGTGGTCCAGCCCGTCGAGGTCGTGCGCCGTGACGTGGATGCTGTCGACCAGGACGGCCCCGGCCTGGACGCCGAGCGCTTCGCGCAGGTCGTCGGGGACGACGACGGTGACGTCGGTGGCGGGCTCGATGCCGTCCAGGGGGAAGTCGAAGACGGTGCTGGCGGCTCGGCCGTGCGCGTCCGTGCCGGCCTCGTCCGCGGAGGTCGGCCCCCCGTCCCCTCCGGAGCAGGCGGCGAGCAGCAGGGCGGCGGCGCCGACGGTCGCGGTCGCCAGTGTTCGAGTCGTGGTCTTCAAGGTCGGCCCCTCCGTCGTCGCTCGGCGGAGCGAGCCTAGGTGGCGTGGTCGGTGCCCTTCCATGGGGCGAGGTGCCCATGGCCTGCGAACGGACGCCCTGTGACCGGAGGCACCGGTGACGGGGGCCACCATCGGCCCGCGGCGCCCCGAATCTTGGGATTCCATTCGTAGGCTGGTGGTCGGCACCCGACCATCGAGGAGACCCGATGACGCACGTACCTGGGCACCCGACGCCTCGGCGCCCGGCACTCCGGAGCTCGGCGGCACGGCGGTCGTCGGCCCTGGTCGCGGGCGTGCTCGCGGCGGGCCTCGCGCTCGCCGCCTGCGCGGCCCCCGACGATGCCGGCTTCGACGACGACACCGCCACGTCGTCGGCCGCCGGCACCCCGACGGACGCCTCGACGGAAGCCGCGACCGACGACGCGGACGGCGCCGCGGCGTACACGGTTCGCTACACGGACGACCACAAGACCGTGATCACGCTCGACCGCGCCCAGGTGGAGGGGCTCACCGGCGCCGACCTCGGCGCGGGCGGCGCCGCCGACGCGCGGAGCGTCCTGGCGGAGCGCGCCACGTGGACGTCCGGCGCGACGGCGGACCACGGGGACGTGATCGCCGAGGCGGCGGCCCGCGAGGGCGACACGATCGGCCGCGTGCTGGCGCAGCAGGCCGACGGCCGGGACGTCGAGCTCCGCCTCTTCGTCAAGCACGACCAGCACGCGCACGTCGCCCACTTCGGCGAGGACGACGGCGGCGACGACTGACCGTGCCGAGATCCGCGAGGTAGTTCGAGAGTCCGCGGGGTGGTCCGAGTCTCGGACCACCCCGTGGAGGCGGTCAGCCGTGCGCGGTCAGAAGTGGGTCCCGCCGTCGATGCGGACCTCGGTGCCGGTGATGAACGCGCCGTCGTCGCTGGCGAGCATCGCGACGACCGACGCGACGGTCTCCGGGCCGGCGAAGCCGCTGCCGAGCGCGGGCTGCAGCTTGGCGAACAGGCGCATGTCGGCGTCCTCGGGCAGGCCGGGGCCCATGCTCTGGCGGCTGGCGCCGGAGCCGTCGGTCATGCCGGAGGAGATGGAGCCGGGCTGCACGGCGGTGAACCGGACGCCGCGGCCGGCGTACTCGGCGGCGAGCGCGTGCGTCATGGACTGCACCCCGCCCTTGCTGGCGGCGTAGGCGGCCATGTACGGGTGGGCGAACATCGCGGACGTCGAGCTGAAGTTGACGACCGCCGCGCCCCGGCCCTCGAGCAGGGCGGGCAGCGCCTCGCGGATCACGAGGAACGTACCCACGAGGTTGATCCGCACCACCTGCTCGAAGCTCTCCAGCGTGGTCTGCTCGGTGTGCGACGAGCGCAGGATGCCCGCGGCGTTGACCAGCGCGTCCAGGCCGCCGAGACGCTCGACGGCGGCGCCCACGCCGCCCCGGACGGACTCCTCGTCGGCGATGTTCATGGTGACGACGTCGAGGCGGTCGGCGTGCTCGCCCGCCTTCGCGACGGTGTCGGCGAGCCCGGCCTCGCTGATGTCGGCGCCGACGACGCGACCGCCCTCCGCGAGCATCCGCAGCACCGTGGCCTGCCCGATGCCCGAGCCTGCCCCGGTCACCAGCACCCGGCGTCCGTCGTAGCGGTTCGTGGTCGTCGTCATGGTCGTCTCCTTCGCGCGTGGAGGGCGCGGCACGCGCCCATACCGCTTCACTGTACGCCTGAATGGCACAACGTGTCAGAGAGGCCAAGTGTGGCATGGTGTCATCCCGCGCGTAGGGTGGAGGCCGTGACCCTGCAGCCCGAGCCGCCCCGTTCCCTCACCGCGCGGCGCAAGGCCGCGACCCAGCTGGAGATCGCGGAGGTCGCCGCGCGGCTCTTCGGCGAGCGGGGCGCCGCGTCCGTCACGGCCGAGGCCGTCGCGGCCGACGCCGGCGTCTCGCTCCGCACCTTCTACCGGTACTGCCGCACCAAGGAGGACGCCGTCGCGCCGCTCCTCGCGGTGGGCGCCGACCGGTGGCGCGCCCGGCTCGCCGCGAGCGACGCGGCGGACGGGCTCCTGCCCGCCGTCGAGGAGGCGATGCGCGCCGCCCTCAGCCCGGACGAGGACGCCGACGAGCGAGACTTCCTGCGCACCCGCGGGCTGCTGCGGAGCGTCCCCGGCGACGCGGCGCTGGCCGACGTCTGGTACCGCGTGAACCGCGAGTCCGAACAGCAGCTGGAGCCGCTGCTCGCCGGCCTCGCGCCCGACGAGGACCGGCTGGAGCGCAGGCTCGTCGCGGCCGCCGCCACCGACGCCATCCGCATCGCGCTGGAGGAGTGGGTCACGACCGACGCCCCCGTCGGCGGGCCGGACGGCCCCGCCGAGCTGGCCGTCCGCTGCTTCCGCCGCCTCACCGGCGGGCGCTGACCTCCGGGAGGTCCTCCCCGGCGTCGTCGCCGTCCCCGTTCTCCCCGTCGGCGGCGGGCGTCTCGAGCGCGTGCAGCACGGCCAGGGTCAGGAGGGGGACGGCGGGCACCAGCGCGACGGCGGCGATGCGGATGCCGAAGTCGTTCACGGCCGAGCCGGCGACGCACACGATCCACAGGGCCAGCACGGTCGGGCGCAGCAGCGGCCACGCCTCCTCGGTGCGGGCGAACCAGCGCGGCGTGAACCGCGCCGGCGCGAACAGGAGCAGCGCGCCCGCGACGAGCACCAGCACCGTCAGCCAGACGGGCACGCCGCCGAGCAGCGACCGGGCGGCGTAGCCGGCCTTGCGGGCCAGCGTCTCCCACGCCTCGCCCTCGACCACCTGCGCGACGAAGCGGCCCAGGTGCGAGCGCTCGTCCTCCGGCCGCAGCCAGTCGAGGACCCCCACCGCGGCCACGGCGCCGACGCCCACGGCGGCCACGCCCACGAAGCGGCGCAGCGTGAGCCGGGCCCCGGAGGTGGCCAGCCCCAGCACGGCGAACGCGGGCACGAGGACCAGGCCGCCGCCGAGGTCGGCGCCGAGCGTGGGCCACACGTCCACGACCATGGTGACGACGCCGATCACGCCCACCGCGAGGGCCGCGGTCCGTCTCCGCCCGGCCCGCACCAGCGGCTGCGCCACGGCCGCGGCGACGACCAGGGCGGCGACCGCGTAGACGGAGAACGTCGGGTTCCCGAACCCGTAGAACCGCGCCCCGAAGGTGGGGGCCGCGCCCAGCGGGCTCGCCCGGTTGAGCGGGGTGCCGACGACGGCGTCGAGCGTGAGCACGACGAACGTCAGCCCCGCGACGATCCCCGGACCCAGCCAGACGGGCCGCCGGGGGGCGAGCGCGCCGAGCGCCGCGACGACCGCCGTGGCGACCAGCGCCGACACGACGAACGCGAGCATCGGCTGGTCGAACCGCCACCACCCGCTCAGCGACACGAGGAACGACGCCGCGGGGAGGGCGGCGAGCACGAGGGCGGCGCCGCGAGCCCACGCCCACAGCCGCCGGCGCCGCGCGCGGGCGCGGTCGGTGTCGGCCTGCGGCCGGGCGGCCACGGCCAGGCAGGCCAGTGCGAGCGCGAGCCCGGCGTACAGGGGGACGTCGACGAACCAGGTGTAGACGGTGCGGCGCACGTGGTCGAGCGTCGTGAGGTCGCTCAGCGCGTCGGCCGACGCCGTGGCGTCCTGCGGCCGCGGCGAGCCCCAGGCGAGCGGGGTGTCCTGCACGGGCGCGACGGGCGTGAGGCCGGCGGCGCCCAGCACGGTGGCGGGGACGTCGAGCACGCGGGCGACCCCGTCGGTGCGGGTCGCGGCGCTCGTGAGGTACCGCGGCTGGTCGGGTCCGGTCGCGGTGGGGCGCACCAGGGCGGTGCCGAGCACGGGGCGGGTGCCGGGGGTGCCGGCCACGTCGACGACCAGCACCGTGGCGGTGGAGGGGACGGCGGCCAGGACCCGTCGCACGGTGTCGTCCACCTGGGCGAGGCGGTCCACGTGGCCCTGCAGGCGGACGGCCCTCGCCTCGTCGGCGGGCAGGGACGGGTCGGCCGGGGGCGCGGTCGCGTCGCCGGCGTCCACCACGGTGACCTGGCAGTCGAACCCGTCCGAGCCGGCCTCGAGCGCGTCGTCCAGCTCGCGGTAGCGGGCGACGTCGCCGGCGGGGTCGGCCAGCGCGAGGGCCGCGCCGGGGCCGACGGCGGTGGCGCACCCGGCCGGGGCGAGCTGCGCCCCGAGCGTGCCGAGGCGCGCCTGGTACGTCGAGCCCTTCTGGAGGTCGACGAGGGCGTCCCAGCCGCCGACGGTGGCGCCGTCGCCGCGGGCCTCGGGCCGCGTCGTCGGGCACTGCCAGGAGCCGTCGGCGGCACGGCCCGTCGCCACCTCGGCGAGGGTGCCGGCCGACAGCGCCAGCCAGCCGCCGTCGACGCAGCGGCTCCCGGCCCCGGTCGGCTGCGACACGCCGCCCGCGGACGCGCCGTCGGCGAGCATGCCCTGCAGCGTGGGGGCGCGGCCCTCGGCGAGGTCGTCCCAGCGCACGCCCGTGGTGCCGACCACCACGAGCGGGCCGTCGACCCCCACGGTGTCCGCCCGCGAGGGCGTGACCTGCGAGCCGGCCTGGGCGACGTCGGACGCGGACCGCAGCCCCGCCGCGGAGACCACCGACGACGCGAGCAGCAGCACCACGAGCAGCGTGCCGCCGGCGGTGACGAGCACGGTGGGCATGCGCCGGATGCCGGGCTCGTGGACGTCGGCCGTCGCCGGGGCGGCGTCCTCGAGGTGGCCGGCGAGCAGCACGGGCACCGCCAGGGTGAGCACGAGGAACCCGACGGCGATGCCGGAGTCGTTGAGGACGGAGCCGACGGCGGCCGTCACGACGAGCGCGACGACGAGGCGGCGCAGCAGCGGGTCGCGGCGGTAGGCGGCGGCGAGCCCCGGCAGGCGGGCGCGGTCCGGGTCGAGCACGGCCCAGGCGGCGGCGACGCACAGGACCAGCGCGGCGGCGCCCGCGGGGTTCGCGACGGTGGCCCAGGCGCCGGCGGCCTTGCCGGCGACGACCCCCACCGCGCGCCCGTCGACCACGGACTGCACGAAGCCGCCCAGGTGGCTGCTGGACCCGCCGACCAGCCAGTCGACCACGGCGACGACCGCGACCACGGCGACGGTGGCGGCGCCCACCAGCAGCACGCGACGCCAGGTGAGGCGCACCCCGGCGACGCCCAGCGCCAGCACGGCGAAGCCGGGCACCAGCGCGAGGATTCCCCCCAGGTCGGCGCCGAACGGCGGCAGCCCGTCGACGGCCACGGTCACGACGCCGACGACTCCGGCCACCGCCCCGGCGCGCACCGGGCGGACGCCGCGCGCCCGCAGCAGGGCGGCCAACCCGGCGGCGAGGACGAGCCCCGCCACCGCGTACACGGCGAAGACGGTGTTGGAGAAGCCGTAGAACCGCGCGCCCATCGAGGGGGCCGGCCCGAGCAGCGAGCCCTGCTGGAGGGTGGTGCCGGTGAGCCCGTCGACGGTGAGCACCAGCCAGGTGACGGCCGCGAGGCACGTCGTGAGCCGCCACGGCGACGCCGGCAGGAGGCGCCGCGCCCACCAGGCGAGGAGCGCGACGACGAGGGCCGCGCCCGTCAGCGCGAGCAGCAGCGTCATCACGGGCGACGGCCAGGCCCACCAGCGCGCCAGAGTCGCGAGGGTCGCGGCGACGGGGAGGCCGGCGGCCACGACGAGCAGGGCGAGGGTCACGCGCCAGGCGGCGGGCGGGAGGCCGGCGCGGGCGGTGCCGCCGCGGCGGCGGGCGAGGAGCAGCGCCGCGACGGCGAGCACGTCGGCGAGGACGACGACGCCGAGCAGCAGCGGGGACAGCCGCGGCACCGTGTCGGTGAGCACGCTGAGGTACTGCCGGTTCTCCACCGTGCGGGCCACGGGGATGCGCCGCTCGTCGCCGCGCTCCAGCGGGGACCCGGTGAAGGGGTCGAGGGCGGCGGCGAGGGGGTCGGTGCCCTGCTCCTCGTCCGCGGTGGCGTCGTCGCCGTCGCCCTCGTCGGTGCTGGTGCCCGAGAGCGCGCCGCCGGTCACGGTGTCGGCCACGGTCGCGGAGAGGTCGGCGAGCACGACGACGCCCACCCAGCGCGAGGACGTGGAGGTGAGCCAGGTGGCATGGCCGCCGGGCGAGGTCCAGTCGACCACGGCCTGCAGGTCGGACGGGCCGAGCGGGGTGTCCGAGACGCCCGCGACGACGAGCCGCCCGCCCGTAGGCAGGAGACCCGCGAGCCGCCCGACCTGGTCGTCGAGCGCCTCGACGGCGGCCGCCCGCTCGCCCGCGGCGTCGGGCAGCACGCCGAGGTCGACGACGGTGGCGGGGCACTCTGCCACCTGCTCGGCCGTGAGCTGGCGGGCGTCGGACAGGTAGCGCGACACGTCGCCGTCGGTGTCGGCGAGCGCCACCGCAGCGCCGGGGCCGACCGCCGTCGCGCACGTGCCCGCCACGCCGACCAGGCGCTCGAGGGCGCCCGGCTCGGCGGTCGCGGGCACGAGGGGGTCGACGGCGGTGAGCCCGGACCAGCCCGGCACGCTCGCACGCTCCGCGGTGCCGGAGGTGAGCGACGGGGCGGGCACCGGCGGGCAGCCGAGGGCGGAGGCGTCCTCCTGGGCGGCCGAGCCCGCGTCGTCGTCCCCGTCCGCGCCGTGGTCGTCGTCGGCGACGTCCTCCTCGTGCTGCGCCGTGACCTTGCTCCCGCCCGAGATCGACAGCCAGGCGTCCAGGGGGCAGGTGGGGGTCAACGTGCGCACGGCGATCGACGCGACGGAGCCGCCGCCGATGAGGCGCCACAGGTGCGGGGTGCGGGTGGCGTCCACGTCCGACCACTGGAGCCCGGAGACGCCGGCCAGGACCAGCGGGGCGTCGGGGGCCTCGGCGTCGTCGGCGGCGGGGGCGGCCGCCGCGCGCCCGGCGCCGGCGAGCGTGGTCAGCAGCAGGAGCAGCAGGGCCGCCACGACCAGGGTGGCGCGCGAGGCGCGGACGGCCGAGGACGGGCGGGCGGGGCTGATCACGCAGGCCACCCTAAGCGGGGCGGTCCGCCGGGCCGCCGCAGGTGACGGGCCGGGTGGGGACGTTCACACGATCAGCTCCTCTCCTGCGCCCGCGGTGCCTCTGCGAGCGTCAGCCGGTCCCGTGCGCCGAGAGTGCCGCGGCGAGCGTCAGCCGGTCCTGACCACGAGTGCGCCGGGCTCGACCCAGGTCTCCAGCTCGACGGCCATCCCGAGGGGGTCGCCGTCGACCTGGGCCTGCTCGCCGTCGTCCACCCGGATCACGGCGCGGCGTGCCCGCGTGTGGTCGATCCGGCCGATCTTGCCGGGCAGGTCGTTGCGCACGCCCAGCCCCTGCGCCACGACCTCGCCGAAGAGCTGCGCCCAGCCCGCGAGCCCGCCGCGGGTGTCGATCGCGGCGACGTCGAGCTCCCCGTCGTCGATCACGGCGTCGGGGAGCAGGGTGATGCCGCCGGGCAGGCGGCCGCAGTTGCCGACCATGATGCTGCGCAGCCGCGCCTCGACCGCCTCGCCGTCGTCGAGGCGGATGGTGGCGCGCATGCGCCGCCCGTGCAGGTGCCGCGCGCCGGCGACGAAGTACGCCACCCACCCGACCTTGGCCTTGAGCTGGTCGTCGGCGTCGGCCACCATCGCGGCGTCGAAGCCGAGGCCCGCGATGACGAGGAAGATGTGCGCGCGGTCGCGGTCGTCGGGGACCTCGGCGTCCGCGGCGTACTCGGTGACCCGGGCCCGGCCGACGTCGATGGCCCGGTCCGTGCCGCCCAGCACGACGGCCACCGCGTCGGTGACCGACGTGAGCGGCAGGTCGAGGTTGCGCGCCAGCAGGTTGCCGGTGCCGACCGGGATGAGCCCCATCGGCCGCCCCGTCCCGGCGAGCGCCTCGGCGACGGCGCGCACGGTGCCGTCGCCGCCGGCCGCGACCACCACCTCGGCCCCGTCCGCCAGCGCCTGCCGCGCCTGGCCGGTGCCGGGGTCGTCCACGGTGGTCTCGTAGAACAGGGGCCGGGGCAGCGCGGCGTCGGCGCACACCCGCTCGACGACGGCACGCACGTCCGCCGCGCCCTCCTTCGACGGGTTGATGACCACCGCGAGCTGCAGGCCCCGGGCCCGGCCGTCCTCGACGCGCTGCGCGTCCCGATCCGCCATGGCGTGCTCGCGGGTGCGGGTGCGTCGCCACAGGACCACGGTGGCGGTGAGCGCCGACAGGGCGAGGACCAGCACGACGACGAGCGCGACGGCACCCGCGTACTCATCCGGCATGACGGCAACCTACGACGGATCGTGCCGCCGGACCCGGCGAAGTCGCCCATCTCACGCCGAGGTAGTTCCGGGAGCCGCGAGGTGTGGGGTGTGCGGCGGGGCGGTCCGGCCCCCGCGAGGTCGTTCCGGGCGGGGAGCCGCGTGGATGTCCGTGGGGTCGCGAGCGGCCCGGCCGTTAGGCTTGCGGGCGTGATCGACCTCCGACTGCTGCGCGACAACCCCGACGTCGTCCGTGCGAGCCAGCTGGCCCGCGGCGACGACCCCGCCCTCGTGGACGCGGCGCTCGACGCCGACGCGCGCCGTCGTTCCTCCCTGACGGAGTTCGAGACGCTGCGCGCGGAGCAGAAGGCGCTCGGCAAGCAGGTCGCGAAGGCGCAGGGCGAGGAGAAGGCCGAGCTGCTGGCCCGCACCAAGCACCTCGCCGAGCAGGTGAAGGCGAGGCAGGCCGACGCGTCGGAGGCCGCGACGGAGGTCGACGAGCTGCTCTACCGCATCGCGAACGTCGTCGAGGGCGCCCCTCCCGGGGGCGAGGACGACTACGTCGTCGTGAGGCAGGTGGGCACGCCCCGCGACTTCGAGGCCGAGGGCTTCTCCCCGCGCGACCACCTGGAGCTCGGCGAGGGCCTGGCCGCGATCGACACCGCGCGCGGCGCGAAGGTGTCGGGCTCGCGGTTCTACTTCCTCACCGGCATCGGCGCCCGCCTGGAGCTGGCGCTGCTGAACGCCGCCGTCGACCAGGCGGTCGCGGCCGGCTTCACGCCGATGATCACGCCGACGCTGGTGAAGCCGGAGACGATGCGCGGCACCGGGTTCCTCGGCAGCCACGCGGACGAGGTCTACCACCTGGAGAAGGACGACCTGTACCTGGTCGGCACCAGCGAGGTGGCGCTCGCGGGCTATCACGCGGACGAGATCCTCGACCTGTCGGAGGGCCCGCGGCGCTACGCGGGCTGGAGCGCGTGCTACCGCCGGGAGGCGGGCGCCGCGGGTCGTGACACCCGCGGCATCATCCGCGTGCACCAGTTCCACAAGGTCGAGATGTTCAGCTACTGCGACCCCGAGGACGCGGCGGCCGAGCACCAGCGTCTGCTCGCCTGGGAGGAGGCCATGCTGGCGAAGGTCGAGCTGCCGTACCGCGTCATCGACACCGCGGCGGGCGACCTCGGCTCGTCGGCGGCGCGCAAGTTCGACTGCGAGGCGTGGCTGCCCACCCAGCAGCGCTTCCTCGAGCTGACGTCCACCTCGAACTGCACCACGTTCCAGGCCCGGCGCCTGGGCGTGCGCGAGCGCACCGCGGACGGCAGCACCCGCCCGGTGGCCACGCTCAACGGCACGCTCGGCACCACCCGCTGGATCGTCGCCATCCTGGAGAACCACCAGCAGGCGGACGGCTCGGTGCGCGTGCCCGAGGGGCTGCGCCCCTACCTGGGCGGCCTCGAGGTGCTCGAGCCGGTCGCGTGAGCGCGCCCCCCGCGCAGGCCGTCGCGCCGCACCTCGTCGCCCTCGACATCGACGGGACGCTGCTCGGGTACGACGGCGGCCTGTCGTCCGCGGTGCGCGACGCCGTGGCCACCGTCCAGGACGCGGGGCACCACGTGGTGCTGTCGTCGGGGCGGTCGCTCGTCGCGATGACGCCGGTGGCCGAGCTGCTGGGCATCACGTCCGGCTGGATGGTCTGCTCCAACGGCGCCGTGACCGTGCGCCTCGACCCGGCGCTGCCGCACGGCTGGGAGCTCGACGAGGTGCGGACCTTCGACCCGGGTCCGGCGCTGCGCCTGCTGCGCACCGAGCTGCCCGACGCCCGGTTCGCCGTCGAGGACATCGGCGTCGGCTTCCGGATGAACGCGCTCTTCCCGGAGGGCGAGCTCGACGGCGTGCACCAGGTCGTGGCGTTCGAGCAGCTCTGGTCCCGCGACGTGACGCGCGTGGTCATCCGCAGCCCCGAGCACACCCCGGCGCAGTTCAGCGCGATGGCCGCGCGGCTGGGTCTGGGCGACGTCACCTACGCCATCGGCTGGACGGCGTGGATGGACGTCGCCCCGAAGGGCGTCACCAAGGCGTCCGGGCTGGAGCGGCTGCGCGCGGAGCTGGGCGTCGACCCGGCCGCCACGGTCGCGGTGGGCGACGGGCACAACGACGTCGACATGCTCCGCTGGGCGGGTCGCGGGGTCGCGATGGGCCACGCGGACGACGTCGTGCGCGCCGCGGCCGACGAGGTCACCGGCTCCATCGAGGAGGACGGCGTCGTCCCGGTGCTGCTCTCCCTGCCTCCGCGCGTCAGTCGCGGGCGGTGAGGACGAGCGGGCCGTCGGCGGTGACGGCGATGGTGTGCTCGCTGTGGGCCCCGCGGGAGCCGTCGGCGGACCGGAGGGTCCAGCCGTCGGGGTCGGTGTAGATCTCGTCGGTGGTCTCGAGGAACCAGGGCTCGATGGCGATGACGAGGCCCGGCTTGAGCGGGAACCCGCGCTTGGCCCGGCCGTCGTTCGGCACGTGCGGGTCGCCGTGCATGGTGCGGCCGACGCCGTGCCCGCCGAAGTCGGTGTTGATCGTGTAGCCCGCGCCGTGCGCCACCTCGGCGATCGCGGCGGAGATGTCGCCGATCTTGTTGCCCGGGAGCGCGGCGGCGATGCCGGCCTCGAGCGCCACCTCGGTGGTCTTGATGAGCTTGGCGTCGGCGGCGGCGCGCTCCGGGGTGGTGGAGCCGCCGACCACGAACGACAGGGCGGAGTCCGAGACCCAGCCGTCCACGGAGGCGGCGAAGTCGATGCTCAGCAGGTCGCCGTCGCGCAGGGCGTAGTCGAACGGCAGGCCGTGCAGGACGGCGTCGTTGACGGACGTGCAGATCACCTTGCCGAACGGCATCGCGCCGAACGACGGGTGGTAGTCGATGTAGCAGGACTCGGCGCCGCGGTCGCGGATCATGCGGTGGGCGAGGGCGTCGAGCTCGAGCAGGTTCACCCCGACGGCGGCGGCGTCGCGTACCGCGGTGAGCACGTCGGCCACGAAACGCCCGGCGGGGCGCATCTGGTCGATCTCTCGCGGGCTCCTCAGCTCGATCATGGTGGTCCTCTCGGAAAACGGTCGTGACACGGGTCCGGCACCAGGGTGTCATGAATCGTCATCGAGTCGTGACCGTGAAACGTGTTGCAGGAACTTGCATCGGGTGGCCCAGGTGCGATGAACTCCAGGGGGAGGCAGTATCCCGGTCTAGGGGGACCTGGGATCACGAGCCGCCGATCGGTGGGCAAACTTCCGTGAACCACGACGCAGTGGAGGAGCTTGGCATGACCACACGAACGACGACGGCGCGGCGACGCGCCCTGGCGCTGGCCGCGACCGGCGCGAGCCTGGCGCTCGTGCTGGCCGCCTGCAGCGACCCGGACGGAGAAGGCGGAACCGGGGAGGACACTGGAGGTGGTAGCGCTTCCGCAGCCGCCATCGACTGCTCCGCGTACGACGAGTTCGGCGACCTCGACGGCAAGACGGTCAACGTCTACACCTCGATCGTCGACCCCGAGGGCGCGACGCAGCAGGCGTCCTACAAGGCGTTCGAGGACTGCACGGGCGTCAAGATCAACTACGAGGCGTCCCGCGAGTTCGAGGCGCAGCTGCTCGTGCGCATCAAGGCGGGCAACGCGCCCGACATCGCGTACCTGCCGCAGCCCGGGCTGCTGAACACGATCGTCAAGGACTACCCCGACGCCATCAAGCCGGCGCCGGACGCGACGGCCAAGAACGTCGACGAGTTCTGGAACGAGACCTGGAAGGGCTACGGCACCGTCGACGGCACCTTCTACTCGGCGCCGCTCGGCGCGAACGCCAAGTCGTTCGTCTGGTACTCGCCGAAGATGTTCGCGGACGCCGGCTACGAGGTCCCGCAGACGTGGACCGAGCTGCTGGACCTCACCCAGAAGATCCACGACGACAACGACGGCGCGAAGGTCTGGTGCGCGGGCGTCGAGTCCGGTGACGCGACCGGCTGGCCGGGTACCGACTTCATCGAGGACATGATGCTCCGCACCGCGGGCATCGAGGACTACACGAAGTGGTACACCCACGAGATCCCGTTCAACGACCCCAAGGTCGTCAAGGCCTGGGACACGGCGGGCGAGATCCTCAAGAACCCGGACTACGTCAACGCGGGCCTGGGCGACGTCAACTCGATCGCCACGCAGTCGTGGACGGACGCCGGCAACGGCATCCTCGACGGCAACTGCTGGATGCACCGCGCGGCGAACTTCTACCAGACCCAGTGGCCCCAGGGCACCACGGTCTCCAAGGACGGCGACGTGTTCGCCTTCTACCTGCCCACGGACCAGACCGACGTCAAGCCGATGCTCGGCGGCGGCGAGTTCGTGGCCGCGTTCAGCGACAAGCCCGAGGTGCAGGCCTTCCAGACCTACCTCTCGAGCGACGACTGGGCCAACCAGAAGGCGCTGAACACCCCCGACGGCGGCTGGGTGAGCGCCAACAGCGGGCTCGACCCGAAGAACCTCGCCACCGAGTTCGACCAGTACGTCGCCGGCGTCCTGTCCGACCCGAACACCGTCGTCGCCTTCGACGCCTCGGACCTCATGCCGGGCGAGGTCGGTGCCGGCACGTTCTGGACCGGCATCGTCGACTGGCTCACGGGGGCGAGCACCAAGGAGGTCACGGACAAGATCGAGGCGTCCTGGCCGAGCAGCTGACCCTGCCGCTCGCCTGAACCCTGCTCGATCCCGCGGTCCGGGCACGTCGTCCGACGTGCCCGGACCGTGCGTCCTGACCCCGGTCGTTCCCTGACTTCTCGAGGAGGTCGTCGATGTCCTGGTTGCTCGAGCCCGACACCACGACGCAGAAGCTCCTGCTCATGGTGCTCGCCGTGGCGCTGTTCGCCGCGGTGATGGGCCTCATCCTGTTCCTGGTGGACCGCCCGAAGCGGATCGCGTCGTGGGTGGTGGCGCTCGGCTTCGTCGGGGTGCCGCTCCTGTTCCTCGCGTACGGCCTGCTGCGTCCGGGTCTCATCACGCTGTGGCAGTCGTTCTTCAACCGCAACGGATCCGAGTTCGTCGGGTTCGACAACTACGTGCGGGCCTTCACCGAGGGCCAGTTCCAGCACGTGCTCGTGGTCACGGCGGCCTGGGTGATCCTGGCCCCGCTGCTGAGCGCGGTCATCGGGCTGTCGTACGCGGTGCTCGTCGACCGCACCCGCTTCGAGAAGCTCGCCAAGGCGCTCGTGTTCGTGCCGATGGCGATCTCGATGGTCGGCGCGTCGATCATCTGGAAGTTCGTCTACGAGTTCCGCCCCGACCAGCCGGGGATCGAGCAGATCGGCCTGCTCAACCAGGTGCTGGTCTGGGTCGGTCTGCCGCCCCAGCAGTTCCTCATCGGGCAGCCCTGGAACACGTGGTTCCTCATCGTCGTGATGATCTGGATCCAGACCGGGTTCGCCATGACGGTGCTGTCCGCGGCGATCAAGGCCATCCCGGACGACATCGTCGAGGCGGCCCGCCTGGACGGGCTGCACGGCATGGGGATGTTCCGCTACATCACGGTGCCCAGCATCCGGCCGGCGCTGGTCGTGGTGCTCACCACGATCGCGATGGGAACGCTCAAGGCCTTCGACATCGTGCGCACGATGACCGGTGGCCAGTTCGGCACCCAGGTCGTGGCGAACGAGTTCTACACCCAGGCCTTCCGGCAGGGGAACCAGGGGCTCGCGGCCGCGCTCGCGGTCGTCCTGTTCATCCTCGTCATCCCGATCATCGCCTACAACGTGCGGCAGATGCGCAAGTCGGAGGAGATCCGATGACCTCGACACCCACCCCCGGCCAGGCCGTCGCGGGCGCCGCGCTGGACGACGACGTCCCGCAGCAGCAGATCCGCAAGCTCTCCCGCATGGAGCGCCGGGCGATCGCCACCAAGGGCAAGCTGAGCTCCCCGTGGGCGTCGGGGATCGCGATCATCATCGCGATCCTGTGGACGATCCCGTCGCTGGGGCTGCTCATCACGTCGTTCCGGCCGCAGGACGACATCCGCAAGAGCGGCTGGTGGACGGTGTTCACCGGCAACGCCACGTTCACGATGGACAACTACAACGAGGCGCTCTACGGGAACAGCAACGACCTGTCGACGTTCTTCGTGAACTCGTTCGTCATCACGATCCCGGCGGTCCTCATCCCGATCACGCTGTCGCTGCTGGCGGCGTACGCGTTCGCGTGGATCAAGTTCCCCCTGCGGAACTTCCTGTTCGTCGCGGTGTTCTCCCTGCAGGTCGTGCCGCTGCAGGTGGCGCTGGTGCCGCTGCTGGCCGACTACGTCGACTCGAACGACTTCTTCCAGGCCGTCTTCGGCGCCAACATGTCCGGCAGCTTCTGGACCGTCTGGCTGTCGCACTCGATCTTCGCGCTGCCGCTGGCGATCTTCCTGCTGCACAACTTCATGAAGGACATCCCGGCGTCCCTCGTGGAGGCGGCCCGCGTCGACGGCGCCGGGCACGTGAAGATCTTCTTCCGCGTGCTGTTCCCGCTCCTGGTCCCGGCGATCGCGTCGTTCGCGATCTTCCAGTTCCTGTGGGTGTGGAACGACCTGCTCGTCGGCCTGACGTTCGCCAATCCGGCGTACCAGCCGCTGACGGTGAAGATCGCCGAGCTGGCGGGTACCCGCGGCGGCGACTGGTACCTCCTCACCGCCGGCGCGTTCATCGCGATGGTCGTGCCGCTGATCGTCTTCATCGGCCTGCAGCGCTTCTTCGTCCGCGGCATGCTCGCGGGTGCGGTCAAGGGCTGACGGGGGAGAGAGAAGGAGCGGGGACGACGACGGCGGCCCGGGCAGGAGCCCGGGCCGCCGTCGTCGTGCGTGGCGGGTGGCGCGTCAGGCCGCCGGGGCGCCGTACGGCGCGCCGGTCTGGGCGCCCTTCGGGTTCTCGCCGTACTGGTTCGCGCCGGGCTGGCTGTCCTGCGCCCACCAGACGATCAGCATGATCCAGCCGATGATCGGCAGGAACGCCCAGAACAGGCGGAAGCCGGACTTGCCGGTGTCGTGCAGGCGGCGGGCGCCGACGGCCAGCTGCGGGAGCAGGAGCGCGAGCGCGGCGAGGCTGTTGAGGATCGCGTTCTCGAACAGCATGCGGTCGAGGCTGTTCGTGATGATGTTGACCAGCACCACGAACAGGTAGAAGTACCAGAACTCCGAGCGGCGGGCGCGGCCCGTGAACGTGGCGTACTGGGAGAAGACGGTCTTGATCGCGTCCTGGAAGGACATGGCGGCCTCACGGGGTCGTCGGAGGGGGCGTCCGGCGGAGCCGGTGCGCGCGGAGTGCGCGCTGCCCCCGGTGGCCCCGCGAGCGTAGGGGGCCCGCGCACCGCACGTCCAGGCATCGTCCACGGATCGTCCACATCCCGGGCGTGGAGACGTCCTCGTCCGGGGGCGAGGGCGCCCGCGCGGCGCCCGTATGCTCCCTGGGTGCCGACCCCCGCCCCCACCCCGCGCGGAGCGCTGGACCGCGTGCCGGCGCCGCTCCTGTTCATCGTCTCCGGCCTCACCCTGTACGCCGGGGCGGCCGTCGCGGTCGGCCTCTTCGACACGCTCGCCGCGCCCGCCGTCGGCTGGTGGCGCATCCTGCTCGCCGCCGTCGTGCTGGTCGCGTGGCGACGCCCCTGGCGGCGCCGCTGGAGCCGGCACGACTTCGTCGCCGCCGCGCTGTTCGGCGTCGTCCTCGCGGCGATGAACGTGGCCTTCTACGTCGCCGTCGCGCACCTCCCGCTCGGGGTGGCCGTCGCGATCGAGTTCCTCGGCCCGGTGGCCGTGGCCGCGATCACCGGGCGCGGGTGGCAGGAGCGCGCCGCGATCGCCGTGGCGGCGGCCGGCGTGCTGCTGCTCGCGGGCGTCACCCTCGGCTCCGGGATCCCGCGGGAGGATGCCGTCGTCGGGCTCGCCGCGATCCTCGCGGCGGCCGCGTGCTGGGCCGGGTACATCGTGCTGGGCAAGCGCGTCGCCGGCGCAGGCACGGGGATCGACGGGCTCGCCGTCGGCATGGTGGCGGGCGCCGTCGCCTTCGCGCCGTTCTTCGGCTCGACGGCGGCGACCGTCGTCCCGGATCCCGCGCTGCTCGTCTTCCTCCTGGTCGTGGCGGTCTGCTCGTCCGTCGTGCCCTACGTCCTCGACCAGGTGGTGCTGCGCCGTGTCGGGACGGCGACGTTCTCCGTGATGCTGGCCCTGCTGCCGGCCACCGCCGTGCTCGTGGGCGCCGTCGTGCTGCAGCAGATCCCCACCTGGCCCGAGCTGGCCGGCCTCGCGCTGGTCTCCGGCGCGATCGCCATGACCGCCCGGACCTGACCGACTGGCCCGGCTACAGGTACTGGCCGGGCGAGGGGCGGCGGTCGTCGCCGGGCTGCGCCGGTCCTTCGCCCGGCCCGCCGGGACCGCCGGGCCCGAACGGTGCCGGGTGCGCGCCCGGCGGGAGCGCCCGGCGCATCTGCGAGAGCTGCGCCTGGGCGGCCATCTGCTGCGCGACGAGCGCCGTCTGGATGCCGTGGAAGAGGCCCTCGAGCCAGCCGACGAGCTGCGCCTGCGCCACCCGGAGCTCGGCGTCCGACGGCACGCCCTCGTCGGAGAACGGCAGGGTGATCCGGTGCAGCTCCTCGACGAGGTCGGGGGACAGGCCCTCCTCGAGCTCGGTGAGGGAGCGCTCGTGGATCTCCGCCAGGCGGGTGCGCGCCGCGTCGTCGAGCGGGGCGTCGCGCACCTCGTCCAGGAGGCGCTTGATCATGCCGCCGATGCGCATGACCTTCGCCGGCTCCTCGATGCGCGACGTCTCACCCGGCTCGGCGTCGGGGGCGCCGCCGTCGGGGCCACCCTCCTCGGCGGGGGCGGAGTCCTCTCCCTCGGGCGCGACCACCCGCGCGCGGGGCTCGTCGGAGCGTGCTTCGGTGGCGTCGTCGCTCTCGGTCATGCCTCCCAGTGTGGCCCAGCCCACCGACGACGGCCGGTCGGGCCGCGGGACCCGTCAGGGGACGAGGAGGACCTTGCCGAACGGCACGCCCGACTCGAGCAGCTCGTGCGCGCGGGCGGCGTCGGCGAGGGGGAGCCGAGCGTGCACGACGGGGCGCACGCGGCCGTCGGCCACCATCGGCCACACCCGCTCGCAGACCGTGGCGACGAGGGCAGCCTTCTCGTCGGCGGACCGGGAGCGCAGCGTCGTGCCGGTCACCCAGGCCCGCTTCGCCATGAGGGCGGCCAGGTCCAGCTCGCCGCGGCGGCCCTGCTGCAGCCCGATGACGACGAGCCGCCCGCCGGGGGCCAGCGCCCGCACGTTGTCGCGCAGGCCGCCCCCGCCGAGCACGTCCAGCACGACGTCCGCCCCGCGCCCGTCGGTCGCGTCCCGGACGGCGGCGACGACGTCCTGCGTGCGGTGGTCGACGCCGACGGCGGCACCGAGCTCGACGCAGCGGGCGGCCCGCTCGGGGCCGCCCGCCGTGGCCACGACGTGCGCGCCGAGCGCGGCCGCGAGCTGGACCGCCACGCTGCCCACGCCGCCGGACCCGCCCTGCACGAGGACGGTCTCCCCGGCGTGCAGGCGCCCGGCGTCGACGAGGTTGGTCCACGCGGTGCACACCGCCTCGGGCAGGCCGGCGGCGTCGACGAGCCCCACGCCGTCGGGCAGGGGGAGCAGCTGGGCGGCGCGCGCGACGGCCTGCTCCGCGTACCCGCCGCCCTCGAGCAGCGCGACCACGCGGTCGCCGGGTGCCCAGCCGGTCACACCTGGGCCGAGCGCGCGGACCGTACCCGAGATCTCGAGACCCGGCCACTCGGGAGCGCCGGGCGGCGGCGGGTAGTTTCCCGCGCGTTGTAGCAGGTCAGCACGGTTGACGCCCGCCGAAGCGACGTCGACCAGGACTTCGCCGGGGCCCGGTTTGACCTGGTTGACGAGGGATAGGGCGAGTTTCCCTGGACCGCCTGGTGCCGATATCGTGACCGCTCGCACACCGATGGAGCCTACTCGCGCGCCTGGAAGCCCACCCGGGCCGCGCCGAGGGGTGCCGGACGTGATGGCACCCATCCGGGATACGGACGGCGACGGCCGCCCGCACTCGACGAACAGTGTTGGAGAGAGGTTCAGATGCTCCGCAGGTTGGGCGTTCGCGGGAAGATTCTTGCGACACTCGCCGTGCCGATCTTCGTCCTGGCGTTGACGGCGGGCTGGATCACCTGGCAGTCGTTGCAGGAGAACACGCGGGCCGAGCAGACCGCCGCGCTGATGGAGTCGCTCGAGGCGCAGGACTCCGCCGGCTCGGCGGTCGCCGCCGAGCGCGGCACCAACATCGGCGTGTGGATGGGTCTGCCGGGCGCGAAGAAGCAGCTCGTCGGCCTGCAGGAGAAGACGGACGTCGCGCTCGACGCGCGCAACGACGCGCTCGAGCCCCTCGCCACGACGAACCTCTCGCCGAACGTCCAGGACGCCGTGGCGCGCACGATCCGCGACCGGATCGCGATGGACGACCTCCAGCGCAACGTCGCCGCCAACCAGGTGACGGAGAAGCAGGCGACCGAGCGCTACACCGCCCTGATCGAGAGCGCGCTCAACGTGCCCCGCTCGGTGGCGCAGAGCTCCGAGGACCCCCAGCTGACCCGGCGCGCGCAGGCGTACATCGCCCTCGACGAGGCCATGCTCGCCAACACCCTGGAGCGCCCGCTGGTGGCGGCGGTGCTGCAGCAGGCCGCGAACGGCGAGGAGATCGACTCCGAGCTCGTCAGCCGCATGGTCTCCGCGCTCGAGTCGACCGACTCACTGCGCAAGGAGGCGCAGGACCGCCTCGACGCGATCCCCGGCGACATCAAGGTCCCGGCCTATGACCCGTCGCTCGACCGCCTCCGCCTGCAGCTGCGGTACTGGAACCTCTCCGGCATCGAGCCCGAGGTCGCCGCCAAGTGGGGCGAGCTGTCGCAGGGCTGGGTCGACGCCACCCAGGACGTGCGCGACGAGGTCCGCGCCGACTCCGTGACCCGTGCGAACGACCTGGCCGGCCAGGCCCAGCGGACCGCGATCCTGACCGGTGCCGGCGCGTTCGGCGTCGTGCTCGTGTCGCTCCTGCTGGCGCTGCTCATCGCGCGCCGCATCGTGCAGCCGCTGGCCCGCCTCACGTCCGCGACGGCGGACGTCCGCGACCGGTTGCCACGCATGGTCGAGCAGATGGCGGTGCCCGGTCAGGGCCCGTCGATCGACCTCGTCCAGGTGCCGGTCGAGTCGAGCGACGAGATCGGACGACTGGCGGCGGCGTTCAACGAGGTGAACGAGACGACGATGGTCGTGGCGCGCGAGCAGGCGGCGCTCCGCGGCTCCATCGCCGAGATGTTCGTCAACGTGGCCCGTCGCGACCAGGTGCTGCTCAACCGCCAGCTGTCGTTCCTCGACGAGCTGGAGCGGTCCGAGGAGGACCCGAGCACCCTGTCGAACCTGTTCCGCCTGGACCACCTCGCCACGCGTATGCGCCGCAACGCCGAGTCCCTGCTCGTCCTCGCGGGCATCGACTCCGGCCGTCGCGTGCGCAACCCGATGCCGATCTCCGACGTCGTCCGGACGGCGTCCTCCGAGATCGAGCTGTACGACCGCGTCCGCCTCGACCTGCGCGTCGACCCGCACATGCTCGGGCACAACGCCCTGAGCGCCGCGCACCTGCTCGCGGAGCTGCTGGAGAACGCGACGATGTTCTCCGAGCCGCACACGCCCGTCGAGGTGTCGACGGCGCGCGACCAGCGCGGCGTGGTCGTCACGGTCCGCGACCACGGCCTGGGGATGAGCCCCGAGGAGATCGCGGACGCCAACACGAAGGTCGCCAGCCGGGCCGCGTCGGACGCCGTCGGCGCCCAGCGCCTGGGCCTGTACGTGGTCGGCCGTCTGGCCGATCGCCTCAACGCCCGCGTGTCGTTCCGCGCCGGCGACGGCGGCCAGGGCACCGAGGTGACGGTGCTGTTCCCGGCGGACCTGTTCCTGCCCGACGACGCGCTCCCGCTGCCCGAGCCGACGGACCCGCTGGAGGCGGCGACGCAGAGCGCGGCCGCCGACCTGAGCGGCCAGGCCGTGGGCACCGTCGCCGCGCCCGCCTCGAGCCCGGTCGACGCCGTGCCCGCCGCCGCGGAGAGCGTCGCCGAGCCCGCACCGTTCGCGGAGCCCACGCCCCTCGCGGAGCCCGCGCCGTTCGCCGCGCCGGGGTTCGGTACCCCGGTCGACGACACCCGGACCATGCCGACCCCGGCGATCTCGTCGTCGCTGCCCGTCGCGCCCGAGCCCCCCGCCGCGGTCGCGGTGGACCTCGACGCGCTCACGGACGGCACGACGTCGATCGGCATGCCGCGCCGTCGGCGCTCCGAGGCTCCCGCGGACAACGCCCCGGCTCCCGCCGGCGTCGACACCGGCCCGATCGTGCTGCCGCCGCTGGCCACCCCGGACCTCCCGGAGCTCGCGGACGAGTCGACCACCGACGCCTGGCGCCCGCCGGCGGCGGTGGAGGCCTCCGCGTCGTCGCTGCCGAGCCGGCACCGCGCCGAGCCGGAGCCACAGGCGGCGGAGCCCGAGCCCGTGTCGGCGCCGGTGCTCAACGTCGACCAGCGCGCGGGGCTGTTCTCCAGCTTCCGGTCCATGGGGTCGATCGACGTCTCCGAGACCGAGAGCACGCTGCAGCTCGACGCCGTCACGGAGGACCCGGCCGCGCTCCCGGAGGCGTTCGCCCCGGTGGCCGTCGACGAGCCGCCCGCGGCGGCCCACGTCGTGCCGGTCGCCGAGCCCGAGGAGGCGCCGGCGCCCGCCCCGGCGCCGGCCCCTGTGCAGCAGGAGGCGTACCGCCCCGCCACTGAGGCCTCGCCCGCGGTGGCGCTCCCCACGCGCGCCGCTGCGCCCGCCCCGGCGGCACCGGTGGAGCCCGGTCCGGTCGCGCCCGCCGCGGCCTCGCCCGCTCCGGTGGCCCCGGCGCCGGCGCCGGTCGCGTACGCCGGCCCCGCCACCTCGGCGTTCGAACCGGTCGTGCGCGAGGTCGTCGAGCCCGTCGCGACGTCGTCGTTCGACCCGGTCACGCCCCCGGTCCAGGCGCCGCGCGACTCCCTCGCCCCGGCGCCGCAGGCCGAGCCCGCCCAGGACGCGTTCCAGGAGCTCCCCGCGTTCGAGGACCTCATCGCGGACCTGCCGACGCGTCGCGCCGCCCGCGAGAGCGAGCAGGCGCAGGCGGGCCGCAAGCGCGGCCTGTTCGGCCGCAAGCCCTCGTCCGAGGAGCCTGCGGCGCCCGCCGCGTCGACGCCGTTCCCGGCGTCGATGGGTGCCGTCCAGGAGCCCACCCGCCCCGAGCCGGCGCCGTTCGACGCCGCCCCTGCGGCGTACGAGGCGCCGCGCGAGGAGGCCCGGCCGGAGCCGCGCGAGGAGCCGGCGGCCACCTCGTACGGCGGCTCGGTGCTCCCGCTGCGCCCGACGGAGACCGGCGGCAACGACCCGCTTGACCCGCACTTCGTGCCGGACACGGTCGAGGCGCGGTCGGAGTGGATGGCCTCGGCCGTCCTGTACGAGGAGATGTCCACGATGCTGCAGCGCGGCGTCTTCCAGGAAGGGAACGTGACTTCGACGAACGACGAGCAGACCTACCGCCCGACGACGGTCTCGAGCGTGTCGGGCGGCCTGGCACGGCGCCAGCGGGCGGGGGAGACCTCGGGGGCGACCGAGCGGTTCACGGCCCGTATCGAGCGGGACCCGGAGCAGCTCCGCTCGCGTCTGTCGGCCTTCCAGTCGGCCACGAGCCGCGGCCGTGACGACGCGAGTGCCCTCGGGGCCTCGACGCCGGCCGTCCCTACCGTGAATGATGTCCCTGGATCCGCGCCGCAGCAGCGGTGACCTGCGCCTTCGGCGTACTTGACGAGGAGGAAGCGTGACCCTCAGTACTGAAGCGACCAACTTCGGGTGGCTTCTCGACAACTTCGTGCGCACCGTCCCGGGCAGCCGCCACACCCTGGTGGTCTCGGCGGACGGTCTGCTCATGGCGATGTCCGACCAGCTCGACCGCACCAGCGGCGACCAGCTCGCGGCGATCGTCTCCGGCATGTCGAGCCTCACCCGTGGGGCCGCCCGCCAGCTCAACGGCGGCAACGTGCGCCAGGCCGTCATCGAGATGGACAACGGGTTCCTCTTCCTGATGAACGTCTCGAACGGTTCCGTCCTCGCGGTGGTCGCCGAGTCGTCCTGCGACATCGGCCTCATCGGCTACGAGATGGCGCTGCTCGTGTCCCGCACCGAGGCCACGCTCACCCCGCAGCTGATCTCGGAGATGCGAGGGAACCTTCCGGTGGACGGCTCGACGCGCTCCGCGCGGGTGGGATGAGGTCGCGACCATGACGCATGCATCGTTCGGTTCTCTGGGTGCGCACTCGGCAGACGGCTACGAGGCCTCGACGGTGCGTCCCTACGCGGTCACGGGCGGCCGCGTCCGTTCCGCCATGTCCGACCTGCCGCTCGAGGCGCTGGTCGAGGTGCTGCCCGGTGCCGTCACGAGCATGGGCCTCACTCCGGAGAAGCGGGCGATCCTGCAGCACGCCGCGCACACCTACGTCTCGATCGCGGAGCTCTCCGCGCTGCTGCGCCTGCCCCTCGGCGTCGTCCGCATCCTGGTCGCGGACATGCAGGAGGAGGGGCACATCACCGTGCACACCTCGACCCCGGTGAACGTCCACACGGGTCACGGCAGTTCCCACTCGGGCCTGTCTCTGAGCGTCTTGGAGAGTGTTCTCAATGGCATTTCCGCCCTCTGACAGCCCGACGCCCGGAGCGTCCGGGGGGATGTCCCCGGCCTGGGCGCCGGTCTCGCAGACCGTCGGCGCGGTGAGCACGCCGACGGTCGGCGGTGCTCCGGCGGCGGTGGGCGCCCCGCAGCGGCAGAGCGTGCTCGGCGGTGCCCCGGCGGCCCAGGCAGCCCCTGGCCCGATCACCTCGGTGCCGACGGCCGCCGCCCCGGTGGCCGAGGCGGCGTCGCGTCCGGTCGCGCAGCAGGTCCAGGCGCCGCAGACCGCGGCCGCGCAGGCTCCGGCCGCGCAGGCCCAGCCCTCGCAGGCGGCGCCGGCCGCGGCCGCGGCGACCCCCGCGGCCCCGGCGCAGTCCGCCCCCGCGGCGGCCCCCGCCCAGCCGTCCACCGCCCCGACCGTCACGAAGATCGTCGTCGCGGGCGGGTTCGCCGTCGGCAAGACGACGTTCATCGGTTCCATCTCCGACGTCGAGCCGCTCAACACCGAGGCCGCGATGACGGAGCACTCGGTGGGCGTCGACGACGCGGGTGGCGTGTCCGACCGCAAGACCACCACGACCGTGGCGATGGACTTCGGCCGCGTGGCCCTGCCGGGCAACCTGTGGCTCTACCTGTTCGGCACGCCGGGCCAGGACCGCTTCCTGTTCATGTGGGACGACCTGATCCGCGGCGCCATCGGCGCCGTCGTGCTCGTCGACACGGACCGCCTGGAGCAGTGCTTCCCGGCGATCGACTACTTCGAGTCGCGGGGCGTGCCCTTCGTCGTCGGTGTGAACTGCTTCGACGGCGTGGCCAAGCACCGGCTCGAGGACGTCCGCGAGGCGCTCCAGATCCCGGCGCACGTGCCGATGCTCTACACGGACGCCCGCTCGCGCGCGGCGACGAAGCAGACGCTCATCGCCCTGGTCCAGCTCGCGATGCGCCAGCTGCGCTCGGGCGGCGGCGCGGCCTGACGGTCGCCCGTCCACCGGCCGTCCCCGCGGCCCCGGTGCGCCTCGGCGTCCGGGGCCGCGGGCGTGCCCGGCCGGTACACTGCTGAGCCGGACGGCGGCCTCGCCGCCGTTCCGGGAGGGCTGACAGAGCGGCCTAATGTGACGGTCTTGAAAACCGTTGTGCAGCAATGCACCGGGGGTTCGAATCCCTCGCCCTCCGCCACGCACCAAAGCGCCCCCGACGGTCCCGTCGGGGGCGCTTTCCTGCGTCGCCTCAGCGGATCTCGACGATCGGCAGCCGCAGGGCGCCCGGCGCGGCGGCCGGGACGACGGGATGGCGTGGCGCCGTGGGCGGGACGACGGCGTACGCGGACCCCGGTGCGGGCCGGGCGTCGGGGTCGCCGCGGTGGGGCCACAGGGCGCACGCGCGCTCGGCCTGGGCGGCGATCGTCAGGGAGGGGTTGACGCCGAGGTTCGCCGTCACCGTCGAGCCGTCGAGCACGTGCAGGCCGGGATGGCCGTGCACCCGGTGGTACGGGTCGACGACGCCCGTGTCGGGGGAGTCGCCGATCGTGCAGCCGCCGAGGATGTGCGCGGTCATCGGCACGTCGAACGGGTCGCCCGCGCTGCCGCCGGCGAGCCCGCCCATGCGGGCCGCCATCGCGCGGACGGCGTCGTGGGCCAGGGGGATCCATGTCGGGTTCGGCGCACCGGTGCCCTGCCGGGACGTGAGGCGCCGCCCGAAGGGGCCGCGCCGCGTGAACGTCGTGAGCGAGTTGTCGCGGCTCTGCATCACCAGCGCGATCACGGTGCGCTGCGACCAGCCGCGGAGGTCGTAGAGGGCCGGGACGTCCCGGCGCCGTTGCCAGAGCTCGCCGAGCCACCGCCGCCAGCGCGGCCCCTCGCCCGGTGCGACGCCGTCGACCAGCACGGTCTGCAGCAGCCCCATCGCGTTGGAGCCGCGCCCGTACCGGACGGGCTCGACGTGCGTCTGCTCGTCCGGGTAGAAGGACGACGTGATGGCCACGCCCTCGGAGTAGTCGGGCTCGCCGACCTGCCCGCGCCGCACGGGGCGCATGGCTCCGAGCAGCGCCTCGGAGTTGGTGCGCGTGAGGTGCCCGAGACGGTCGGACAGGTGCGGCAGGTCGCCGCTGTCGCGCATCGCGTGGAGGAGCCGCTGGGTGCCGAGCGTGCCCGCGGCGAGGACCACCTGCCGGGCGCGGTAGGTGCGACGGCCGGCCCAGCCCCGTCCTGTCCGGTGCGTGCGCACCTCGTAGCCGCCCTCGGCCCGTGGCACGACGGCGGTGGCCGTGGTCAGCGGGTGCACCCGGGCGCCGGCACCCTCCGCGAGGTGCAGGTAGTTCTTGACGAGGGTGTTCTTGGCGTTGTGCCGGCAGCCGGTCATGCACTCGCCGCAGTGCAGGCACGGGTTCCGCTCCGGTCCCGCGCCGCCGAAGAAGGGGTCGGGGACGGCGGCGCCGGGGGCGCCGCACGGCCGGGTCGGGTCCGCCGTCTCCTCGTCCCCGAGGAACACGCCGACCCGCACCTTGCGGAACGTGTGGCCGACGCCCATCTCCTCGGCGACGTCGCGCATCACCTCGTCGGCCGGGGTCGTGCGCCGGTAGTCCACGGCGCCGAGCATCCGCTCCGCCTGGTCGTAGTACGGCTCGAGCTCCGCCTTCCAGTCCGTCACGTGCGCCCAGGCGGGGTCGGACCAGAACGCGTCGAGCGGGCGGTACAGGGTGTTCGCGTAGACGAGGGAGCCGCCGCCCACGCCCGCGCCGGCCAGGACCAGCACGTCCTTGAGGCGGTGGATCCGCTGGATGCCGAAGCAGCCCAGCGCGGGCGCCCACAGGAAGCGGCGCAGGTCCCACGACGTGCGCGGCAGCTCGTCGTCGGCGAACCGGCGGCCGGCCTCGAGCACTCCGACGCGGTACCCCTTCTCCGTCAGTCGGAGCGCCGCCACGCTGCCGCCGAACCCCGAGCCGACGACGAGGACGTCGTAGTCGACGTCCTGGTCTCCGCGCCCGTCGTCGCCATGCTCATCGGCCTGGTCCTCGGCCTCGTCGTCGCCCTGGTCGCGAGGGTGCCCGCCGTCGTGCGGGGTGGTGTCCGGGCGCCCGTCAGGGGCGCGCCGGCGGTCCTGGTCGTCGTCGTCCAGCATGGGCCCGACCGTAGCGTGGGCGGCCGTGTGGCGGGGTCGACGGCGCGCGGCTTTGCCCCCGGGCATCCCCGGCGGTTAGTCTGGGCGCCGCGGTGCTGCTGTGCTGCCGCGAGGAGACGTCGCATAGTCTGGTCTAGTGCGCCACCCTGCTAAGGTGGTAACGGGGCAACCCGTTCGCGGGTTCAAATCCCGCCGTCTCCGCCAGGAAGGCTCCGGCTGCTGAACGCCCGGGGCCTTTTCTGTTGCCCGGGACGGTGGGGCGACGGCGAGGACGGGCCCGAGAAGCCCGGCTCCGGTGTCGTGCATCACGATGGGCATCCTCGGTTTGGGGAACCGGCCGAGGGCCTGTAATGTTCTCGTCGGTCGGTGCGACAGCGCCGATCAGGACTGCGCCCGTAGCTCAACGGATAGAGCATCTGACTACGGATCAGAAGGTTGGGGGTTCGAATCCCTCCGGGCGCACCGAAGACACCACGGCTCGATCCCTCCTCGGGATCGGGCCGTTGTGTTTTCCGGCCCTTTGGGGTGGCACAGCAGCGAGGTCAGCGCCGACCGCGTACCGACCTGGCCCCGGTCCGTCGTGCACCACGCGGCGGTCGGCGCGTCCAGCGCCAGACGCTGCAACGACACGACCGAGAGGGTGATCGATCGCATGAGCGATCAGACCTGGCAGACGATCGCGATCGTCGTGTACCTCCTGGCGATGCTGGGCATCGGGTACGCCGCCTACCGCCGCACCGACGACCTGGACGACTACATGCTCGGCGGGCGGCGGCTGCGCCCGAGCGTCGCCGCGCTGAGCGCGGGAGCCTCCGACATGTCGGGCTGGCTCCTCATGGGCCTCCCCGGCGCGATCTACCTGACGGGCCTCGTCGAGGCGTGGATCGCGGTGGGCCTGACCATCGGCGCCTGGCTCAACTGGAAGTTCGTGGCGCCGCGCCTGCGCGCCTACACGGAGGTCGCGAACAACTCGATCACCATCCCGAGCTTCTTCGACAACCGGCTGCGCGACCCCGCACACCTGCTGCGCATCGCGGCCGGCGTCATCGTCCTGGTGTTCTTCACGTTCTACGTCTCCTCCGGGATGGTGGCCGGGGGGACCTTCTTCGAGAGCTCGTTCGGCCTGGACTACCTCACCGGGCTGCTCGTCGTGGGCGGCGTGACCCTGGCCTACACGCTCTTCGGAGGCTTCCTCGGCGCGACGTGGACCGACGTGGCCCAGGGGCTGCTCATGCTCGCGGCGCTCGTGGCCGTGCCCGTGCTCGCGATCGTCGACCTCGGCGGCTGGGCCGCGGTCCAGGAGGGCATCCGCGCCGCGGACGCCGACGGCACCACGCAGCACCTGTCGTTCTTCGCCGGCGCGACGGCGACCGGGGTGATCTCCGCGCTCGCGTGGGGGCTCGGGTACTTCGGCCAGCCGCACATCATCGTGCGCTTCATGGCGATCCGGACGCCGCAGGACGCGACCGCGGGCCGGCGCATCGGCATCGCCTGGATGGTGCTCACCGCGCTGGGCGCCGTGACGACCGGACTGGTGGGCGTCGCCTACGCGAACGTCGAGGGTCTCGAGGTCGACAACCCCGAGACGATCTTCCTGCTGCTGGCCCAGCTCCTCTTCCACCCCCTGATCGCTGGCCTGGTGCTGGCTGCGGTGCTGGCCGCGATCATGTCGACCATCTCGTCGCAGCTCATCGTGTCCTCGTCCGCCCTCGTCGAGGACCTCGTCAAGATGACCGGGCTGCGGCTGAGCACGCGCGCCGAGGTGATGCTCGGCCGCGGCGGAGTCCTCCTGGTCGCGATCGTCGCCGGCCTGATCGCGCTGGACCGCACCTCCTCGATCCTCGATCTCGTGGGGTTCGCCTGGGCAGGGTTCGGCTCGGCCTTCGGCCCCGTCGTCATCCTGAGCCTGTACTGGCGCCGCCTCACGCGGTGGGGCGCGTTGTCCGGGATGGTGGCGGGAGCCGTCGTCGCGTTCGCGTGGGGACGGTCCGGGCTCGCGGACACGCTGTACGAGATCGTCCCGGGCTTCGCTGTCGGCCTCCTGGTCGCCGTCGTGGTCAGCCTCCTGACGCCCCGGCCGGACGCCGCGGTGCTCGGGGAGTTCGACGCCGCGCGGGCGCTCGCCCGGGGGAAGGCGCCGGAGCCGGTGCCCGCCTGAGGCAGGCACGGGTACCCGCCGGGCTGTCAGGGCACGGCGGGTACCCGCCCCCCGGAGGCGTCGAGAGGGGCCTCTGGACCGGGCGTGGCCGGACGGGGCGCGCCCCACGTCCGGCCACGTTGCACGGGACGCTCCATCCGGGTAATGTTCTACGACGTCAGCCCGACGGGCCGACGGACACCGAGGAGACAGTCGAGAGACTGGGTACCGGTGGCCGGGCCGGGACTGAAACCCACACCTTCAAGGGCGGGATGCTTCGCGCATTCCTTTCGGTGGGTCGGATCGTCTTCTCGATTCCCTTTGATCCACGGATCAGGGATTTGGAAGAGGGAAAACGATCTGGTAAGTTTGAGGGGTTGCCCCGGCGGGGCTGGAACGGGAATGGTTCTGGTCTTGTGGGTGTGCGTCGGTTGTTTGAGAACTCAACAGTGTGTTTGATAGTC
>NZ_JBSGUW010000020.1:24299-74701 GCF_053608125.1 Isoptericola sp. NPDC055063 | reverse complement strand
GAAACCAACAAAGGTTCCAAAAATTTGGCATTGACTATCAAACACACTGTTGAGTTCTCAAACAACCGACGCACACCCACAAGACCAGAACCATTCCCGTTCCAGCCCCGCCGGGGCAACCCCTCAACCTTACTCGGTTCGTCCTGCCCCGTCAACTTCCGGCCGAAGCTCTGAAGCGCTGGTTCGAACGACCCGTTCCCGAACGAGGGCGCACGCGGCGTCCTCGTGAAGAAGGATTCGGGTTGTCCGCCCCGGGCCGGCCACCGGTACCCAGCCTCTCGGCTGTCTCCTCGGTGTCCGTTCTCCCTGTCGGGCGAACGACCTGAACATTACACACAGTTCCGCCGGGGTACCAAATCGCCCTCTGACCTGCGCCGATACGCGTCCGACCTGCTCGTGGGCACGGACCGCGGGGCACGCGCTACGACCAGGGGCCCGGGCGAGAGCTCTTCGCTCCCACCCGGGCCCCGGTCACGGCGCTGCGCGCCACGGTCACTCCGCCTCGGTCACTCCGCCACGGCCACCGCAAGGGTCCGCTTGCCGCGGCGCAGCACGGCGTACCGGCCGTGCAGCAGATCCTCCGCCGCGAGCGCGGCGTCCTCGGAGGCGACCTTCGTGTTGTTCACATAGGCGCCGCCCTCGCCGATGGCCCGGCGCGCGGCCGCCTTCGACGCGACGAGGCCCGACCCGACGAGCGCGTCGACCACGAGGTCGCCCGCCTTCGCCGTCGTCCGCGGCAGCTCGGCGACCGCGGCGCCGAGCGTGCCGGCGTCCAGGCCCCGGAGCTCGCCGCGGCCGAAGAGGGCCTGGCTCGCCGCGATCACGGCGTCCGTGGCGCCCTGCCCGTGCACGAGCGTCGTGAGGTCGCCGGCCAGGGTGCGCTGCGCCTCGCGGGCGAAGGGCCGCTCGGCTACCTCCCCCTCGAGGGCCTCGATCTCCTCCCGCGAGCGGTAGGTGAACACCTTGAGGTACTTCACGACGTCCGCGTCCGCGGTGTTGAGCCAGAACTGGTAGAAGGCGTACGGGCTCGTCAGCTCCGGATCGAGCCACACGGCCCCGCCTTCCGACTTGCCCATCTTGGTGCCGTCCGCCTTGGTGATGAGCGGCGAGGTGAGGGCGTGCACCGCAGCTCCGTGCGTCTTGCGGATCAGCTCGACGCCAGACAGCAGGTTGCCCCACTGGTCGTTGCCGCCGAGCTGCATCGTGCAGCCGTGCCGCTCGTACAGCTCCCGGAAGTCCATGCCCTGCAGCACCTGGTAGCTGAACTCGGTGAAGCTGATGCCCTCGTCCGAGCGCAGACGGCGGGCCACGATGTCCTTCGACAGCATGGTGCCCACGCGGAAGTGCTTGCCGACGTCGCGCAGGAAGTCGATCGCCGACATCGAGCCGGTCCAGTCGAGGTTGTTGACCATGCGCGCCGCGGCAGGGCCCTCGAAGTCGAGGAACGGCTCGATCTGCCCGCGGATGCGGTCCACCCATCCGGCCACGACGTCGCGCGACTGCATCGAGCGCTCCGTGGTGGGCCGCGGGTCGCCGATCAGCCCCGTCGCCCCGCCGACCAGCGCGAGCGGCCGATGCCCCGCGAGCTGCAGACGGCGCATGTTCAGCAGCTGGACCATGTGCCCGATGTGCAGGCTCTGCGCCGTCGGGTCGAAGCCCGCGTAATAGGTGACGGGTCCCTCGGCCAGCGCAGAACGCAGCGCGGCCTCGTCGGTGGACTGCGCCACCAGGCCCCGCCAGTGCAGCTCGTCGAGAACGTCGGTCACCGTGTGCTCCTCGGGAAAGGGGGTCGCGACCCGGACGGGTCGCCCTCCTAGTGTGCCCGACCGCTACCGCGACCGGCGCCGCGGTCCCGCGGCGCGGTACGGCGAGACGGTGGGGTCGCCGGCGAGCCAGACCCGCCACGGGAACAGGTCCGCGCGGCCGCCGTCGCCGCTCACGCCCACCCGCGGGCCGGCGACGACCTCCGTTCCGGCGCGGTCGACGGTCGCCGGCACGCGCAGGACGAGCTCTCCCCCGGGGTCGGTGACGTCCCGCCCGTCGTCGTCCCGCGTGACCGCGAGTGCGACCGTGAGGCGCGCCGGGCCGCGCGCCAGGTCAACGTCCGACCGGGTGACGCCCGCGGCGGCGCGCCGCTCGCGCGCCAGGTCGGCGCCCTCGACCACCTCGCCGGCGCGCAGCAGGACCGCCGACGCCTCGCCCGGCGGGCTGCACACGACGTTCATGCAGTGGTGCAGCCCCAGGTGCCGGTACACGTAGACCCGCCCGGCCTCGCCGAACATCGTGCGGTTGCGCGCCGTCTCCCCGCGGAACGCGTGCGAGCCCGGGTCGGCCGGGCCCGCGTAGGCCTCGACCTCGGTGATCCGCACGGTGACGGCGCCGCCGGGGGTGCGGCGGGTCAGGAGCGCACCGAGCAGCTCGCGCGCCACGACGTGCACGTCGCGCTCGAACCAGTCACGGCCAGGGATCATGTCGCGACCCACCGCGCGGTCGCTCCCCGTGCGCGGCCCGCTCATCGCGGCCCGACCGGCGAGGTCGCCGAGGCGGCGACGAGACGACCCACGCCGTCGAGCCGGACGTCCGCCCGCTCCCGCGTCCTCTCGGTGGCGTAATGGGTGCGCTCGTCGGCCATCCATCGCAGCCACTGCGCGTGGGCCTGCTCTCCGTCACGGCGCAACCCTCGCGCGAGCCGCACCCCGTCGTCCGCCTCGACCCACACCCGCACCGCCGCCCACGGGTCGACCTGGCGTGCGGCGGCCCCGCAGCCCTCGACCACGAGCACGGGCGCGGGCTCGACGTCGTGCGCCTCCGCGTACACCTGCGCTTCCCAGTCGTACCGGCGGTACCGTCCCGGCCGCCCGGCCACGAGCGGCTCGAGGACCCATTCGCCCAGCCGACGAGCGCCGCCGTCGGGGCCCGCCTCCCACCCCTCGTAGAGGTCGTCCAGGTGCACCACCTGGCACGCGAACCGCACTGCCAGCTGCGTGGCGAGCGTCGTCTTGCCCGACCCCGCCGGGCCGTCCACGCACACGAGGCGGGTACGGCGCCACGGTGCGGGCGCCGCCGGGCCAGGCAGGCGCGCGGCGGCGCTGCACACCCGGTCCACGAGCACGTCCAGCACGTCCAACGGCACGGTCATCCGGACAGCTCCTTCCCGCGCGGGCGCCGCGCGGTCGCGTAGGTGCATCGCGCCCGCCGTCGCCACGACGGGCCCGCCCCCCATCCTGCCTGCCAGCACGGCGACGGCCGTGCTCCCGCGTAGGGAGCACGGCCGTCTGCGTCCGGTGGGTGGCTCAGCCCTCCGCCCAGGAGCGGAACTCCGCGGACCGTCCCGCGGCCTCCTCGAGCTGCTCCGCGACGCGTGCCGGGGCGGTGCCGCCGACGCCGTCGCGCGAGGCCACGGACCCCTCGACGCTCAGGACCTCGCGGACGCCCGGCGTCAGGTGCTCCGAGATGGCGGCGAGGTCCGCGTCCGAGAGGTCCCACAGCTCGATGCCGCGCTCCTCGCAGACCCGGACGCACGCGCCCGCGACCTCGTGCGCGACCCGGAACGGGACGCCCTGCCGCACCAGCCACTCGGCGATGTCGGTCGCCAGCGAGAAGCCCTGCGGGGCGAGCTCTGCCGTCCGCCCCGTGTCGAACGTGAGCGTCCGGACCATCCCCGCGAACGCGGGCAGCAGCACCGTGAGGGTGGCGACCTGGTCGAAGACCGGCTCCTTGTCCTCCTGCAGGTCCCGGTTGTACGCCAGCGGCAGGCCCTTGAGCGTGGTGAGCAGGCCGGTGAGGTCGCCCACGAGGCGCCCCGCCTTGCCGCGCGCCAGCTCGGCGATGTCCGGGTTCTTCTTCTGCGGCATGATGCTCGACCCGGTCGACCACGAGTCGTCCAGCCGCACGAAGCCGAACTCCTTCGTGTTCCAGAGGATGATCTCCTCGCTCAGCCGCGACAGGTCGATGCCGACCATCGCCGCGACGAACGCGAACTCCGCCACGACGTCGCGCGCGGCCGTGCCGTCGATCGAGTTCTCCACCGGGCCGTCGAAGCCGAGCTCGGCCGCCACCGCGGCCGGGTCCAGCCCGAGCGACGAGCCCGCGAGCGCCCCCGAGCCGTACGGCGAGCGCGCCGCGCGCACGTCCCAGTCGACGAGGCGGTCGACGTCGCGCAGCAGCGGCCACGCGTGCGCGAGGAGCTGGTGCGCCACGAGGACCGGCTGGGCGTGCTGCAGGTGGGTGCGCCCGGGCATGACGGCGTCGCCCGCCGCCTGCGCCTGCCCGACGAGCGCGTCCACGACGTCGAGCACCTGGGCCACGACCGTCTTCGCCTGGTCCCGCAGGTAGAGCCGCACGAGCGTGGCGATCTGGTCGTTGCGGGACCGGCCGGCGCGCAGCTTGCCGCCGAGCTCGGCGCCGGCGCGCTCGATGAGCCCGCGCTCGAGGGCGGTGTGCACGTCCTCGTCACCGAGCACAGGCAGGAACGCGCCCGACTCGACGTCGGCGAGCAACACGTCCAGGGCCTCGAGCATGCCCGCGAGCTCGTCGTCGCTCAGCAGGCCGGCGGCGTGCAGCACGCGGGCGTGCGCCCGCGACCCCCGGATGTCGTACGGGGCGAGGACCCAGTCGAAGTGCGTCGACTGGGACAGCGCCTGCAGCTCCGGCGACGGGCCGCCGGCGAACCGGCCGCCCCACAGGGAGACGTTGTCGGAGGTCCGGCCCACGGTCCCGTCCGGGCCGCCGGGCGTCACCTCGGACCCCGTATCAGAAGACGCCACGTCAGAACTCCCCGGTGCCGAAGTCCACGCCGTTGCCGAACCGCTCGTCGCGGGCCGCGGCCTGCTTGGCGGCAAGGCCGTAGATCTCGATGAAGCCCTTGGCGTGCGACTGGTCGAAGGCGTCGCCCTCGTCGTAGGTGGCGAGGTTGAAGTCGTACAGGCTCTGCTCCGAGCGGCGACCCGTCACGGTGGCCCGGCCACCGTGCAGCACCATGCGGATCTCGCCGGAGACGTACTTCTGGGTCTCGTCGACGAAGGTGTCGAGGTTCTTCTTCAGCGGGGAGAACCACATGCCGTCGTAGACCAGCTCGGACCAGCGCTGCTCGACCTGGCGCTTGAAGCGGGCCTGCTCGCGCTCGAGCGTGACGTTCTCCAGCTCCTGGTGCGCCGCGATGAGCGCGATGGCGCCCGGCGCCTCGTAGATCTCGCGGGACTTGATGCCCACCAGGCGGTCCTCGACGATGTCGATGCGGCCCACGCCCTGGGCGCCCGCACGACGGTTCATCTCCTGGATGGCCTGCAGCGGCGTCACGGCCACGCCGTCGAGGGCCACGGGCACGCCCTGGTCGAAGGTGACGACGACCTCGTCGGCGACCGGCGGGAACGTCGGGTCGTCGGTGTAGGAGTAGACGTCCTTGGTGGGCTCGTTCCAGATGTCCTCGAGGAACCCGGTCTCCACGGCGCGGCCCCACACGTTCTGGTCGATCGAGAACGGGTTCTTCTTGGTGGTCGCGATCGGCAGGTCGTGGCGCTCGGCGTAGTCGATGGCCTTCTCGCGGGTCAGGGCGAGGTCGCGCACCGGGGCGATGGACTTCAGGTCGGGGGCGAGCGACGTCGTCGCGACCTCGAAGCGGACCTGGTCGTTGCCCTTGCCGGTGCAGCCGTGCGCGACCGTCGTCGCGCCGAACTGGCGGGCGGCGCGCACGAGGTGCTTGACGATCACCGGGCGGGAGATCGCCGAGACCAGCGGGTAGCGGTCGAGGTACATGCCGTTGGCCTTGAGGGCGGGCATGCAGTACTCCGCAGCGAACTCGTCGCGCGCGTCGGCGACGTACGCCTCGACGGCGCCGCAGTCGAGCGCGCGCTTGCGGATGACGTTCATGTCCTCGCCGCCCTGGCCGACGTCGACGGCCACGGCGACGACCTCGGCCCCGGTGGCCTCGGCGATCCAGCCGATGGCCACGGAGGTGTCCAGGCCGCCCGAGTAGGCGAGCACGACGCGATCAGTCATCACAGTTCTCTTTCTGGCGAGGGGGTTCGGGTCAAGTCTGGCAGCGCCTGCCTGCGGGGGCCACGGCCCGCCGTCGGTCAGGTCAGGTCAGGTCAGGTCAGGTCAGGTCAGGTCAGGTCAGGTCAGGGTTGGGTCAGCTCGAGGAAGCGGCGGGCGAGGTCGTCGCCGCCGAGCGGGTCTCGCGCGATCACGAGGATCGTGTCGTCGCCGGCGATGGAGCCGAGGACGCCCGGGAAGACGGAGTGGTCGATCGCCGACGCCAGGTAGTTCGCGGCGCCCGGCGGCGTGCGCAGCACCACGAGGTTCCCGGACGCCTCCGCCGACACGAGGAGGTCGCTGCACAGCCGGGCGAGCCGCGCTGCGACGTAGCCGACCTCGCTCTCCCCCTCGCCGGCCGCCTGGACGCTGCGGTCGCCGCCCTCGCCGGGCACGGCGTAGACGAGGGAGCCGGCCGCGTTGCGCACCTTCTCGGCGCGCAGCTCGATGAGGTCGCGCGACAGCGTGCCCTGGGTGACGCTCACGCCCGCGTCGGAGAGCTCGCGGGCCAGCTCGGCCTGCGAGTGGATCGGCGTGCGGCGCACGATCTCGACGATCCGCGCGTGGCGCGCGGCCTTCGTCGCCGGCCCGGTGGCGACGGGACCCGTGGCCGGGCCCGACGACGAGGCGCCGTCCGGGGCGCTCACCGGTGCTCCAGGAGCCAGGTCAGCAGCGCCTTCTGCGCGTGCAGCCGGTTCTCCGCCTCGTCCCACACGACCGACGCGGGCCCGTCGATCACCGACGCGGCGACCTCCTTGCCGCGGTAGGCGGGCAGGCAGTGCAGGAAGATCGCGTCGTCGGCCGCGGCGGCCATGAGCGCGTCGTCCACGCCGTAGCCGGCGAGGTCGGCGAGGCGGTCGGCAGCCTCCTCCTCGTCGCCCATCGACACCCAGGTGTCCGCGGCGACGACGTCGGCCCCGGCCACGGCCGCGCGCACGTCGGTGGTCACGGTGACGGACCCGCCGGTCGTCGTCGCGATCTCGCGGGCGCGGGCCACGACGTCGTCGGGCGGGAGGTAGCCCTCGGGCCCGGCGACGGCCACGTGCAGGCCCGCGGTGACGCCGCCGAGCAGGTAGGACGCCGCCATGTTGTTCGCGGCGTCGCCCACGTAGGCGAGGCGCTGGCCCGCGAGCGCGCCGAGCCCGCCCCGGTGCTGCGCGACGGTCAGCAGGTCGGCCAGGATCTGGCAGGGGTGGAAGCCGTCGGTGAGGGCGTTCACCACGGGCACCCGGGAGACGGCCGCCATCTCCTCGATGCGGTCCTGCCCGAAGGTGCGCCACACGATGGCGGACACCTGGCGGTCCAGCACCCGGGTGACGTCCGCGACGGACTCGCGCACGCCCACCTGGGCGAGGCGGCCGTCGACGATCACGGGGAACCCGCCGAGCTCCGCGATGCCCGTGGAGAACGAGACCTGGGTGCGCAGCGTCGGCTTGTCGAAGAGGACGGCGACGCCCTGCGGGCCGGCGAGCGGCGAGCGCACGAACCGGTCCTCCCGGAACGCCATGCCGAGCTCGAGCACCTCGCGCTGCTCGTCGGGGGTGAGGTCGTCGTCGCGCAGGAAGTGGCGGGGCATCAGTGCTCGCTCTCGGAGGTATTGGGGACGGTGACGGCGGCGAAGAAGCCGGCGGCCTCGCGCGCCTGGTCGGCGGTCAGGACGAGCGGCGGGGCGAGGCGGATCGCGTCGGGCGCCACGGCGTTGACGACGAAGCCGGCGTCGAGCGCCGCGGCGGCGACCTCGGCCGCGACGGGCCGGGTGAGCTGCACCGCGAGCAGGAGGCCGCGGCCGCGCACGCCCGCGACGAGCGGGTTGCCGGCGGCCTCGATCCCGGTGCGCAGCAAGTCGCCCACGCGGCGGACGTTGTCCAGCAGCCCGTCGCGCTCGATGACGCCCAGCGTCGCGAGGCCCGCGGCCGCGGCGACGGGGTTGCCGCCGAAGGTGGTGCCGTGCTGGCCGCGGCCCAGCAGGGTCGCCGCGCGCTCGCCGAACGCGATCGCCGCGCCGATCGGGAACCCGCCGCCGAGCCCCTTGGCCACGGTGACGACGTCGGGCACGACGCCGCCGCCGACCTCGGGCTGCTGGAACGCGAACCACGACCCGGTCCGGCCGATGCCGGTCTGCACCTCGTCGAGCACGAGGAGCGCACCCGCCTCGGTCGTGAGGCGACGGGCGTGCGCCAGGTAGCCCGGGGGCAGGGCCCGGACCCCGGCCTCGCCCTGGAGCGGCTCGACGACGAGGGCCGCGACGCCGCCCCGCTGGGCGACGGCGGCCGGGGAGAACGCCTCCTCGAGCGCGGCCGTGTCGCCGAAGGGGACGTGCTCGACACCGCCGGGCAGCGGCTCGAACGGCTCGCGGTACGCGGCCTTGGCGGTGAGCGCGAGCGCGCCCATCGACCGGCCGTGGAAGCCCCCCTCGAGGGCCAGGACCCGGGTGCGGGACGCGCCCTCGCCGGGTCCGTCGGAACGGTTGCGGCGCGCCATCTTGAACGCCGCCTCGACGGCCTCGGTGCCCGAGTTGGTGAAGAACACCCGCGAGCCGTCGGGTGCGCCCGCGAGGTGCAGCAGCCGCTCCGCCAGCCCGATCTGCGTGGGCGTGGCGAAGAAGTTCGACACGTGCCCGAGCGTGCCGAGCTGCGCGCTGATCGCCGCCGTGAGGGTGGGGTGCGCGTGGCCGAGGGCGTTGACCGCGATCCCGGCGAGCAGGTCGAGGTAGCGGCGGCCGTCCGCGTCCCACACGTACGCGCCCTCGCCGCGGACCAGGACGCGCTGCGGCCGGCCGAACGTGTCCATCACGGCGTGGGAGTAGCGGTCGGTCCAGGCGGCGTTCGAGGCGTCGGCGAGCGCGCCGCCGCTCACGGCCTGCAGGGTGTCGCTCATGCGGACGCCTCCTTGTCCGGGGTGGTTCCGGCCGGGGCGACCGAGGTGCGCGCCGGCACGACCATCGTGCCGTTGCCGCGGGTGGTGAAGACCTCGAGCAGCACGGAGTGCGGCTGGCGGCCGTCGATCACGGTGGCGCGCGGCACGCCGCCCTGCACGGCCCGCAGGCAGGCCTCCATCTTGGGCACCATGCCGGCGGTCAGGCTCGGCAGCAGCGCCGCGAGGTCGGGCGCAGAGATCTCCTCGACGAGGGAGTCCTTGTCCGGCCACGAGGTGTACAGGCCCTCGACGTCGGTGAGCACGATGAGCTTCGAGGCGCCGAGCGCGACCGCGAGCGCCGCGGCGGCCGTGTCGGCGTTCACGTTGAGCACCTGGGTCGGGTCGTCGACGTCGGGGGCCACCGTCGAGACGACGGGGATGCGGCCGGCGTCCAGCAGGTCCTGCACCGCGGACGGGTGCACCTGCACGACGTCGCCCACCAGGCCGACGTCGACGGGCTCGCCGTCGACGACCGCGTGCCGGCGCACCGCGCCGAACAGGCCGCCGTCCTCGCCGGAGAGCCCGACGGCGTGCGGGCCGTGGGCGTTGATGAGGCCCACGAGCTCGCGCGACACCTGGCCGGTGAGGACCATGCGCACCACGTCCATCGCCTCGGGCGTGGTGACGCGCAGCCCTCCGCGGAACTCGCTGTGGATGTCGAGGCGCTCCAGCATGGCGTTGATCTGCGGTCCCCCGCCGTGCACGACGACGGGCCGCAGGCCCACCTGGCGCAGGAAGACCATGTCCTGCGCGAACGCGGCCTTGAGCTCGTCGTCGATCATCGCGTTGCCGCCGTACTTGACGACGACGAGCGCCCCGGCGAACTCCTGCAGCCACGGCAGGGCTTCGACGAGCACCTCCGCCTTCTGCTCGGGCGCGAGCCCGTTCACGACGTCGCTGCTCATGAGCTGTACGCGCTGTTCTCGTGCACGTAGTCGTGCGTGAGGTCGTTGGTCCACACGGTGGCGGACGCGTCGCCCGCGTGCAGGTCGACCACGACGGTGACCTCGCGGGACGCGGCGAGGTCGACCAGCTCGCGCGGCTCGCCCACGCCCTGCGCCCGGCACACCTGCACGCCGTTGACCGTGACGTCGAGCGCCAGCGGGTCGTAGGGTGCGACCTCCTCGGGCACGGTGCCGACGGCGGCCACGATGCGGCCCCAGTTGGGGTCGTTCCCGAAGATGGCCGCCTTGAACAGGTTGGAGCGTGTGACGGCCCGGGCGACGGTGACCGCCGCGTCCTCGGTGGTGGCGCCGGTGACCGTCACGGCGATGTCGTGGCTCGCGCCCTCGGCGTCCGCGACGAGCTGGCGCGCGAGGGAGGCCGTCACCTCGGTGACCGCCGCCGTCAGCTCCTCGAGGCCGACCTCGACGCCCGACGCGCCGCTGACCAGCAGGATCACGGTGTCGTTGGTCGACATGCACCCGTCGGAGTCGACGCGGTCGAAGGTCGTCCGGGTGGCGGTCCGCAGCGCGGCGTCGGCCGTCGCGGCGTCGACGACGGCATCCGTCGTGATGACGGAGAGCATCGTGGCGAGGCCCGGGGCAAGCATGCCGGCGCCCTTCGCCATCCCGCCGACGCTCCAGCCGTCGCGCTGCGCGAGCGCCTGCTTGGAGACGGTGTCGGTGGTGCGGATGGCGTCCGCGGCGGCGTCGCCGCCGTCGCCGGCGAGCGCGGCCGCCGCGGCGTCGACGCCCCCGAGCAGGGCGCCCATGGCCAGACGCACACCGATGAGGCCGGTGCTGCACACCAGCACGTCGCCGGCGCCGACCTCGTCCTCGGGCGTCGCGGCGCTCGCGGACAGGACGGCGGCCACGTGCTCCGCCGTGCGGTGGGTGTCGCCGAAGCCCTCGGGGCCGGTGCACGCGTTGGCGCCGCCGGAGTTGAGGACGACCGCGCGCGCGGCGCCGTCGCTCACCGCCTGGCGGGTCCACACCACGGGCGCTGCCTGCACGCGGTTGGTCGTGAGCACCGCCGCGGCCGTGCGTCGCGGGCCGTCGTTGACGACGAGCGCGACGTCGCGCCCGCCCGACGCCTTGAGGCCGGCGGCGACGCCGGCGGCCCGGAACCCGGCCGGTGCGGTGATGCTCATGGAGCGACTCCTTCGGTGACGAGGCCGGCCGTCTCCGGCAGGCCGAGGGCAAGATTCATGGCCTGGACCGCCTGGCCGGCGGTGCCCTTGACCAGGTTGTCGATGGCGGTGACGGTCACGACCCGCCCGGCGGCCGCGTCGAGCGCGACCTGCACGAGGGCGGTGTTCGCGCCGAGCGTGGCGGCCGTGGTGGGCCACTGCCCCTCGGGCAGCAGCTCGACGAACGGCTCGCCCGCGTAGGCGTCGGCCCAGGCGGCACGCACGTCGGCGGCGGTGGCGTCCTCGTGGCCGGGCGCGAGCCGCGCCGTGACGGTCGCGAGGATGCCGCGCGACATGGGCACGAGGGTGGGCGTGAAGCTGATCGTCACGTCAGGGGCGCCGGCGGTGCGCAGGTTCTGCGTGATCTCGGGGATGTGCCGGTGCGTTCCGCCCACGGCGTACGGCGCGGCGGAGCCGAGGCCCTCGGCCGCGAGCAGGTGAGGCTTGAGGGACTTGCCTGCGCCGGAGTATCCGTTGGCGAGGACCGCGACGACGTCGGCCGGGCTCACGAGGCCTGCGGCGACGCCCGGCTGCAGGCCGAGCGTGACGGCCGTGACGTTGCAGCCCGGCACGGCGATCCGGCGGGCGCCCGCGAGCTGGTCGCGCTGGGCGCCGGTGACGTGGCCCGCGCCGTCCGCGTGCAGCAGCTCCGGCAGGCCGTAGGGCCAGGTGCCCGCGTGCGGCGAGCCGTAGAACTGCTCCCAGTCGGCGCCCGAGGCGAGCCGGTGGTCGGCCCCGAGGTCGAGCACGAGGACGTCGTCGGGCAGCTGCGCGGCGATCTCGCCGGAGGCCCCGTGCGGCAGGCCGAGGACGACGACGTCGTGGCCCGCGAGCGCCTCGGGCGTGGTCGGCTCGAGCACCTCGTCCGCGAGGGAGCGCAGGTGCGGCTGCAGCGCGCCCAGGCGCACGCCGGCGTTCGAGTGCGCCGTGAGCGTCCCGATCTCGAGGGCGGGGTGACGCGCCGCGAGGCGCAGGAACTCGCCCCCGGCGTACCCGGAGGCACCGGCGACGGCGACGCGGAACGTGCGCGGCTCGGTGCTCGACTCGGTGCTGACCATATGCAGCACTATACATACGTATGCAGCCTGTGGGGATCCCTTTCTCGAGGGCCGGGCAGAGCGTCAGCCCACGAGCGGCAGGTACATCACGTGCAGCCCGACGAAGCCGTGCGCGGGACTGCGGAAGGCGCCCGGCACCGTGCCCACGACCTCGAACCCGAGCGAGCGCCAGAGCCGCACCGCGGCCTCGTTCGACTCCACCACCGCGTTGAACTGGATGCCGCGGAAACCCTGCTCGCGATGCCAGGCGACCACGTGCTCGCCGAGCGCCCGGCCCACCCCGAGCCCGCGCGCGGCGGGCGACACCATGAACGACGCCGTGCCCACGTGGTCGCCGTGGCCGGGTCGGTTCGGGCCCATCTTGGCCGTGCCCAGGAGCGTCCCGTCCGCGCCCTCCGCCACGACCGTCGCTCCCGGGGCCCGCTCCATCCAGATCTCCCGCGCCTGCTCGCTCGTGAGGTCGAGCGGGTAGACGTAGGTCTCGCCCTCGCGTACCACCGCCTCGACGATGGGCCACAGCGAAGGCCAGTCGTCGTCGGTGGCGGGTCGGATCGTCAGGGCGGCACGGGTGTCTGCGGTCACACGCGAAGCATAGGGTCGGGCCGTGACCTCGACCCCCACCGACGACGCCGTCTCGGCCGCGGTCGCGGCGGCGTATGACGCCCGCGCCGCGACCTACGACGAGAGCGCCATGCACCGCGACCTGGCCGTCGAGGTCGCGGCGTTCTGCGCGCTCGACGACGTGCGCGACGTGTTGGACGTCGCGACCGGGACCGGCCTGGTGCTGCGGGCGCTCGCGGCCGCCGCGCCACGCCCGCTCGCGATGACCGGCGTGGACCTGTCCCCCGACATGCTCGCCGTCGCCCGGCGCGAGGTGCCCGCGGCCCGGCTGGTGCGGGCCGACGCCGCCGCGCTGCCGCTCGACGACCGTTCCGTGGAGCTCGTCACGTGCGTCACCGCCCTGCACCTGCTGCCCGACCCGGCGGCGGCGCTCACCGAGTGGGCGCGCGTGCTGCGGCCCGGCGGACGGGTCGTCACGGCGACGTTCACCGGGTTCGGGCGACCCGCCGTCGTCCGCCACGCCTTCCCCGTCCACCACGACCGCTTCGCCACTCCGGAGCTGCTGGCCGCCCGGGCCGCGGAGGCGGGCCTCCGGCTGCGCCGGCACGCGGCCTGGCGGCACGCCGGCGGCGACGCGCTGCTGCTCGCCGAGCTCGAGGTCGCCTCCGCCCCCGGGGCGGCGTCGTGACGCCGGCCTCCGCCCTCGAGCTCGCCGACTGGCGCCGCCGGGTCGCCGAGCTGTACGCGGCGGTGCGCGCCGTCCCGGACCCCGCCGAGGGGCACGCGGTCTGGCGGGAGGGTCGGGACGACCTGTTCGTCACCCACCCCCAGAGCCCGCTGCCGGCCGGCGACCCGCTGCGCGCGTCGGGGCTGCCGTCCTGGCCCTACGACCCCGCGCTGCGCTTCGAGCTGCCCCTGCGGCCGGCCGCCCCGGCCACCCTCGACGTCGACACCGGCACGGACGGCACGACCACCATGGAGCGCGTCGGCGTGCTGGCGCTGCCCGGCCTCGGCACGCTCGACGTCTGGTGGCTGGCCCAGTACGGCGGCGGGCTGTTCGTGCCGCTGCGGGACGGCACGGCCGGGGACGGCTCCTACGGCGGGGGCCGCTACCTGCTCGACACGGCCAAGGGCGCCGACCTCGGCGCGACGGACGGCCGGATGGTGGTGGACCTCAACTTCGCCTACCACCCGTCGTGCCGCTACGACCCGGCATGGACGTGCCCGCTCGCGCCCGCCGGCAACCGGCTCGACGCGCCCGTGCGCGCCGGGGAGCGGATGGACTGACCGGACGGCGTGCGTAGGCTCGGAGCCATGCACGCAGTCGTGGCCCGCGCGGCGGGTGGTCCCGAGGTCCTGGAGTACGTCGAGCAGCCCGATCCATCACCGGGGCCGGGCGAGCTCCTCGTCCGCGTCGCGGCGGCCGGGGTCAACTTCATCGACACCTATCGCCGCGCGGGCGTGTATGCGATGGACTACCCGCACGTCGTCGGCGTCGAGGGCGCGGGCACCGTCGAGGCGCTCGGTGACGGCGTCACCGGCTTCGCGGTGGGCGACCGGGTGGCCTGGAACGAGGCGCCCGGCTCGTACGCCGAGCTGGCCGTCGTGCCCGCCGCGAACGCCGTCCGCGTCCCCGCCGGCCTCGACCTCGTCACGGCGGCCGCGCTGCCGCTGCAGGGCATGACGGCGCACTACCTGGTGGCGTCCACGTTCGAGGTCGGCCCCGGTCACGACGTCCTGCTCACCGCCGGCGCGGGCGGCGTGGGCCTGCTCGCCACGCAGCTCGCGGTGGCGCGCGGCGGTCGCGTCATCACGACGGTCTCCTCGCCCGAGAAGGCGGCCCTGTCGTCGGCGGCCGGCGCCGCCCACACGATCGACTACGCGGCCATGGACGACATCGCCACCGAGCTGCCCGCCGTCGTGCGCGACCTGACCGACGGGCGGGGCGTGCACGTGGTGTACGACGGCGTGGGGCGCGCGACGTTCGACGCCTCCCTCGCCTCCCTGCGCCCGCGCGGCACGCTGGTGCTGTTCGGCGGCGCGTCCGGGCAGGTGCCGCCGTTCGACCCGCAGCGCCTCAACTCCGGCGGCTCGCTGTACCTCACCCGGCCCACCCTGGCGCATTACACGCTCACCCGCGGGGAGCTGGAGTGGCGCGCGGCCGAGGTGCTGGGCGCCGCGGCGTCGGGCGACCTCGACGTCCGCGTCGGCGCGACCTTCCCGCTCGCCGAGGCGGGCCAGGCGCACAGCGCGCTCGAAAGCCGCGCCACCACGGGGAAGGTGCTGCTGGTTCCCTAGGTCCTGGCAGAGTATCTTGATGTCGAGATACTCGACGTCGAGAGGAACTGCCGTGGCCGACTGGTCCCCCACCGCCTACCTGCGCTACACCGACGAACGCTCCCGCCCGTTCGGCGAGCTCGTCGCCCGCGTCCTGCGCGAGCCGTCGAGCGTCGTCGACCTCGGGTGCGGCCCCGGCCACCTCACGCCCGTGCTGCGCGATCGGTGGCCGGACGCCTCGTTCGTCGGGCTCGACGCCTCGCCCGCCATGATCGAGCGAGCCCGGGCCGCCGACCCGGACGGCAGGTACGAGCTCGCCGACGTGCGCGACCACGCGGCCGGCCACGGCCCCGCGCCTGAGGCGGACCTCGTCATCAGCAACGCCACGCTCCAGTGGGTGCCCGGCCACCGCGAGCTCCTCCCCGCGCTCGCCGCGACCGCCCGGCAGACGTTCGCGTTCTCGGTCCCCGGCAACCACGACGCTCCGAGCCACCGCACCCTGCGCGAGGTCGCCGGCCGCGCGCCCTACGCCGCCGTCGTCGGGCCGGTCGAGCGCCGCACCGTCGGCGACCCCGCCGAGTACCTCGAGCTCCTGTCCGGGCCCGGCTGGTCGGTCGACGCCTGGGAGACCACCTACACGCACGTGCTCGACGGCGACGACCCGGTGCTGCGGTGGATCTCGGCGACCGGCGCCCAGCCGGTGCTGCACGCGCTCGACGCGCACGACGCCGCGCACGGCACGGACCTGCGCGCACGGTTCGACGCGGAGCTCGGCGCGGCGCTGCGCGAGGCGTACCCGCGGCGCCCGTTCGGCACGCCGCTGGCGTTCCGGCGCGTCTTCGCGGTCGCCACCCGGACGGCGTGACGGGACCGCCTGCAGGCGGTCGTAGGCTCGCGCCGTGACCGACACCACCTTCCCCGTCCGCATCGGGGTCCAGCTCCAGCCGCAGCACGCCGACTACGCCCAGATGCGCGACGCCGTCCGGCGCGCCGAGGACGCCGGCGTCGACGTGATCTTCAACTGGGACCACTTCTTCCCGCTCTCGGGCGACCCCGACGGCAAGCACTTCGAGTGCTGGACCATGCTCGGCGCCTGGGCCGAGCAGACCGAGCGCGTGCAGATCGGCGCGCTCGTCTCGTGCAACTCCTACCGCAACCCCGAGCTCCTCGCGGACATGGCCCGCACGGTCGACCACATCAGCGGCGGCCGCCTGATCCTCGGCATCGGCGCGGGCTGGTTCGCCAAGGACTACGACCAGTTCGGCTACGAGTTCGGCACCGCCGGATCGCGCATCGCCGACCTGGGCGAGGCGCTCCCCCGCATCAAGGCCAGGCTCGCGGCCGGCAACCCCGCCCCGACGCGGCAGATCCCGGTCCTCATCGGCGGCGGGGGCGAGAAGAAGACGCTGCGCCTCGTGGCCGAGCACGCCGACGTCTGGCACTCCTTCGGCGACGTCGACACCCTCACGCGCAAGTCCGCGATCCTCGACGAGCACGGCGACGCCGTCGGGCGCGACACCGCGGCGCTCGTGGAGCGCTCGGTCGGCGTGGGCGCCCCGCCCCAGGAGGTCGGGCAGAAGCTGCTCGACGCCGGCGCCACGCTGTTCACCATCGGCACGAGCGGGCCCGACTACGATCTGTCCCTCGTGGAGCAGTGGGTGCGCTGGCGCGACGAGCGCCGGTGAGCCCTGCGCCCTGGGCTCACCGTCCGGTGAGCGCCGGGCCGAGCGGGTCTTCGTCCGCCGCCGGCTGCACCCGCAGCCGGCGCGCGGCCGGCGCCGTCGCGTCGTCCGCGAGCCGCCGCAGCGAGTCCGGGGTGTCGTGCGAGGCGCGGACGAACCAGCCGGAGCAGGCGTCCAGGTCGCCTCGCGCGAACGCCGTCACGAGGTCCACGGTGCGCTCGACGGGCGTCCACTCCGTCCGCCCCACGTGGGCGCGCATCGCGCCCGTCATGTCCGTGCGCACCACGCCGGGCGCGACCTCCAGGACCCGCAGCCCGCGGGCGTGGCCGGCGTCGTGCAGGCCCGCGCCGAGGCGCATCAGCGCCGTCTTGCTGGCGTTGTAGGCGGTCGCGACGGCGTTGTCGTGCGAGCCCGCGCCGCTGTTGAGGTCGACGACGCGGCCGCCACCGCGCGCCAGCATCCCCGGCACCGCGTGCCGGGCCAGCAGGAACGGCCCGCGCACGTTGGTCTCGAGCACCGCCCACCACTCGTCCGGGTCGGCCTCCCACAGCGGCACCTCGGCGTCGATGCGGCCCGCGTTGTTCACGAGCAGGTCCACCGATCCGAGCCCGCCGTCGGCCGAGGCCGCCTCGGCGGACCGCACGGCGGCCGCCACCGCGGCGGCGTCGGTCACGTCGGCGGGGAGCTCGAGGGCGACCCGGCCGAGGCCGCGGACCTCGCGCGCCACCTCGGCGAGGCGGCCGGGGTCGCGCGCGACGAGCGCCACGTCGAGGCCCGCCGCCGCGAGCCCGAGCGCGACGGCGCGGCCGATCCCCCGGCTCGCGCCGGTGACGAGCGCCGTCCGGGCCGCGGGGACCGTCGTGGCGACGGCCCCCCACGGCCCCGACCCCGCCACGAGGTCAGCCACGCAGCACGGCCCCCACGCGCTCGGCGGCCGCCGCGACGACGCCCTCGCGGACGGCGCGCACGTCGTCCGCGGTGAGGGTGCGGTCGGCGGCACGCAGCCGCACCGAGTAGGCCAGGGACTTCTTGCCCTCGCCCACCTGCTCGCCGGTGAAGACGTCGAACAGGCGCGCGTCCTCCAGCAGCGTGCCGGCCCCCGCCACGACGGCGGCGTGCACGTCCGCCGCGGGCACCGCGGCGTCGACGACGAATGCGAAGTCCTCCTTGGCGGCCGGGAACGCCGACACGGGCGACGCCGCGACGGGCTCCTCGCCGCCCGCGGCGATCAGCGCGCCGAGGTCGAGCTCGAACGCCGCCGCCCGGGCGGGCAGGGCGAGCGCCTCGACGACCTTCGGGTGCAGTTCGCCCGCGTGCCCGACGACGGTGCCGTCGGCGAGGGTGAGCGCCGCGCAGCGCCCGGGGTGCCACGGCATCGTGCCCGTGTCGGCCACGACCGTGACCTCGGCCCCGGTCCGCTCGGCCACCAGGCGGGCGGCGGCGAGCGCGTCCGTCCAGTCGGCCGCGCGGCCGTCGCCCCACCAGCCGGCCGGGCGTGCCCTGCCCGTGAGGACGCCGGCGACGTGCCGCGGCTGCGGGGGCACCGCGGAGACCAGCGCCGCGAGGTCCTCGTCGGACGGGCGGACGCCGACGGGCAGCTGCGGCGGCGCGGGCGTGCCCGGCACCGGCCGCGTGACCAGACCGATCTCGAACACCGCGACGTCGGGCAGCCCGCGCGAGACGTTCCGGCGCGCCGTCTCGAGCAGCGTCGAGAGCAGGTCGGCGCGCAGCGACGGACGGTCGTCGGCCAGCGGGTTGGCCAGCCGCAGGGTCTCGCGGCGGACGTCGTCGGCGGGCAGGCCGAGCGCGTCCAGGTCCGCCTGCCCGACGAACGGGTAGGACAGCACCTCCACGAGCCCCGCCTCCGCGAGGGCGCGCGCCACCGAGCGGCGCGCGCGCTGCTCGGTGGTGAGGCCGCGGCCGCCGGGCGCGGCGGGGAGCACGGACGGGATCTGGTCGTAGCCCGCGATGCGCACGACCTCCTCGACCAGCGCCGCCGGCTCGGTGAGGTCGGGGCGCCACGACGGGGGCGTCACGCGCACCGCGTCCACGGCGGCGCCCGCCACCGCGTCGGTGACCGTGCAGCCGATCTGCTCGAGGATGCCCACCACCTGTGCCCGGTCGTACGCGACGCCCGACAGCCGTGTGGGCAGGGTGACGTCGAGACGCACGGGCTTGGGCGCCGTCGTCGTGTCCAGGTCGCTCACGGCCGGGTCGGCGGTGCCGCCGCCCAGCTCCACGAGCAGGTCGACCACGCGCTGCGCCGCGACGGCGGGCAGCAGCGGGTCCACGCCGCGCTCGAACCGCTTGGCGGCCTCGGACGGCAGCCGGTGCCGGCGCGCGGTGCGGGCCACGGTGATCGGGTCGAAGTGCGCGGCCTCGACGAGCACGTCGGTCGTGGCCTCGCCCACCTCGGACGACGCCCCGCCCATGACGCCGGCCAGGCCGAGCACGCGCGCGCCCCGCTCGCCCGCGGGCGAGTCGGTGATCAGCAGGTCCTCGGCGTCCAGCGCGCGGTCGACGTCGTCGAGCGTCGTGAGACGCTCGCCGGGCGCCGCCCGGCGCACGACGATCGGCGCGGCCACCGAGCCCAGGTCGTAGGCGTGCAACGGCTGACCCAGGTCGAGCATCACGTAGTTGGTGACGTCGACGGCCAGGGAGATCGAGCGCATGCCCGAGCCCTCCAGGCGCCGCTTCATCCAGTCCGGCGTCGGCGCGGCGGGGTCGATGCCCCGCACGACGCGGGTGACGAACCGGTCGCAGCCGACCTGGCCGTGGATCGGCGCCGCGTCCTCGACCTCGACCGCGAAGCCGTCGGCCGTGGCGGCGGGCGGGGGCGTGGTGAGGTTCGCCGCGAGCCCGTGGTCCGTGAACCGCGCGCCCGTGGAGTGGGAGTACTCGCGCGCCACGCCCCGGTAGCTGAATGCGTACCCGCGGTCCGGGGTCACGTTGATCTCGAGCACCTCGTCGCCGAGGCCCAGCAGCGCGATCGCGTCCTGGCCCGGGGTGAGGTCCGCGGCGTCGAAGCCGGCGCGGGTCAGCACGAGGATGCCGTCGTGGTCCTCGCCGATGCCGAGCTCGCGCACCGAGCAGATCATGCCGTCGGAGACGTGGCCGTAGGTCTTGCGCGCCGCGATCGCGAACCCGCCGGGCAGCACCGTGCCGGGCAGCGACACGACGACGAGGTCGCCCACGCCGAAGTTGTGCGCGCCGCAGATGATTCCGCGCGCGCCGCCCACGGGGACGTCGGCGTCGTCGACGCCCTTGATGTGCGTGGCGTTGTGCTCCGGGCCGACGTCGACCAGGCACCAGTTGATCGTCTTGCCGTTCTTCTGCGGCTCGGGCGTCTGCGCGAGCACGCGGCCCACGACGAGCGGGCCGGTGACGGCGGCGGGGTGGATCTCCTCCTCCTCCAGGCCGACCTTCACCAGCGCCGCCGCGAGCTGCTCCGCGGTGAGGTCCGCCGGCAGCTCGACGTGGTCGCCGAGCCAGTCAGTGACGATGCGAGGCATCAGATCTCCGTCCCGAACTGGGTGGAGAAGCGCACGTCGCCCTCCACGATGTCGTGCATGTCCGCGATCGTGTGGCGCAGCATGAGCGTGCGCTCGATGCCCATCCCGAAGGCGAAGCCCTGGTACTCCTCGGGGTCGATCCCGGCCGCGCGCAGCACGTTCGGGTTGACCATGCCGCAGCCGCCCCACTCGATCCAGCCGGCCCCGCCCTTCTTCTGCGGGAACCACAGGTCCATCTCGGCGCTGGGCTCGGTGAAGGGGAAGAAGCTCGGACGCAGCCGCGTGCGCGCCTCCGGGCCGAACATCGCCCGCGCGAACGCGTCGAGCGTGCCGACCAGGTTCGCCATCGTCAGGCCCTTGTCGACCGCCAGGCCCTCGACCTGGTGGAAGACGGGGGTGTGCGTGGCGTCCAGCGCGTCGGTGCGGAACACCTTGCCCGGGCACGCGACGTACAGCGGCACGCCGCGCGACAGCAGCGAGCGCGACTGCACGGGCGACGTGTGGGTGCGCAGCACGAGGTTGGACGGCTTGTCCCCCTCGCCGGACACGTAGAACGTGTCCTGCATCTGCCGGGCCGGGTGGTCCGGGTCGAAGTTCAGGGCGTCGAAGTTGAACCACTCCGCCTCGACCTCGGGGCCGTCGGCGATCTCCCAGCCCATGCCGACGAAGAAGTCGGCGACGCGCTCCTGGACCAGCTCGATCGGGTGCCGCGCCCCGAGCGGTCGGCGGTCGGTCGGCAGCGTGACGTCGACGGCCTCGTCGACGAGGACGCGCTCGTCCCGCTCGGCCTCGAGCTCGGCCTGGCGCGCGGCGATCGCCTGGTTCACGCGGCCGCGGCGCGGGCCGACGTTCTTGCCGGCGGCGGACTTGTCGGAGCCGGGCAGGGCGCCGATGGCGCGGTTCGCCAGGGCGAGCGGGCTCTTGTCCCCGGTGTGGGCGCTGCGGACGGCCTTGAGCTCGTCGAGGTCGCCGGCCGCGGCGATCGCGGCGAGGGCGTCGTCGACCGCGGCGTCGAGGGCCGGGACGTCGAGCGGGTCGGGGCCGGACGAGTCTGCGCCGAGGTCTGGGGTGGGTGCGGGCGTGGACATGCGTGCCTTCCTGAGAGGGTCCCTGCGAAGGGGTGTGGCGGCGGGGTCAGTTTATGTGCCCGCCAGGGCCGGTCAGGTCGGCGTCCGCGGTGCCGCGCGCGCTCAGCGCGCGGGCGCAGCCGAGGTCGGGCCCGTGGCGGGCCCGGTAAATCGGCGGTCGCGGCGTGTCACGCCTCCCATCATGGCACGGGCGGCCCGGCGCCGTCGCGGTCCGCGAGATCGTCCTGGCCCGCCAGGCCGTCGCGGCCCGCCAGAGGGACGACGGCGACGTCCTCGTGCAGCGGACCGCCGGAGCGACCCTCCCCGAGCCGGGACGCGACCACGCGCACGGTGCCCACGTCCCAGGCGGGACCGCGGTAGACGGCGAGGGCCTGCGCCCACGGCACCAGCGGCGACCCCTCCGCCTCTCGGCCGCGCGGACGGCGGGAGCCCCCGCGCACGCCGGCGACGCCCCGGCCGCCCTCCGCCCGGAGGGTGGCGCGCGCGACGGTGAGGTGTGGGCGCCCCGAGGCGCGGTCCGAGGCGGGCAGGCCCGCCGCGCCCACGGCGGCATCCTGCGCGAGCCCGGCCGCGCGGCGCAGGTCGTCGACCGCCCCGGCGACCCCCACCCAGAGCGTCCGGCCGCCGAACGACCCGCTCCCCGCCAGAGCCAGCTCGAACGACGGAACGTCGGCGAGCGCGAGCCGCAGCGCCTCCACGTAGTCGGGCACGGCGCCGTCGGGCACCTCGCCGTGGAAGACGAGCGTCACGTGTCGTTGCTCGGGCGGCACCCATCGCAGCCCGCGGCCCGGGTCGGACCGTGCGCCGCCGCCCACCCCCGCGAGGGCGAGCTCGAGGTGGTTCCCGGCGGACGCCGACGGGTACACGGCCGTGAACAGGCGCATCCCCGCATCGTGCCACGTCCGCACAGGCACCGAACGTGCCGTCAGCGTTGCGCGCGCCCGCTGGCGTACAGGCACACCGTGGCGGCGGTCGCGAGGTTGAGCGACTCGGCGCGGCCGCGGATGGGCACGCGCACGACGGCGTCCGCGAGGGCGCGGTCGGCCTCGGGCAGGCCCCACGCCTCGTTGCCGAAGACCCAGGCGGTCGAGCCGGCGAGATCGGGCCGCCCGGCCGGGGCGGCGCCGGCCACGTCGAGCAGGTCGTCGAGATCGTGCTCGCCGGTGCCGTCGGCGGCGAGGACGACGCAGCCCGCGTCGTGCACCGCGGCGACGACGTCGGCCAGGGGCACGCCGGTCACGACCGGCACGTGGAAGAGGGATCCCGCCGTGGAGCGGACCACCTTGGGGTTGTGCACGTCGACGCTCTCGCCGGCGAGGACCACGAGGTCCGCGCCCGCGGCGTCCGCCGCGCGGATCACGGTGCCGGCGTTCCCGGGGTCGCGGACGTTCGCGAGCACCGCGACCAGCAGGGGTCGCGCGTCGATCCCACGCAGGGTGTCGTCGAGCGCGAGGGCGCGCTGCCGCACGACGGCGAGCACGCCCTGGGCGTCGGGGCTCATCGCCTCGAGCACCTCGGGCGTGCCCACGTGCAGGCGCAGGCCGGCGCCGTCGGCCGCCGCCACGATCTCGTCGTAGCGATCGGCCGCGGCGGGGGTGAGGTAGACGTCCCGGACGTCGTCGGGCGCGTGGCGCACGGCCTCGCGCACGCCCTGCGGGCCCTCGACGAGGAACTGCCCGTGCCGGGAACGCGCAGGACGCCCGGACAGCGCCCTGACCTGCTTGACCCGGTCCGCCCGCGGGTTGGCGAGCGTCACGTCGGGGATGCCTGAGAACATGCGCGGCATCGACAGATCAGGGGTGTCCGGGCGTCCTGGGGTGCTGAGCGGGTGGCTCAGGCGGCCTTGGGCGCGTTGACGTCGGCCGGCAGCGCGTCCTTGGCGACCTGGACGAGCGCGTTGAACGCCGCCACGTCGTTGACCGCGAGCTCGGCGAGCATGCGGCGGTCGACCTCGACGCCAGCGGCCTTGAGGCCCTGGATGAGGCGGTTGTAGGTCAGCCCCTGCGCGCGGGACGCAGCGTTGATGCGCTGGATCCACAGCTTGCGGAAGTCGCCCTTCTTCGCCTTGCGGTCGCGGTACGAGTAGACGAGGGAGTGGGTGACCTGCTCCTTCGCCTTCCGGTACAGGCGCGAACGCTGGCCGCGGTAGCCGCTGGCGCGCTCGAGGGTCGTACGGCGCTTCTTGTGGGCGTTGACCGCCCGCTTCACGCGTGCCACGTGATGCTCCTTGCAGTGTCGGGTCCGGAAGCGATCCCGGCGGCCTCGACGGCCGCCGTGAGGGTCACTTGCCGAGCAGCTTCTTGATCTTCTTGACGTCGGCCTGCGAGACCTGCTGGTCCATCGCGAGGCGGCGAGTGCGGGTGGTCGGCTTGTGCTCGAACAGGTGGCGGCGGTTGGCCTGCTCGCGCATGACCTTGCCGCTGCCGGTGACCCGGAAGCGCTTCTTGGCGCCGGAGTGCGTCTTGTTCTTCGGCATGACTGCCGTCTCTCCTCGTGTCGGTCACCCGCCGGTTGGCGGGGACGTGGTGCGGACCGGGGCCGGCGAGCGGCCCGGTGCCAGATGGTCGGTATGAGGCCTCAGCGCCCCGTGCGGGGGGTCGGCTTCGGCCGCGGGGCCGGCGGCCGCGGGGTGCCGGGCTTCGGCGTCGCGGGCTTGGGCGTCGCGGCTGCGGCCGGCTTGGCCGGCGTCGCGGGCTTCGGCGCCGCCGCGGGCTTGGCCGGAGCCGCCGCCTTCGCGGGAGCCTCCGCAGCCTTCGCCGGAGCAGCCTTCGCGGGGGCGGCCTTCGCCGGAGCGGTGGCGGACTTGGCCGGCGCGGGCGCCTTCTTCTCGGCTGCCGGGCGCGGCTCGGGCGCCTGCTCGGCGACCGGGGCCTGCTCGACGGCGGGGGCCTGCTCGACGGCGGGGGCCTCGGGGGCCTCGTCGACGGCGGGCTCGGCGGCGGCCGGCGTGGTGTCGCCCTCGGCGCGCGCACGCGCCTCGGCCTTGACCTCCGACTTGGTCTTGCGCTGCGCGTTGATCTCGCTGGACCGCTTGCGCTGCTCGACCTTGGCGTCGGCCTTCTTCTTCACCGGGCCGAGCACCATGGTCATGTTGCGGCCGTCCTGCTTCGGCATCGACTCGACGAAGCCGAGGTCCGAGACCTCGTCCGCGAGCCGCTGCAGCAGGCGCACGCCCATCTCCGGGCGCGACTGCTCGCGACCGCGGAACATGATCATGACCTTGACCTTGTCCCCCGCCTCGAGGAAGCGGACGACGTGGCCCTTCTTGGTGCCGTAGTCGTGCGGGTCGATCTTCAGGCGGAACCGGATCTCCTTGAGGACCGTGTTCGCCTGGTTGCGCCGCGCCTCGCGCGCCTTCATGTCCGACTCGTACTTGAACTTGCCGAAGTCCATGAGCTTGGCGACGGGCGGACGGGCGTCCGGGGCCACCTCGACGAGGTCGAGGTCGGCGTCCTGGGCAAGCTTCAGGGCGACTCCCGTGGCGACCACGCCGACCTGCTCCCCGCCCGGGCCGATGAGTCGGACCTCGGGGACGCGGATCCGATCGTTGATGCGAGGCTCGCTGATGGTGATGCTCCTAGGAACTCGTCGGTAGACCGTCAGGGACGGGAAAGGCCCCCGACCTGAGCACAGGTGGAGGCCATCTACCGACGCCGGCGCGCGAGCGCTCCGACGACCGAGGCGGACGCCCACAGGAGCGTCCGACCGAGACCCGGCTCCTGTCGGCGCCGTGGCGCTCGGTCGGTGCTCGGGTGGGATGGGATCCACTTGATGCACCCGGACCCGGCGACGGCGGCTCGCTCGGAGCTCCGTGCGCACGGATACAGGTCGGTCAGCCATCGAGACTAGCACGAGATCGGCTCCAGCAGGCGTGCCCTCCGGCCGGTCCCGCTGTGATGTGTGGCTCCCCCGCGCACCCCCGACGCCACCCCGCGGACTTTACTGGAATCGTTCCAGAAAGTGTGGCAGGGTCGCCGCCATGACCACGGCAAGGACGGACGACGCGCTGCTCCGGGAACGCGGCCTGCGCGTCACCGGCTCGCGGCTCGCCGTCCTGCGCGCGCTCTCCGGGCACCAGCACGCCACCGCGGACGACGTCGTGCGCGCGGTGCGCGCCGACCTCGGCTCGGTATCGGTGCAGGCCGTCTACGACTGCCTGCACGCGCTTACGTCGGCCGGCCTCCTGCGTCGCATGGAGCCGGCCGGCCATCCCGCGCGGTACGAGCGGCGCACCGGCGACAACCACCACCACGTGGTGTGCCGCTCCTGCGGCGCCGTCGCCGACGTCGACTGCACGGTGGGGCATGCGCCCTGCCTGACGCCGAGCGCGTCCCACGGCTTCGCCGTCGACCTCGCCGAGGTCACCTTCTGGGGCCTGTGCCCCGCCTGTGCCGACGACCCCGCTGCCGACCCCGTCCCGGCAGCCGGCGTCACCGGCACGACCATCTGAACCGGAACCCCCTCCAGAGAGGACGTCATCACATGACGACGCCGTTCACGACGACGCAGACCGGAACCCCGGTCGCGAGCGACGCGCACTCGCTGACCGTGGGTGCGGACGGGCCCACCGTCCTGCACGACCGCTACCTGGTCGAGAAGCTCGCCTCCTTCAACCGCGAGCGCGTGCCGGAGCGCAACCCGCACGCCAAGGGCGGCGGCGCCTTCGGGGAGCTCGTCGTCACCGAGGACGTGTCGCACTACACCCGCGCGGCCGTCTTCCAGAAGGGGGCGACGAGCGAGACCCTCCTGCGCTTCTCCTCCGTCGCGGGCGAGCAGGGCTCCCCCGACACCTGGCGCGACGTGCGCGGCTTCTCGCTGCGCTTCTACACCACCGAGGGCAACCTCGACATCGTGGGCAACAACACGCCGACCTTCTTCCTGCGCGACGCGATGAAGTTCCCGGACTTCATCCACTCGCAGAAGCGCCTCGGCGCCTCCGGCCTGCGCGACGCGGACATGCAGTGGGACTTCTGGACCCTGTCCCCGGAGTCGGCCCACCAGGTCACGTACGTCATGGGTGACCGCGGCCTGTCGAAGTCGTGGCGCCACCTCAACGGCTACGGCTCGCACACCTACCAGTGGATCAACGCCGATGGCGAGCGCTTCTGGGTGCAGTACCACTTCCTGTCCCAGCAGGGCGTGGAGCACATGTCGGCCGAGGAGGCCGAGCGCATCGCCGGTGAGGACGCGGACTACTACCGCCGCGACCTCTACGAGGCCATCGACCGCGGCGACTTCCCCTCGTGGGACGTCTACGTGCAGGTCATGCCGTACGAGGACGCCAAGACGTACCGCTTCAACCCGTTCGACATGACGAAGACGTGGTCGAAGAAGGACTACCCGCGCATCAAGGTCGGCACCTTCACGCTGAACCGGAACCCGAAGAACTTCTTCGCGGAGATCGAGCAGGCCGCGTTCTCGCCGGGCAACCAGGTGCCGGGCACCGGCATCTCGCCCGACAAGATGCTCATGGCACGCGTCTTCGCCTACCCGGACGCCCAGCGGCACCGCATCGGCACGAACTACAACCAGCTGCCGGTCAACCAGCCGCACGCCGCCCCCGTCGCGAACTACATGCACCAGGGCAACATGCAATACCACTTCAACGGCCCGGAGCACCGCGTGTACACGCCGAACTCGTTCGGCGCCGAGGGCGGCCCCGTGGCCGACCCTGCTCGCGGCGTCGAGGCGGCCTGGGAGACGGACGGCGCGCTGCTGCGCTCCGCGCAGACCCTGCACTCCGAGGACGACGACTTCGGCCAGGCGGGCACCCTGTACCGCGAGGTCTTCGACGACGCCGCCAAGGCCCGCTTCCTCGAGACCCTCGCCGGCCAGGGGAAGTCGATCACGATCGACGACATCCGCGAGCGCTTCTTCCAGTACTGGACGAACGTCGACGCCGAGCTCGGCGCCAAGCTGCGCTCCGAGGTCGCGGCGGGCTGACCGCCCGCGCCCCGCGGCACGCCGAGGCCGGGTCCCCGCCAGGGGCCCGGCCTCGGCCCTCGCGCCGGGCGACGTCTCCGGCCCGACCGGGCCCGACCCGATCCGACCCGATCCGACCCGATGCGAAGATGGTCCTCATGAGCACCACGCCCGACGCGAACCCCTCCCCCGACGCCACGACGAGCCCCGAGGACTCCGCGACCCGCGACATCGCCGACGTCGCGGCCGTCGAGGTCATCACCGCAGCAGCGGTGCACCTCATGAGCGCCGCCGCCGTCAAGTGCGGCCTGGCGGAGGACGCCGACGCCCAGGGCCACCTCGACCTCGACGAGGCCCGCAAGCTGATCACCGCGCTCGCCGCGCTCGTCACCGCCAGCGCCCCCGACATCGGCAACCAGCACGCCCGTTCCCTGCGGGACGGGCTCAAGTCGCTGCAGCTCGCGTTCCGCGAGGCGTCGGTCGTGCCGGACGCCCCGGGCGAGGGCCCCGGCGAGAAGTACACGGGCTCCGTCGTCTGACATGTCCGCACCGTCCGCCTGGCCGCCGCCGCCCTCGCCGGAGCCGACCCCGGACCCGGCGACGCCGGCCGGCGCCGCGCCGGCGCGGCGCCATGACCACCGCAGGACGGTGGTGGTGCTGGCCGTGCTCCTGGCGGCCGCGCTCGGCGTCGGTGCGTACCTGTGGGTCACGACGACGCGCTGGCAGGAGCACAGCGACACCTGGGAGCGCGAGGCCCGCGGGTACGCCGACCGGGTCGCGGCGCTCGACGCCGAGCTCAGCGCCACCGACGCGGAGCTCGTGGCCGCGCGCGAACAGCTCGCCACCGCGACGGAGCGCATCACGGACCTCGCCAACGAGAAGGCGCAGCTCGGCGACGAGAACGTGGCGTCGCAGCAGTACGTGGACTACCAGCAGCGGGTGAGCGAGGCCGCAGGCGTCGTGACGACGGCACTCGGCGAGTGCGTCGACGCGCAGTCCCAGCTCATCTCCTCGCTGGAGGACCCCGACGCGTACGACGCGAAAGACCTCGACCGGTTCGCGTCCGACGTCGGCACCCTGTGCACGCAGGCCTCGAAGGCGGGCGACCAGCTGCAGCGGGAGCTGGACCGGTGACCCCTGCGCCCCGCCGCGGGACGGCTCGGGCCCTGCGCGCCGGGCCCGCCCTCCTCGTCACCGCGACCCTCGCCGGTTGCGGGGTGCTCCCGTCGCTGCCGGGGCCGGTGCCGGGCGACGTGGTGCCGACCGCTGTGGCGCACAGCGCGGCCCCGTCCCTCGACCCGAGCGGCGCCGAGGGCCTCTCCCCCGACGGCTTCGACGCCGTGCAGCGCATGGCCGTGCGGATCCGCAACGTCGGTTGCAGCGGGCTGTCGACGGGGTCCGGCTTCGCGGTCGACGAGCACACGCTGATCACCAACCGCCACGTGGTGGCCGACTCCGAGACCCTGGAGGTCAGCACCTACGACGGCCGCGACCTCGAGGTGGCGGCCGCCGGGAGCGCGTCGCTGGCCGACCTCGCCCTCGTGCGCACCGCCGACCCCTTGCCGAGCCACCCGACCCTCGCCGCCGCCGACCCCGAGCCGGGCGACGCGGTGACCGTGGTCGGCTACCCCGAGGGCGGGCGCCTGACCATCACGGCCGGCGAGGTCATCGGGCGTACCACGGACCCGCTGCACGAGAACCTGGGCGAGGTGCTGCTCACGGACGCGACCGTCGAGCCCGGCTCGTCCGGGTCCGCCGCCCTCGACTCCGACGGCCGCGTGATCGGCGTCGTGTACGCGAAGACCTCCGACGACCGCTCGCTGCTGGTCCCCGTCTCGACCCTCGAACGCGTGCTGGACGACGCCGACGGCTTCCGAGCCCTGCCGCCCTGCGCCGAGCCGACCGACGAAACCACCGACGAGCCCACCGACGCCGCCTCGGGCACGCCGTCCGCCACGCCGACGAACGACCCGGCGGACCGCGCCTCCGGCGCCGCGACCGACGAGCCGTAGGCCGCCGGGCCGACGATCACGACCACCACGGTCAGCGGGCGGCGCCCACCCGCAGCTCGAGGGAGTCGACGCGCGAGGAGATCACGGACGAGGCGCCGAGCCGCGCGTTCACCTGCGCGAGCACGCGGTCCAGGCCCGCCCGGTCCAGGCCGGGGTCGAGCGCCAGGACGACGGCGACCTCCGCGCTCCGGCCCCGCTCGGCGTGCGCGCGCACGACGTGCTGCACGGGTGCCGCGGCGTCCGCGACGGCGGTCGCCACGTCGGCGTCGACCACGAGCGCGCCGTCCGCGCCCTCGACGAGCGCGGGCCGCCACTCGTGGCCCTGCGCGAGCGCCCACACCGCGGGGCGCGGCACGAGGGCGGTCGCCGGGCCGGCGGGGTCCACCACCAGCAGCGACCAGTCCTCGCTGACCGCCGACAGCGCGGCGCGGGGCGCCTCCACGGGCACGGGTCGCGCGTCGGCGCGCCAGGCGCGCATCGCGTCGACCGACGTGAAAACGGGCAGGGCGCGGCGGCCGTCGGGCGCCTCGATCGCCACGACGCCGGCGGCCGCCTCCTTGTCGACGTGCAGCTCCTGCGTCCCGGCGGGGCCCTCGTGCTCCACGACGTCCGCCACGGCGAGCTCCGCCAGCACGGGCACCAGCACGCGGGTCGCGGCGAGGCGGCGGACGACGTCCTGCAGCGACCCGGCGCCGTCGGCGTGCGCGTGCAGCAGGGCGGCGAGCTCCGGGTCGGCCGACCCGTCGTCGCCCGCGAACTGCGACGTCGGCTGGATCGACCTCAGGTGGCCCGGCAGGGCCCGGCCGTCCTCGGCTGTCACGGCCGGCCCGCCACGTCGAGCGCCTCGGGCAGCGTGAACGCCCCGGCGTACAGGGCCTTGCCCACCACGGCGCCCTCGACGCCGTCCGGCACCAGGGCGCGCAGCGCCTCCAAGTCGGCCAGGGACGAGATCCCACCCGACGCAACCACCTTGGCGGGCGTGCGCGACGCGACCTCGCGCAGCAGGTCGACGTTCGGGCCGCGCAGCGTGCCGTCCTTGGTGACGTCCGTGACGACGTACCGGGAGCAGCCGGCGTCGTCCAGGCGGGCGAGCACCTCCCACAGGTCGCCGCCCTCCTGCGTCCAGCCGCGCGCGGCGAGCGTGGTGCCGCGCACGTCGAGGCCCACCGCGACGGCGTCGCCGTGCTCGGCGATGACGCGCGCGGTCCACTGCGGGTCCTCCAGCGCGGCCGTCCCGATGTTGACGCGGCGCGCGCCGGTCGCGAGGGCGCGCTCGAGCGATGCGTCGTCGCGGATGCCGCCCGACAGCTCGACCTGGACGTCGAGCTCGGCCACGACGCTGGCGAGCAGCTCGGCGTTCGACCCACGCCCGAAGGCCGCGTCGAGGTCGACGAGGTGGATCCACTCGGCGCCGCCCGCCTGCCAGTCGCGGGCGGCGGCCAGCGGGTCGCCGTAGGACGTCTCGGAGCCGGCCTCCCCCTGCACGAGGCGGACGGCCTGGCCGTCGGCGACGTCGACGGCGGGCAGCAGCACGAGGCGGTCGGTCATGAGGATGTCTCTCCAGGTTCTACGACTGCCGGTTCGGGGACGGCAGGGCGGGTGCGGCGATGATCGGGACGACGGCGCTCAGAGCGAGCGGACCCAGTTCTCGAGCAGGGTCGCGCCGGCGTCGCCGGACTTCTCGGGGTGGAACTGCGTGGCGGCGAGCGGTCCGCTCTCGACCGCGGCGACGAACCGGGCCTCGGAGCCCGGCGCGCCGTGCCGCGCCCAGGTGACCAGGGGCGGCGTGTAGCGGGGATCGGCGTCACCGTCGTGCCCCTGGCTGAACTCCTGCGCGGCGTAGGAGTGCACGAAGTAGAACCGCTCCTGCTCCACCCCGGCGAACAGGCGCGAGCCCTCGGGCGCCTCGACCGGCGACCAGCCCATGTGCGGCACGACCGGCGCGTCGAGGCGCTCGACGACGCCGGGCCACTCGCCCAGGCCCTCGGCGCGCTCGCCGTGCTCGACCCCGGCGTCGAACATGACCTGCATGCCGACGCAGATGCCCAGCACGGGGCGTCCGCCCGCGAGGCGGCGGTCGATCACCTGGTCGCCGCGGACGGCGCGCAGGCCGGCCATGCACGCGGCGAACGCGCCGACGCCCGGCACCACGAGCCCGTCTGCCTCCGCGGCCCGCGTCAGGTCGGCGGTGAGCTCGACGTCGGCCCCCACCCGCTCGAGGGCGCGCACGGCCGAGCGGACGTTGCCGAAGCCGTAGTCGAGCACCACGACGCGGGACCGCCCGTCGGCGCGGGCGGGCGCCGGCGCGGGGTTGAGCGCGGCCGCGGCGCCGCCGTGCGGCAGCAGCGGCGCGATCCCCGCCGCCTCCTGCGCTGCGGCGACCTTCTCGCGGTCGTGGTCCCGGCCGTTGTCCGGGTCGGCCGTGCTGGGCGTCCCGGTGGGCGTGTCCGGCATGCGTCTCCCCTACTGCTTCTTGCGGGCCTTGCGCGCGGCGCCCGTGAGCATCCGCATCGCCTTGAACCGGCCGATGCTCGACGACGGCACGACGCCCGGCAGGTCGGCGACCGTGAGCTGACCGGTGACGAGGTCCTCGAGGGCCTCCGGCGCCCCGCCCAGCACCAGGCCGGGGGGCAGCTCGCCCTCGGCCTCGCCGTCGACGTAGCGCACGCAGGTGAGCTGCTCTCCCCAGCGGGTCACGAGCACCAGCGGGACGCCCGCCACGAGCTTCGAGATGGCCGCGGCCGCGTGGTCCGGGGCGTCGTTGCTCGTGTCGCGCAGCACGGCGACCGCGCCCACGGGCGTGGGCACGGCGTCGACGTCGAGCGCGGCGAGCGAACAGGCCGCCGCCAGGGGATCGGCGCCGGCGATCTGCGTGACGAGGACCGCCAGCTCGGGGTCCTTGCGGGTGCCGTCGAGGCCCGACAGGTCGTCGGGGACCTCGAAGCCCTCCGGCAGGTCGTCGGGCAGGTCCGGCTGCGGGTCAGGCTGCCGGTCGGGATCGGTGGTCATGCGGTTACAGCGCACCCTTCGTGGACGGGACGCCCTCGACGCGGGGGTCGGGGGCGACGGCGGCGCGCAGCGCGCGGGCGAGCGCCTTGAACTGGGCCTCGACGATGTGGTGCGGGTCGCGGCCGTCGAGGACGCGCACGTGCACGCAGATGCCCGCGTGGTGCGCGATCGACTCGAGCACGTGCCGCGTGAGCGAACCGGTGAAGTGCCCACCGATGAGGTGGTACTCCTGCCCCTCCGGCTCGCCGGAGTGGACCAGGTACGGGCGGCCGGAGACGTCGACGACGGCGAGCGCGAGCGCCTCGTCGAGCGGCACGGTGGCGTCGCCGAACCGGGAGATGCCGCGCTTGTCGCCCAGCGCCTCGCGCAGCGCCTCCCCCAGCACGATGGCGACGTCCTCGACGGTGTGGTGCGCGTCGATGTGAGTGTCGCCCGTGGCGCGCACGGTGAGGTCGATCAACGAGTGCTTGCCGAGCGCCGTGAGCATGTGGTCGTAGAAGGGCACGGTGGTCGAGATCTCCGTGCGCCCGGTGCCGTCGAGGTCCAGCTCGACGACGACGCTCGACTCGCTCGTCGTGCGCTCCACGCGGGCCGTGCGGTGCTGCATCAGTCCTCCTTCTCGGGCGCCTCGGCGCCGATGACCTGGCCGACGACCTCCGTGAAGGCGGCCCGGAACGCGGCGTTCTCCGCGGGCGTGCCCACGGAGACCCGGAGCCAGCCCTCGGGGCCGGTCTCGCGGATGAGGACGCCGCGGTCCAGCAGGCGCTGCCAGACGGCGTGCCGGTCGCCGAACGTGCCGAACAGCACGAAGTTCGCGTCGGAGTCGGCCACCTGCAGCGGGCGGCCGTCCACCCGCTGCTCGCGCAGCCAGGCCACGAGGGCGTCGCGCTCGCCGCGCAGGTCGCGCACCTGGGCGCGCAGCTCCTCGTGGTGGGCGAGCGCGCCCCGAGCGGCCGCCTGCGTCACGGCGGACAGGTGGTACGGCAGGCGCACGACCCGCAGCGCGTCGACGAGCGCGGGAGCCGCCGCGAGGTAGCCGAGCCGCAGCCCGGCCGCGGCGAACGCCTTCGACATCGTGCGCGACACCGCGAGGTGCGGGTTCGCGGCCAGCAGCTCGAGCGCTGACGGCGTGCCCGGGCGGCGGAACTCGGCGTAGGCCTCGTCCACGACGACGACGGCGCCCGCGCGGCGGCCGTCGCGCAGCGGGGCGTCCGGCACCTCGATCCGGGCCGCGGCGGCGAGGATCGCCTCCACCGTCGCGAGCGGGAGCGCCGTCCCGGTCGGGTTGTTGGGGCTCGCCAGCAGGATCACCGACGGGCGCACCTCCTCGATCGTCGCGACCGCGTGGTCGACGTCGAGGGTGAAGTCGCTCTCCCGCCGGCCGGTGACCCAGCGCGTGTGGGTGTCGCGCGCGTACTCGGGGTACATCGAGTAGGTGGGCGCGAACGACACCGCCGTGCGGCCGGGGCCGCCGAACGCCTGCAGGAGGTGGAGCATGACCTCGTTGGACCCGTTGGCGGCCCAGACCTGCTCGGGCGCGAGGCGCACCCCGGACTCGAGCGCCAGGTAGTCGGCCAGGTCGCCGCGGAGCGCCGCGAAGTCGCGGTCGGGGTAGCGGTTGAGCCCCCGCGCCGCGTCCGCGACGTAGCGGGCGATCGTCTCGACGACGGCCTCCGACGGGGCGTACGGGTTCTCGTTCACGTTCAGCAGCACGGGGACGTCGAGCTGCGGGGCGCCGTAGGGCGCCTCGTCGGCGAGCTCCGGTCGCAGCGGCAGCCGCGCGCCGTCGACCCCGCCCGCGGGCGCGGGGACGGACAGAGGGGTGGTCACGACGCCAGTCTACGGAACCGCCCCGCCGCCGGGAGCGCCGTCCGCCCCTCGGCCGAGTGCCTTGCCGCACACCCCCGCGCGACGCCGGCCGGTCGCACCGGACGCTCTCTCTGCCCTCACGCAGGGGCGCCTCGTGAACGCTCTCACATGCCCTCGTCGTTGGAACTCCGCACCTTGTGATGACATTCACAAGACTCTCCCGGTGCGTCGGCGGCCCGCTGCGCCTACCGTCGAGATATCAGCAGCACGCCGTGTGGGCCGCCCGTCGCGCGGCCCGTGGAGGGAGAAGCAGATGAGCACCATGCAGGCCGCGGTCGTCCACTCGTTCACCGAGCCGCTCGTCGTCGAGGACGTGGAGATCCCCGCCCCCGGACCGCACGAGGCCCTCGTCAAGGTGGACTACACCGGCGTCTGCCACACCGACCTCCACGCGGCCCACGGCGACTGGCCGGTCAAGCCGGCGCCGCCGTTCGTCCCCGGGCACGAGGGCGTCGGCCACGTCGTCGCCGTCGGCGACCAGGTGACGCGCGTCAAGGTCGGCGACACCGTGGGCAACGCCTGGCTGTGGAGCGCCTGCGGCGAGTGCGAGTACTGCGAGACCGGGTGGGAGACGCTCTGCCCGAACCAGAAGAACGGCGGCTACTCGGTCGACGGCTCCTTCGGCCAGTACATGCTCGTCGACTCCCGCTACGCACCGATCGTCCCCGAGGGCGTGGACCTGTCCGCCGTCGGCCCGATCCTCTGCGCCGGCGTCACCGTCTACAAGGGCCTCAAGGTCACCGACACCAAGCCCGGCGAGTGGGTGCTGATCTCCGGCATCGGCGGGCTCGGGCACATCGCCGTCCAGTACGCGGTCGCGATGGGCCGCCGCGTGGCGGCCGTCGACGTCGACGACGCGAAGCTCGACCTCGCCCGCAAGCACGGCGCCGAGGTCACCGTGAACGCGGCCACGTCCGCCGACGCGGCCGCCGAGCTGCAGGAGAAGACCGGCGGCGGCGTCCACGGCGCCCTCGTCACCGCCGTCAACGCCCACGCGTTCCCGCAGGCCGTCGGCGCGCTGCGCCGCGGCGGCACCGTGTCCCTCGTGGGGCTGCCCCCGGAGAAGTTCCCGCTCGACATCTTCACCACGGTCCTGTTCGGCCTCACCGTCCGCGGCTCGATCGTCGGCACCCGCAAGGACATGGCCGAGGCCCTGGACTTCTTCGCCCGCGGCAAGGTCGACCCGACCTACACGGTCCGCCCGCTCGGCGACATCAACGCGATCTTCGACGAGATGATCGCGGGGACGATCGACGGCCGCGTCGTCATGGACATGCGGAGCTGACGGCCCCCGGCCGAGACGCGACGAGGCCCGGCGGTACGTGCCGCCGGGCCTCGCCGCGCCTGCGGACCCTGCCCACGGACCCCGTGCGGTCCGGGCGCGGTCCGGGCGCGGTCCGGGCGCTCACGCCAGGACGACGTCGGACCCCGAGACCTCGACCTGGATCGCCGGCAACGGCTCGGGCGCCGGCCCGCCCAGCACGGCGGCGTCGGCGAGCGCGTACCGCGACTGGTGGCACGGGCACACGAGCTCGCCGTCGCCCGGCGCGACCGTGCAGCCGGCATGCGTGCAGATCGCGCTGAACGCGTGCACCTCGCCCTCGGTGGGCTGGGTGACGAGCACGTCCTGGCCGGCCACCTTCGCCGACACCGCGCCTCCCACGGGGACGTCCGCGAGCGCCACCACGACGGTCCCTGGGCCGGCGGCGCTCGCCGATGCGGCGGCCTGCTCCGGCGTCGGCTTCTGCTCGGCGCAGGCCGCGAGCACGCCCGCGCCGGCGACCGCGCCCGCTGCCACGCCGGTGCCGCGGAGGACCTGACGGCGCGTAAAGCCGCAGGCGCAGCCGGACGAGGGCGTGACGGACGTCGGCGTGGTGGGCGTCGGCGTGGTGGGGACCTGCGTCGTGGGCGCCTGCTTCGGGGGCACGTGCGTCGCGGGCGTCGGGGTCGTGGACATCGGGCCTCCGTGTCGGTGGGCCCCGGGCGACGTCGCGCGCGTCCCGCTCCGGAGACGGCGGGCCCGGGGAGTGGGAACATCATCATCATGGACTCGTCGAGCGGCGCGGTGCCACCCCGCCCCCCTGCCCCCGGCGGGGCGCGGCCGCCCTTCGCCCGCGGCTGGCGGGTGGCGGCGGCCGTCGCGGCACTCGTGTCCGCGGTCGTGCACGTGCTGCTCTACGTGGACGGCTACGACACCATCGCCGTCGTCGGGCCGCTGTTCCTGCTCAACGCCGTCGCGGGCGTCGTGCTCGCGGTGCTCCTGGTGGTCTGGCGGCACTGGCTGCCCCTCGTCGGCGGCATCGGCTTCGGCGGCCTCACCCTGCTGGCGTTCGTCCTGTCGACGACGGTCGGGTTCTACGGCGTGAACGAGACGTTCGCGGGCACGAACGAGCTCCTCGCGGCGGCGTCGGAGGTCGTGGCGGTGGTCGCGTCGGCCGTCGCGCTGCTGCGCGAGTACGTGCGCTGACCCCACCGCGGCGCCCGGGCGGCGCGCTGTGGAGGACGGCCGCGTGGCGTGGGCGGCGCCCCCTACGATCGGGAGCGTGAGCCACCCCGACGACCCGTACGCCGACCTCGTCTTCGACCCCTCCGATGACGACGCCCCGCCGCCGGACGACCAGGCTCCCGAGCCCGAGGCCGGCCGCGCGGCGCGTCCGGCGCCGACGGCCCCGAGCTCGGCTCCCCCGGCCGCCGACGAACCGGCGACGCCGGCGGGACCGGCCTCGCCGGGGACGCCGACCGGGGACGCCGACCCCACGAAGCGCGCCAAGCTCGCCATGCTGCGCGGCCTGCTCGACAGCGCGGGCGAGGGCGGCGGGACGCTCCGCGAGCAGGCGGAGGAGTCGCTCCGCGCCCTCGTCGGCCGCGATGACGCCGCCCTGCGCGACGACCAGTGGCGCGCCATCGAGGCGCTGGTCGCCTTCCGGCGGCGCGCCCTCGTGGTGCAGCGCACCGGGTGGGGCAAGTCCGCGGTCTACTTCGTCGCCACGTCCCTGCTGCGCTCCCGCGGCGCGGGGCCCACCGTCATCGTCTCGCCGCTGCTCGCGCTGATGCGCGACCAGATCGCGGCGGCCGCACGGGCCGGGATCCGGGCCGTGACGATCAACTCGTCCAACGTCACCGAGTGGGACCAGGTGCACGCCTCGATCGCCGCCGGCGAGGTGGACGTGCTCCTGTGCTCCCCCGAGCGGCTCAACAACCCGGCGTTCCGCGACGAGGTCCTCCCCCGCCTCGCGGCCGACGCCGGCCTCGTCGTGATCGACGAGGCCCACTGCATCTCCGACTGGGGCCACGACTTCCGCCCGGACTACCGGCGCATCCGCACCCTGCTCGCCGACCTGCCCCCTGGCATCCCGGTGCTCGCGACCACCGCGACCGCGAACGCCCGCGTCACGGCCGACGTCGCCGAGCAGCTGGCCGTGCACGGGACCCTGCCGGCCGCCGGCGCCACGGAGGACGCCGGTCGCCCCGGGGGGTCCGAGGACGTGCTCGTGCTGCGCGGCGGGCTCGACCGCGAGTCGCTGCACCTGGCCGTGCTCGAGCTGCCGGACCAGCCCACGCGCGTCGCGTGGCTCGTCGAGGCGCTGCAGGACGTGGACGGCTCCGGCATCGTCTACTGCCTCACGGTCTCCGCGGCCGAGCAGGTCGCCGAGCAGCTGCGGGGCGCGGGCCTGGCCGTCGCCGCGTACACGGGGCGCACCGACCCGACGCAGCGGGAGCAGCTCGAGGAGGATCTCAAGGAGAACCGAGTCAAGGCCCTCGTCGCCACGTCGGCGCTCGGCATGGGCTTCGACAAGCCCGACCTGGCGTTCGTCGTGCACCTGGGCGCCCCGTCGTCGCCCATCGCCTACTACCAGCAGGTGGGCCGCGCCGGCCGCGGCGTCGACGACGCCGTCGTCGTCCTGCTGCCCGGGCACGAGGACCGCGCCATCTGGGACTGGTTCGGGTCGCAGGCGTTCCCGGCGGAGCCCCAGGTCCGCGCGACGCTCGCGGCGCTCGCGTCGTCCGAGGGCGCGCAGAGCACCGCGGCGCTCGAGACCCGGGTGGACCTCAAGCGCTCGCGCCTGGAGACGATGCTCAAGGTGCTCGACGTCGACGGCGCGGTGCGCCGCGTGCAGGGCGGCTGGGTCGCCACCGGCACGCCGTGGGCCTACGACGCGGAGCGGTACGCCCGCGTGGAGGCCACCCGGCACGCCGAGCAGCAGGCGATGGTCGACTACGTCGCCACCACCGGGTGCCGGATGGCGTACCTGCGCGCTCAGCTGGACGACCCCGAGCTGCCGCAGGGCTGGACCTGCGGGCGCTGCGACCGGTGCGGCGGCGTCACGCTGCCGGCCGTCCCCGACGCCGAGACGGTCGCCGCCGCCCGGGCCGAGATGGACCGGCCCGGGGTCGAGGTCGGCCCGCGCGCGATGTGGCCGTCGGGCCTCGCGGCGCTCGGCCTGGACCTCAAGGGCAAGATCGCGCCCGAGGAGCGCGCCGAGGCCGGACGCGCCGTCGCGCGGCTCGACGGGCTGGGCTGGTCCGGGCCGCTGCGCGAGCTCTTCGCGGCCGGCGCCCCCGACGGCGAGGTGCCGGTGCCCCTGCGCCGCGCGGCCGCGCGGGTGCTGGACGACTGGGCCGCCGTCCGCGGGGCCGCCGAGGGCTCGTCCCCCGACGGCGACGCGGCCGGCGACAGTGGAGACGGTGGCGCTCGCCGGACGCTGGTGGAGGGCGTCGTCGCGGTCCGGTCGGCCACCCGGCCGCAGCTGACCTACCACCTGGCCTCCGGGCTGGCCGCCTACCTCGGCGTGCCGCTCATCGGCGCGGTGGGCCCCGCCCCGGGCGCGGAGGAACCGGCCCGCCACGACGTGAACTCGGCGATGCGCCTGGCCGGGGTGGCGCGGCGTCTCCGGCTCGAGCTGAACGACGCCGCCCTGCAGGGCCTGCCCGGCCGCTCGGTGCTCCTCGTCGACGACTGGACCGAGTCCGGCTGGACGCTCACGGTCGCCGCACGCCTGCTGCGCCAGGCGGGGGCGTCGGCCGTGCACCCGTTCGTGCTGGGGGTGCGCTGACCCGCGGACACCCCGACCCGCAGGTCCGACGACGCCGTCACCGGAGCCCCGCGCTGCGGTGACGGTCGTCATGTTTCCGGAATGTGAGCCTCGGGCACAAAACCGTAACGATCCGACCGCGGGGCGCCCAGATGTGTCGGAGGCCACTGAACACCCCTGTAATCTCACGGCACCGCCATCGTCCCTGAAGAAAGTCCCTCCGACATTGACCCGATATCTGCTGCGCCGCACCGCGGGCTGGTTGCTCATGGTCGTGGCCGTCACGAACCTCACGTACTTCCTCGCCTGGGCGTACCTCGACCCGCGGAGCAACTACGTAGGGAGGCGGCCCCCTCTCAGCGAGGAGCAGATCCACAACCTGCTCGAGCCGCGCAACCTGGACGACCAGACGCCGCTGCTCGTGCGGTGGTGGAACTGGTTCAGCGGGATCCTCTTCCACTGGGACTGGGGCGTCAGCCCGACGGGTCAGTCGGTCAACGAGCAGGTCTCCTACCGCATGTGGGTGTCCGCTGAGCTGATGCTCGGCGCCACGATCCTGCTCACCCTCATCGGCATCGCGCTCGGCGTGTACAGCGCGTCGCGGCAGTACCGCGTCGGCGACCGCCTCGCCCAGGGCACGTCCATCATCACGATGAACATCCCGATCGTCGTGGCCGCGCTCGGCCTGGTCCTGCTCGCGATCGCCTTCAACGGCGCCGTCGGCACCACGGTCTTCTACGTCACCGGGTCATCGAGCCCCGGGGTGAGCGGGTTCTTACCCACCCTGGTCGACACGATCCAGCACCTGACGTTGCCCACGCTGGCGCTCATCATCGTCGGGTACGCGCAGTACCACTTCCTGCAGCGCTCCCTGCTGCTCGACAACATCAAGTCCGACTACGTGCGCATGGCGCGGGCCAAGGGCCTGACCAAGCAGCAGGCGATCCGCAAGCACGCGCTGCGCACGTCGCTGATCCCCGTCACGACCCAGGTCGCGTTCTCGATCCCCGGCATCTTCACCGGCGCGGTGCTGACCGAGTCGATCTTCGCCTGGAAGGGCATGGGGCAGTACTTCATCGAGACGATCTCCAAGAACGACGTCAACGGTGTGGTCGCGGTGGCGGCGTTCGGCGCGGTCATGACCGCGGTCGGCGCGATCCTCGCGGACATCGCGGTCGTCGTCCTCGACCCCCGAGTGCGGGTGAGCTGACCATGGCCTTCGATTCCTCGAACACGATCGACCCGCTGGAGCACGGCGACAACCCGCCGCCCGTCGACGTGACGACCGGCGAGCGCAAGCGCCTGTCGAAGTGGCGCCTGTACAGCCGGCGGTTCGCACGCAACCGCCCCGCCCTCGTCGGCGTCGTCATCTTCGTGCTCCTCGTGCTGTTCGCCCTGTTCGGCTCGTTCTTCCAGAAGTACGACCACGTCGAGCTCGACTTCCTCGCGCTGTCCGACCCGCCGAGCCCCGAGCACTGGTTCGGCACCAACAACGCGGGCAACGACCTGTACGCGATGGTCGTCGTGGGCCTGCAGCGCTCGCTGCTCATCGCGGTCGTGGTGGCCACGGGCACCACGATCCTGTCCGCCGTCATCGGCACCGCGGCCGCCTACTTCGGGGGCCGCATCGAGCGGGTCGCGCTGTTCATCATCCACTTCCTGATGGTGGCGCCGACGTTCCTGCTGCTCGCGATGATGTCGAACGACTCGGGCGGTGACTGGAAGGTCATCGCGCTGGTCCTGATCCTCGTCAGCTGGTTCTTCCAGGCACGGACGATCTGGACCCTGTCCCTGTCGCTGCGCGAGCGCGAGTACGTCCACGCCGCGCGCTACATGGGCGTCCCCGGGCTGCGGATCGTCGTGCGCCACCTGATCCCGAACATCGGGTCGCTGCTCGTCATCAACTTCACGCTCGGCGTCGTCGGCGCGGTCATGGCCGAGACCGGCCTGTCCTTCCTCGGCTTCGGCGTCAAGCTTCCCGACGTGTCGCTCGGGTCCCTGATCGGCATCGGCGCCTCGAGCATCTCGAGCGCCCCGTGGATGTTCTACTTCCCGGCCGCCGCGCTGACCCTGCTGACCGTCTCCATGGCGCTCGTCGCCGACGGCCTGCGCGACGCCCTCGATCCCACCTCCGCTGCGGGAGGCCGCGCATGACCACCCCTGTTCTCTCCGTCCGCGACCTCACGGTCTCCTTCCCGTCCGAGGCGGGGCGCGTCGACGCCGTCCGCGGCGTCTCCTTCGACGTCGCCGAGGGGCGCACCCTCGGGATCGTCGGCGAGTCCGGCTCGGGCAAGTCCGTCACCTCGCTCGCCGTCATGGGGCTCCTCGACGAGAACGCCCGCATCGGCGGCTCGGTGATGTTCGAGGGCCAGGAGCTGCTCGGCAAGAGCGACGCGCAAATGTCCAAGATCCGCGGCAACGGCATCGCGATGATCTTCCAGGACCCCCTGACGTCGCTGACGCCGGTGTTCACCGTCGGCGACCAGCTCGTCGAGGCCCTCACGATCCACAACCCCCGCATGTCGCGCCGCGCGGCCTGGGACCGGGCGGTGGAGCTGCTCCGTCTCGTCGGGATCCCCCGACCGCAGGAGCGCGTGAAGTCGTTCCCGCACGAGTTCTCGGGCGGCATGCGCCAGCGCGTGGTCATCGCCATCGCGATGGCGAACAACCCGAAGCTGATCATCGCGGACGAGCCGACCACGGCCCTCGACGTGACGATCCAGGCGCAGATCCTGGACCTCATCAAGACGGCCCAGCGCGAGACCGGCGCCGCGGTCATGATGATCACGCACGACATGGGCGTGGTCGCCAACATCGCGGACGACGTGGTCGTCATGTACGCCGGCCGCGCCATCGAGCAGGCCCCCGTCGAGACGCTGTTCGCGGACACGCGGATGCCGTACTCGATCGGCCTCCTGGGCGCGATCCCCCGCGTCGACAAGTCCGTGAAGCAGCCGCTCGTGCCCATCAAGGGCGCCCCGCCGCTGCTGGTCGACCTCCCCGACGCCTGCCCGTTCGCCGCGCGCTGCCCGATCGTGACCGACGCCTGCCGCACCGCGGAGCCGGAGCTCGTCGCCGTGGCGGGGCAGCCCGACCACCGCGCCGCCTGCATCCGCGCGGAGGAGATCCGCGCGGGCCGCATCGACGACGGCCCGGTGTACCCGGTCCCGGAGATCCCCGCGTCGACGCTCGAGGAGGTGCCGCGCGACCTGCGCAAGCCCACGCTCGAGGTCGAGAACCTCACGAAGTCGTTCCCGCTCCTCAAGGGCTCCTTCCGCAAGAAGAAGGTCGGCGAGGTGCACGCCGTCAAGGGTGTCAGCTTCGACATCCGCGAGGGCGAGACGATGGCGATCGTCGGCGAGTCCGGGTCGGGCAAGACCACCACGCTGCTGCAGATCATGGACTTCGCCGCGCAGGACGACGGCGACATCCGGATCGTCGGCACCAGCGTGTCCGACATCAAGGGCGGCCGGGCCGAGCGGCAGCTGCGCCGCGACGTGCAGATCGTGTTCCAGGACCCGGTCGGCTCGCTCGACCCGCGCATGACCGTCTTCGACGTCATCGCCGAGCCGCTGCGCACCGTCGGGACCCCGCACGCCGAGGTCGGCCCCCGCGTCGACGAGCTCATGGGCCTGGTCGGGCTCGACCCCGCGCACAGCGACCGCTTCCCCGCGGCGTTCTCCGGCGGCCAACGGCAGCGCATCGGCATCGCGCGCGCCCTGGCGACCAACCCGAAGCTGGTCGTGCTCGACGAGCCGGTCTCCGCGCTCGACGTGTCCGTCCAGGCGGGCGTGATCAACCTGCTCGACGAGCTCAAGGTCCGCCTCGGCCTCTCGTACCTCTTCGTCGCGCACGACCTGTCGGTCGTGCGGCACATCGCGGACCGCGTCGCCGTGATGTACCTCGGCAGCTTCGTCGAGCACGGTGAGGTCGACGCGGTGTTCGACGACCCCCAGCACCCCTACACGCAGGCGCTCCTGTCGGCGATCCCGGTGCCGGACCCGGTGGTGGAGCGAGGCCGCGAGCACATCGTGCTCAAGGGCGACCTCCCGAGCCCGACGGACACCATCGCGGGCTGCGCCTTCGTCTCCCGGTGCCCGCTCTACCAGACGCTCGACGACTCCGAGCGGGTCGCCTGCGACACGAAGGTCCCCGCGCTCAGCGGCCGGACGGGCGTCCATGTGAACGCCTGCCACCACCGCTGACGAAGCTTCATCACCCATCACCACTCCCCACCAACAAGTACAGCGCCCACGAGGCGCGAAAGGAGCACCCATGAGGCTGCAGAAGAGACTGGTCGGCAGCGTCGCCGTCGCCGGTGTGCTTGCCCTGGCCCTCACCGCCTGCGGCGGTGGCGGCAACGACGGCGGCGGCGGCGACAAGCCGACCGCCGAGGCCCAGACGGTCGAGGGCGCGGACTACAACCCGCAGCCCCGCGAGAACCTCGAGCAGGGTGGCGAGGTGACCTTCCCGCTGACGGAGATCACCCCGCAGATGAACCCGAACCACTCGGACGGGTCGGTCGACACGGCCACCATCTGGGAGTGGTACAACCCCCAGATGATCCTCATGACCCCGGAGGGCGAGGCGTCGGCGAACCCGAACTACCTCACCGACTGGACCACCGAGGTCAAGGACGGCAAGACGGTCGTCACCTACACGATCAACCCCAAGGCCGTGTGGAACGACGGCAGCCCCATCACCTGGAAGTCGTACGAGCTGGCCTGGAAGGCCAACCGTTCGACCGAGGAGGGCTACGTCCCGAGCACCACGGACGGCTACTCGCAGATCGAGTCGGTCAAGCAGGGCGTCGACGACCGCCAGGCCGTCGTCACGTACAAGTCCGAGTTCCCGTGGACCAAGGGCCTGTTCTGGCACCTCATGAACCCGGCCGTGAACTCCCCGAAGGTCTTCAACGAGGGCTACATCGAGGACGCGCACGCCGACTGGGGCGCCGGCCCGTACAAGATCGACACGTTCGACCTCAACGGCGGCGTCATCTCGTTCGTGCCGAACGACAAGTGGTGGGGCGAGAAGCCCATGCTCGACAAGGTCACGTTCCGCGTGCTCGAGCCCACTGCCGCCGTCAACGGCTTCCAGAACGGTGAGGTCAACTACGTCGACAACCTGACGGCCGACAACCTCGAGCAGCTCAAGGACGTCGACAACGCCGCGACCTACAAGGCGCAGCGCACCGCGACGAACCTCCTCGAGCTCAACGCCGAGCGTCCGCAGTTCAAGGACCTCGAGGTCCGCAAGGCCATCTTCCAGGCCGTGAACCGCGACCAGATCAAGGAGGTCATGTGGAACGGCCTCGACTACACCGAGCCCGACGCCGGTTCGCTGAACCTCTTCCCGTTCCAGAAGGGCTACGTCGACGCGCTGGCCAACGCGGGCTACAAGTTCGACGCTGACGCCGCGAACGCCGCCCTCGACGAGGCCGGCTGGGTCAAGAACGGCGACGTCCGCGAGAAGGACGGCGAGAAGTTCGAGGGCCGCATGCCGATCTTCGGCGACGAGCCCATCACCGAGGCCCGCGCCAAGGTCATCCAGCAGCAGCTCGCCGCGATCGGCTTCAAGCTCGACATCGACAAGCGCCCCGCGAGCGACTTCTCGACCGTCCTGTCCACCAAGGACTGGGACCTGGTCATCCTCGGCTTCTCGTCCAGCGACCCGTACGGCGTCGCCTGGATGTGCCAGCTGTACTGCTCGGACTCCGGCCTGAACCTGTCGGCGACCGGCACCAAGGCGATCGACAAGAAGATCGCCGAGCAGGTGTCCTCGCTGCCCACGGAGGACGAGCAGACCGAGGCGGGCATGAAGCTCGAGTCGGAGATCATCTCCGAGACCTGGGGCATCCTGCCGCTGTACAACGGCCCGTGGATCTCGATGGCCACGAAGGGCCTCGCCAACCTCACGCCTGAGACCTACACCGGTCTCGACCTCTTCGGCCTGCAGCCGGTGGAGAACGTGGGTTGGGAGAAGGGCACCAACCCCGCGAAGTGAGGCTCGCCGGCTGAGCCGGCACCTCTCGCGCACAGAGCCCCCGGGCCTGGTGGTCACGACCACCGGGACCGGGGGCTCTCCCGTGCCCGGGCACCCGCGCCGGACCCGCTCCGTGCCCTACGGCTCGAGCAGCCCGCGGACGTCGGCTGCGGCAAGCGCTCCCGCGAAGGCGCCGGAGGCGTCGTCGAGGACGGCGTCGAACAGCGCCGCCTTGCGCCGGGCCAGCGCCATCACCTTCTCCTCGATGGTGTCCTGCGCGACGAGGCGCGTCACCACGACGCGGCGCGTCTGCCCGATGCGGTGCGTGCGGTCGACCGCCTGCGCCTCCGCGGCAGGGTTCCACCACGGGTCCAGCAGGTAGACGTAGTCCGCCTCGGTGAGGTTGAGGCCCACGCCGCCCGCCTTGAGGCTCACGAGGAACACCGGGGCGTCCCCCTCCTTCCAGCCGCGGATCACGTCCGCGCGCCGGCGGGTGGCGCCGTCGAGGTAGGCGACGGGCAGCCCCGCCGCCGCGCAGCGCGCCTCCACGCGGCGCAGGAACGACGTGAACTGGGAGAACACGAGCGCCCGATGGCCCTCGGCGGCGATCTCGACCAGCTCGTCGGTCACCACGTGCAGCTTGGCGGAACCCACGCCGGCGTACGCGTCGTCCACGAGCGACGCGTCGAGCGCGAGGCGACGCAACGTGGTCAGCGAGCGGAAGATCGCGACCCGGTTCGCCTCGAAGTCCTCCAGCAGCCCGAGCAGGCGCTGCCGCTCGCGCTGGAGGTGGGTGTCGTACACCTTGCGGTGGTCCGCGGTGAGCGGCACCCGCAGCACCCGCTCCGTGCGCTCGGGCAGCTCGGGGGCCACCTGCTCCTTGGTGCGGCGCAGCACGAGCGGGCGGATGCGGCGCTTGAGCCGCGCGAGCGCACGGTTGCCCGCCGCCACCACCTGTGGGTCGTCGTCGGTCGCCGCGGCGTCGACGAGGCGGGCCGTCTCGGCGCGGAAGCGGTGCATCGACGGGTAGAGTCCGGGCGCGACGACGGCGAGCAGCGCCCACAGCTCCAGCAGGTTGTTCTCGAGCGGGGTGCCCGTGATCGCGAGCTTGAACGGGGCGTCGAGCAGGCGGGCCGTCTCGTGCGCCCTCGTGCGCGGGTTCTTCGCCACCTGTGCCTCGTCGAGGATCAGCCCGCTCCAGGCGAGGGCGTCGAAAGCGTCGTACTCGAGCCGGAAGACGGCGTAGGAGGTGACGAGGACGTCCGCGCCCGCCGCGAGGTCCGCCACGTGCGAGCCCAGGGTGCGCGACGTCGCCGGCATCGCCGCCACGCGCAGGTCCGGGGTGAAGCGCGCGGCCTCGTCCACCCAGTTCCCCACGACGGACGCGGGCGCCACGACGACGAACGGCGGCGCTTCCGGCGCCGCGGCGCGGGCGTGCGCGAGGAACGTCAGGGTCTCGACCGTCTTGCCGAGCCCCATGTCGTCGGCCAGGATCCCGCCGAGGCCGTGCCCCCACAGGAAGGCCAGCCACTCGAACGCCTCCCGCTGGTAGGGGCGCAGCTCCGCGCGCACCCCCGACGGCACCGCGGGCGGCTCGGGCGCGCTCTCCCCGGCGGCGAACGACCGCAGCCCGGCGAGCGAGCGGCGCCACGCCTCGCCGGCCTCCACGACGTCGGCGACGTCCTCGAGCTCGCCCCACAGGTGCGCGTCGTACCGGCTCACCCGGGCGCGGCCGGGCCGGTCGCTCAGCTCGGTCGCCTCGACGATGAGTTCCCGCAGCCGGCCCAGCACCGGCTGGTCGAGACGCAGCCACGACCCGTCGACGAGCAGGAGCCGCTTGTCCCCGCGCGCGAGGGCGGTGAAGAGGCGGGCGAAGGGCAGCTCCTTGCCCGCCACGGTCACCGCGATGCCGAGGTCGAGCCAGTCGGAGTCGCCCGAGGGGGCGCCTGACACGACCACCCGCGGGGCCGCGTCGAGGTGCAGGTAGTGCGGCACATCGGAGGCTTCGACGCGCACGTCGGTCTCCGCCGCGAGCACGGGGAGCACGCCGTGCGCGAGGTCGAGGGCGTCCAGGCCCCGCAGCTCCGTGCGGGCGGCGAGGTCGAACCGCTCGAAGCCCGGCACGCCGCGCACGGCGGCCTGTGCCTTGGCGCGGATCTCCGCCTCGACGTCCGGCTCGCGCAGCGGGTCCGACGCCGCTCCCTCGAGCGGCACGCGGCGCGGCGGGGCGGCGGGGGCGAGGTGCGGGGGCGCGGGATACTCGTAGGCCCAGGTGAGCAGCGCGCGCTCGGGGGTCGCGAAGCCCACCTCGGCGACGAGCACCGGGCGCGGCGGGTCGGGCAGCGTCACCGAGCCGTCGGACAGCACGCGCAGCGCGCGGCGCAGGACGGGGAGGTGCTCCGCGTACAGCTCGCCGACGTCGCCCGCCGGGACCTCCACGCGGCCCACGACCACGAGCTCCCGCGCCGCGTCGGACAGCCGGCGTGCCGTGGGGCCGAGGCGCAGCACCGTACGCTTCCCCTTCGTCTCGACGGCGTACAGCCCCGTGTCGCCGACCGTGCCCAGCGCGGCGCCCTCCGGCGCATCCGTGCCGTCGAACGCCGCCACGGGGTCGAGCCGCACGCCGTCGTCGGCCGAGCCGACCACGAGCCGGGCCTCGGCTCCTGCCGCCAGGTGCACCTCGTCCCGCGCACCGTGCGCGACGAGGGGGATCTCCAGGTCCGCGGCCTCCGCCAGCAGGGCCCAGAGGCCGCGCCCTCCTGCAGCGAGCGGCCGCCAGGCCTGTCGCCCGCGGCCGAAACCGCCGTCGGCGAGGGCGGAGCCCAGGTCGGCGAACCAGCGGCGGACCGCCGGGGCGGGCGTGGCGCGCACGTCGGCGAACGCGTAGAGCCCGGTGGCCAGGGCCTCCCAGCTCGCCTCGGGCGCCACCTTCCACCCCGTGCGGCCGCGCACCACGGGACGCACCGACAGCTGTGGTGGCAGGTCGCCGAAGGCCTCGTCGAGGCGGAAGCGCAGCGCGACGGGCAGCACCCCGCCGGATGCCGCGACCGCCCACTCCCGCGTCCCGGGGCCCCGGACCCCGCCGGTCACGGTCGCGAGTCGGCCCCGCCAGCCCGTCGCCGCCGCGGCCCCGTCGTCCCCGTGGCCGTCGCCCTCCGCCGCCTCAGCACGTCGGCCGACGTGCAGCAGCGTGGCCGCGACGTGCTTGCACTCCGCGCGGACGGGGCACGTGCACGACGAGGCGACGCAGGTGTACCGCCCGCCGGCGTCGACCTCGAACGTCACCCGGCACGTGTACGGCTGCGGGCCGCTCCCGGCGACGCGCGAGGTCAGGACCAGGCCGTCGGGGTCCCACCGCCACGTCGAGACCATTCCCGAGCGTTCGTACCCCTGGGCGCGCCGGAACGTGGCTGTCCCGACGATGCCACCCACGACGACGGGGTCGAGGCGAGGAGGCGGGGCGGGCATGTGCCCATGCTCGCACGCGCCTCCGACGCGACCTCGGGCGGGCGCGTGACGCTTGGCACACTATTCCGCTAGCCCGAGGAGAGGGCGCCCCGTGCGGTCGGGGCGCCCTGCCGTCAGAGGAAGCGGCCGCGCACGGCCTCGCCGTGCGCGGGCAGATCCTCGTCGTCCGCGACGGCGACGATCCGGTCCGCGAGCTCCTCGAGCGCGTCCCGGGTGTACTCGACCACCTGGACCGAGCGCAGGTACGCGTGCACCCCGAGACCGCTCGAGAAGTGCGCCGATCCCCCGGTCGGCAGCACGTGGTTGCTGCCCGCCATGTAGTCGCCGAGCGACACCGGGGACCAGGGGCCGACGAAGATCGCGCCGGCCGAGCGCACCCGATCCGCGAGCGCGGCGGCGTCCTCGGTCTGGATCTCCAGGTGCTCGGCGCCGTAGGCGTCGACGACGGCGAGGCCGTGGTCCAGGTCGTCGACCAGCACGATCGCCGACTGCGGGCCGCTCAGGGCCTGCAGCACCCGCGCGGAGTGCTTCGTGGCGCCGACCAGGTCGCTCAGCCGCGCCTCGACGGCGCCGGCCAGCTCCACCGACGGTGTCACGAGGACGGACGCCGCCATCGGGTCGTGCTCGGCCTGGCTGATGAGGTCGAGCGCCACGTGCCCCGGGTCGGCGGTCCCGTCGGCCAGCACGGCGATCTCGGTGGGCCCGGCCTCCGCGTCGATGCCCACCACGCCGCGCACCAACCGCTTGGCGGCCGCGACGTAGACGTTCCCCGGCCCGGTCACGACGTCCACCGGCTCGCACAGCACGGCGCCGTCCTGCGGCTCGCTGCCGGCGGCCCCGTAGGCGAACATCGCCACGGCCTGGGCGCCACCCACGCCGTAGACCTCGTCGACGCCGAGCAGGGCGCACGCGGCGAGGATCGTGGGGTGCGGCAGCCCGCCGGAGTCCTTCTGCGGCGGCGAGGCGACGGCGAGGCCGGGTACGCCGGCCTCCTGGGCGGCGACCACGTTCATGATCACCGACGACGGGTAGACGGCGAGGCCGCCGGGGGCGTAGAGGCCCACCCGCTGGACCGGGATCCAGCGCTGCCGGACGACGGCGCCCGGGCCCAGCCGCGTCGTGTGCTCCGTGGGCACCTGGGCCGCGTGCACAGCGCGGACGCGGCGGATCGCCTCCTCCAGCCCGGCCCGCACCTGCGGGTCGAGCTGCTCGAGGGCCTCCGCCAGCGCGGCCGACGGCACCCGCAGATGCTCCGGGCGCACCCCGTCGAACTGCTCGGCCAGGTCGCGCAGCGCGGCGGCGCCCCGGGTCCGGACGGCGGTGAGGATCGGGGCCACGGCCGCGGTCGCCTGGTCCACCCCGATCTCGGGGCGCGGCAGCACCCCGAGCAGCTCGGTGCGGGCCAGCTCCTGCCCGCGGAGGTCGATGCGTCGGATCACCCCGCCAGTCTAGGCAGCGCGGGTCGGCTTCCGGGCCCGGTTGCCGGAGAATGGACGCATGAGCGCCGCCACCGACGTCCCCATCCGCGACGACATGATCCGCCTCGGCCAGTTCCTCAAACTCGCCGGGCTCGCCGAGTCCGGCACGCACGCGCGCGACCTCGTGGCGGACGGCGAGGTGCAGGTCAACGGCGACGTGGAGACGCGGCGCGGCCGCCAGCTCGTGCGCGGCGACCGCGTCACCGTTTCCCTCCCCGAGGGCGACGAGTCCGTCGTCGTCGCCTGACCGCCCGGTGCCGTGAGCGAGCGACCGCCCTGGTGCTGTGAGCGGGCGTTTGGCCCTGAATCCGGGAGGGTTCAGGGCCAAACGCGTGCTTACAACCCCCAGGTCAGGTAGGTGGAGGGCA
>NZ_JBSGUW010000020.1:0-24289 GCF_053608125.1 Isoptericola sp. NPDC055063 | reverse complement strand
CTGTTTTTGCGTACCCGTTGGGGTCTGGGAGCGGGCAGCGGTGTGGGGGGGGGGGGTGGGTGGTGTCCCCGAAGCCTGGGGGTGTGCGGGACAAACCCCGCGCTCACAACCCTCAGGCCATGTAGGTGGAGGCCATCGCCCGGTCGGGGGTGAGGCGCAGGACGACGCGCTCCGGGTCGTGCTCGAGCGGCCGGTAGCGCTTCGTGTACCGCGCGACGGCGTCCGCGACCTCCTGGGGGTCCTCGCTCACCTCGATCGTGCCCTCGAGGGTCAACCACCGCCCGCCGTCGACCTGGCACAGCGCGGCCCGGGGCCGGCCGCCGTCGGCCGTCGCCCGGCGGGCGTTCGCCACCTTGGTCGACGTGCGCCGCGCGGTGGTGCGGGCGACCCCGGCGTCCGCGTCCCAGGTGAAGGCGACGGGCACGACGTGCGGGCTCCCGTCGGCGCGGAGCGTGGTCAGGGTGGCGAGGTGGCGCTCGGTGACGAACACGAGCTGCTCGGGGTTGAGGCGGAACACGCCACGAGCCTACGGCGGCCGGCGACGGGCCACGGACCGGTCGGTCCGGTCCGGTCCGGACCCGTGGGTCAGAACCCGTCGGAGAGGATCGGCGGCACGCGGGTGCCGTGCCGGCCCTCGTCGTGCAGGGCGCGCAGCACCTCGAGCTCGTGCGGCACCACCGGGTCGGGGAGCGTCACGAACGGGAACCACCGCAGGTCGGCGACCTTGCCCGGCTCCCGGATCTCCGGGCTGCCCGACCAGCGGGTGGCGGTGAAGAAGAAGTCGACCCGCTGCTCCAGAGCCGGACCGCCGGGCTGCCCGCGGTGCATCGTCGTGACGGGCACCAGGTCGGCGGCCTCGACGACGACGCCGAGCTCCTCCCGGGCCTCCCGCACCGCCGCCTCCTGCACGGACTCCCCCGCCTCGACGTGGCCGGCCGCGGCGGCGGCCCAGTGCCCGTCCATGAAGCCCGTGCCCTGGCGCAGCTGCAGCAGCACCTGGCCCTCGCGGCGCAGGTACAGGTACGCCGCGGGCACCACCCGGAACCGGTGGTCGGCCGAGCCGTCGTCCCAGCCCGGCCCCGCTGCGTCCGCCCCGGTCACGAGAGGCACGCCGGGCCGAGGAGCGCCTTGAGGTCGCCGAACAGCGCGGGCGACTTCTCCACCCGCAGCGTGTCCGCGGCCCGCACGATCGTCCGCTTGCCCGGCTCGGCGACGCTCACGTGCACCTCCGCCGAGCCCGGGTGCGAGGCGAGCACCTCGCGCAGCCGCGCCATGACCGGCTCGACGCACCGCGTGTGGGGCACCGTCACCAGGACGGGCGCGTCGGCCACGGCGGACGTGTCCGGCAGCGAGACCTCCATGGCCTGCAGCTGCATCTGGTCGTCGCGGCGCCGTACCCGGCCGCGCAGCGTGACGACCTGGTCCTCCGCGAGGATCGTCGAGTAGGCCAGGTACGTCTCGCCGAAGAACATCACCTCGACCCCGCCCTCGAGGTCCTCGACCGTGACCGCGGCCCACGGGTTGCCGTTCTTGCTCATCTTGCGCTGCACGCTGGTGAGCAGGCCGGCGACGGTGACGGTGGACCCGTCCGGACGGCCCTCGTCGGCCATCAGGGCGGCGATCGACGTGTCCGCCGCGCGCGCGAGCACGTGCTCCAGCCCGGACAGCGGGTGGTCGGACACGTACAGGCCGAGCATCTCCCGCTCGAACGCGAGCCGCTGCTTCTTGTCCCAGTCCGGCAGGTCCGGGACGTCGACGGCGAACGTCATCGCCGCGTCCTCGTCCGCGCCACCGAAGCCGGCGAAGAGGTCGAACTGCCCCTCGGCCTCCTTGCGCTTGACGGAGATGACCGAGTCCACGGCCTGCTCGTGCACCACGAGCAGCGCGCGGCGCGGGTGCCCGAGGGAGTCGAACGCGCCCGCCTTGATGAGCGACTCGATGGTCCGCTTGTTGCAGACGACGGCCGGCACCTTGTCGAGGAAGTCCGTGAACGAGGTGAAGGCGCCCTTCTCCTCGCGCGCGGCGATGATCGCGTCCACCACGTTGGCGCCGACGTTGCGGATCGCGGTCAGGCCGAACCGGATGTCCGCGCCGACGGCGGTGAACTTGGCCGCGGAGTCGTTGACGTCGGGCGGCAGCACTGTGATGTGCATGCGACGGCACTCGCCCAGGTAGAGCGCCATCTTGTCCTTGTCGTCCCGCACGCTCTGGAGCAGGCCGGCCATGTACTCGGTCGGGTAGTTCGCTTTGAGGTAGGCCGTCCAGTAGGACACCACGCCGTACCCGGCGGAGTGCGCCTTGTTGAACGCGTACCCGGCGAACGGGACGAGCACGTCCCACACCGCCTGGATCGCCGCGTCGGAGTAGCCGCGCTCCCGGCAGCCCGCCTGGAACGGGACGAACTCCTTGTCGAGGATCTCCTTCTTCTTCTTGCCCATCGCGCGGCGCAGCAGGTCGGCCTGGCCGAGCGAGTAGCCGGCGAGGATCTGCGCGGCGCGCTGCACCTGCTCCTGGTAGACGATGAGGCCGTACGTCTCGCCGAGCACCTCCGCGAGCGGCTCCTCCAGCTCGGGGTGGATCGGCTCGATCTTCTGCATGCCGTTCTTGCGCAGCGCGTAGTTGATGTGCGAGTTCATGCCCATCGGCCCGGGCCGGTACAGGGCGATGACGGCGGAGACGTCCTCGAAGTTGTCGGGCCGCATCTGGCGCAGCAGCGAGCGCATCGCGCCGCCGTCCAGCTGGAACACGCCGAGCGTGTCGCCGCGGGCGAGCAGGTCGTAGGTGGCCTTGTCGTCGAGCTCGACCGTCTCGATCGCGACCGGGTCCTTGCCGTTCATCACGATGTTCTCGAGCGCGTCGTCGAGGATCGTGAGGTTGCGCAGCCCCAGGAAGTCCATCTTGATCAGGCCGAGGCCCTCGGACGTCGGGTAGTCGAACTGCGTGATGACCGCGCCGTCCTGCGGGCGCCGCATGATCGGGATGATGTCGATCAGCGGGTGGCTGGACATGATGACGCCCGCGGCGTGCACGCCCCACTGCCGCTTCAGGCCCTCGATGCCGCGCGCCGTCTCGACGACGCGCTGCGCCTCGGGGTCGGCGTCGTGCACGGCCCGGAACTCGGCGGCCTCGGCGTAGCGCTCGTGCTTCGGGTCGAAGATCCCGGACAGCGGGATGTCCTTGCCCATCACGGCCGGCGGCATCGCCTTGGTGAGCTTCTCCCCCATCGCGAAGGGGAAGCCGAGCACGCGGGAGCCGTCCTTGAGCGCCTGCTTCGCCTTGATCGAGCCGTAGGTGACGATCATGGCCACGCGGTCGTCGCCGTACTTCTCGGTGACGTACCGGATGACCTCGGCGCGCCGGCGCTCGTCGAAGTCCACGTCGACGTCGGGCATGGAGATGCGCTCCGGGTTGAGGAAGCGCTCGAAGATCAGGCCGTGCTTGAGCGGGTCGAGCTCCGTGATGCCCATGACGTAGGACACCATCGATCCCGCCGCCGAGCCACGGCCCGGCCCCACGCGGATGCCCTGCTCCTTGGCCCAGTTGATGAAGTCGGCCACTACGAGGAAGTACCCCGGGAAGCCCATCTGGATGATGACCTCGACCTCGTAGTTCGCCTGCTTGCGCACGTCGTCCGGGATCCCGCCCGGGTACCGGCGGTGCAGGCCGGCCTCGACCTCCTTGACGAACCAGCTGACCTCGTCCTCCCCCTCGGGCACGGGGAACCGCGGCATGTAGTTCGCCTTGGTGTCGAACGAGACGTCGCAGCGCTCGGCGATGAGCAGCGTGTTGTCGACGGCCTCCGGGTGCTCCGAGAACAGCCGCCGCATCTCCGCGCCCGACCGCACGTAGAAGGTGTCGCCGCTGAAGGCGAACCGGCTGCCGCCCTGGTCGTAGGTCGGCTCGTCGAGCGTCGACCCCGAGTTCACGGCGAGCAGCACCTCGTGGGAGTGCGCGTCCTCCTGCTTCGTGTAGTGCAGGTCGTTCGTGGCCACGAGGGGCGCGTCGATCGTCTCGGCCAGCCGCAGCAGGTCCTTCGTGACCCGGGACTCGATCTCGATCCCGTGGTCCATCAGCTCGACGAAGAAGTTCTCCTTGCCGAGGATGTCCTGGAGCTCGCCCGCGGCGCGCACCGCCTCGTCCCACTGGCCGAGCCGCAGGCGCGTCTGCACCTCGCCCGACGGGCAGCCCGAGGTGCCCATGAGCCCCTTGCCGTACGTCTCCAGCAGCTCGCGGTCCATGCGCGGCCACTTGCCCATCTGGCCGTCCAGCGACGCCAGCGAGGAGGCGCGGAAGAGGTTGTGCATCCCCTCGTTGTCCCGCGCCCACAGCGTCATGTGCGTGTAGGCGCCGCCGGCGGAGACGTCGTCGCGGCGCTGGTGCTGCTCGCCCCACAGCACCTTGGTGCGGTCGTGGCGGCTGGTGCCCGGCGTCACGTACGCCTCGACGCCGATGATCGGCTTGACGCCGTGCTTCTGCGCGGTGCTCCAGAAGTCGAAGGCGCCGAACAGGTAGCCGTGGTCCGTGATCGCGATGGCCTTCTGGCCGAGGCGCGACACCTCGCTGAACAGCTCGTTCATCCGCGCCGCGCCGTCGAGCATCGAGTACTCGGTGTGGACGTGCAGATGGACGAAGTCGTCAGTCTCGGCCGGCATGTCGACGAGTCTAGGAGGCGCCACCGACGCCCTCGGACGCACGCGCCGAGAGCCGCCTCACACCGGCGTCACCCTCGGGCAGGTCACCATCGCACGAGGAGCCGCAGCACGCGCAGGCCGTCCTCCGTGCCCGGCCAGTGCCGGCGCACGACGTCGGGGCCCGCGCTGCGCACGACGGCCCGGAGCACGAGAACGACCACGACGACGTCGTCGGCCCAGCCCAGCACGGGGATGACGTCCGGCACGACGTCGAACGGCATCGCCAGGTAGGCGAGCAGCACCGCGACCAGCGCCCGCACGCGGCGGGTGAGGGTCCGGTCCACGGCGAGGCGCTTGACCAGGCGCAGCACGTCCGGCAGCAGCCGGACCGCGCCGCGCAGCGACCCGCGGCCGGTGCGCCGGCGCACGACGAGCAGGCCGACGAGCAGCACGGCCCACAGCGCGAGCACCGCGACGACGAGCCCGAGGAGCACGTCGGCCCAGAACGGCAGGTCGCGCACCGGATGCCTACCGGTACGCCCCGCGGACGACCTCGAGCGCGTGCGCCAGGTCGTCGGGGTACTCGCTGGTGACCTCCACCCAGCGGCCGGTGAGCGGGTGCTCGAAGCCGAGCCGCATCGCGTGCAGCCACTGCCGCTCCAGCCCCACCTTGGAGGCGAGCACGGGGTCGGCGCCGTAGGTGAGGTCACCGACCAGCGGGTGTCGCACGGCCTGGAAGTGCACCCGGATCTGGTGGGTGCGCCCCGTCTCGAGGTGCACCTCGACCAGCGACGCGGACGGGAGCATCTCGAGCACCTCGTAGTGCGTCACCGAGTGCTTGCCGTCGGCGACGACGGCGAACTTGTAGTCGGCCCCGGGGTGGCGGCCGATGGGGGCGTCAATCGTGCCGGTGGTCGGCTCGGGGTGCCCCTGCGCGAGCGCGTGGTAGACCTTCTCGACCGTGCGCTCCTTGAACGCCCGCTTGAGCCCCGTGTACGCGGCCTCGCTCTTGGCGACGGCCATGAGCCCCGACGTGCCGACGTCGAGCCGGTGCACGATGCCCTGCCGCTCGGCCGCGCCCGACGTCGCGATCCGGTAGCCGGCCGCGGCGAGCGCGCCCACCACGGTGGGCCCGGTCCAGCCCGGCGACGGGTGCGCCGCGACGCCGACCGGCTTGTCGACGACGACCACGTCGTCGTCCTCGTAGGCGACGGACATGCCGGGCACGGGCTCGGCGACCACGGCGGGCGGCGCGGAGCGCGCCTCGGGGACCGTCACCTCGAGCCAGCCGCCGGCCACCACGCGGTCGGACTTGCCGACCTCGCGCCCGTCGAGCAGCACCGCGCCCGACGCCGCGAGGTCCGCCGCCTGGGTGCGCGAGAATCCGAGCATCCGTGCGAGGGCCGCGTCGACCCGCTCGCCCGCGAGCCCGTCCGGGACGGGCAGGGTACGCGTGGACACGTCAGCGCCCCTCGTCGGCGGCGTCGGACGTCGCGTCGGAGGTCGCGTCGGCGCCGGGCCTCGCGGCAGGGGGCGCGTCCACGTGCCGGCGGCCGTCCAGCCCGATCCCGCGGAACGACAGGATGACGATGAGCACCGCGGCCGCGACGATGGCGATGTCCGCCACGTTGCCGACGAAGACGCCGTAGTCGATGAAGTCGACCACGTACCCGCGCGCGAAGCCGGGCTCGCGGAAGAAGCGGTCGCCCAGGTTCCCCACCGCGCCGCCGAGCAGCAGCCCCAGCGCGACGGCCCAGCCCACGGACCCGATCCGCCGGATCGCGCGCAGGATCACGACCACCACCACGCACACCACGATGGTGAGGATCCACGTCATGCCCGACGCGATCGACAGCGCGGCGCCGTCGTTGTAGATGAGGCGAAGCTGCAGCAGCTCGCCGACCAGCGGTTTGGGCTCCCCGCCGAGCACGAGCGCGGACTCCGCCCACCACTTGGTGAGCTGGTCCACGAGCAGCACGACGGCCGCGAGGACGAAAGTCCAGGTGATGAGGCGACGACGGCGTTCGGCCGGGACGGGCGCGGTGTCCGTCCCCGGCTCGGGGGCCTTCGCCTCCGTGCCCTCGGGGGCGGCGTCGGCGGGCGCGCCCGTCGCGGGCGGCTCGGTGGCGCCGTCGCGCGGCGTGGGCTCGGGGGCCGGGGCGGAGCCGGCGGGCGTGGTCGACATCGTCGGCAAGTCTAGGCGGACGCCGCCCGTCGCAGGACCGCCGACGCCGAACTCGCGCACCCGGCCCGGAGCCCGGCCCCGAGCAGCGTCAGCGCCGCTCCTCGCGCGCCTTCGCCTCGACCGACAGCGTCGCACGGGGGAAGGCCTGGAGACGCGCCTTTCCGATCGGCAGCCCGGTGATCTCGCAGGTGGCGTACGTGCCCTTGCGGATGCGGTCGACGGCGTGCGCGGTCTGCGCCAGCAGGTCCCGCATGTTGTTGACCAGCGTGAGCTCCTGCTCGCGCTCGAGGGCGCTCGAGCCGTAGTCGGCCTGGTCGTCGCCCGCCCCGTCGCCGGAGTTGCGCAGCAGGTCGGACAGCTCCTGGTCCGCGACAGCGAGCTCACGCTCGAGCCGCTCCTTGTCCTCGAGCAGGAAGGCGGCCAGCTCCTCCACCTCGTGCAGGGTCCAGGGCTCCTCGCCCTCGCGGACCGGGAACGACTTCACGTCCCGCGCGAGGTGCGGGAAGTTCTCGCGCAGTGCGGCGCGGGTGGTGGTCGAGAGCTTGGCCATCGGTGCCCTTTCCGTGGTGCGTCGACGACGAGTCACCGCAGCGTAAGTGCGGCGAGCGGCCCGCACAACAGCACGCGCGGGGTGGCGCGTGAGTCGTGCGGGCCGCTCGGGAGAGGCGAGGACGCGGATCGGGGTGCGCGGGGTGACGGCCCCCCGCTCAGAGCTCCGAGCCGCGGCCGGCGTTGGCGTTCTGCCGCTGCGGCGGCAGGGCCGAGCCGCGGGCGTCGAGGTCGCCCAGCAGGTTCTGCAGGAAGCTCTTCAGGCGCGTGCGGTAGTCGCGCTCGAAGAGGCGCAGCTCGTCGATCTTGCGCTCGAGGAGCGAACGCTCCTGCTCGAGCTGGGACAGCGTGCGGTGGCTCGTCTCCTCCGCCTCGCGGACGATGCGCGTGCCCTCGGACTTGGCCTCCGAGATGAGGCGGTCGCCCTCCTCCTGGCCGGATCGCACGTAGTCGTCGTGCAGCTTCTGCGCCAGCTGGAGCATGCCGGTCGCGGACTCCGGCTCCGCCGGCTGCTGCTTGGCCGCCGCGGGGGCCGGCGCGGGCGCCGGCGTCGGGGCGGGGCTCGGCGTGGGCTGCGACTGCTGCGCCGCGTCCGAGCGGCTCAGCTCGGCGACGCGGTGCTCCGCCGCGGTGAGCTTGGAGCGCAGGTCGTCGTTCTCCTCCTGCACCGCCGTCAGGGTCCGCACGACCTCGTCGAGGAAGTCGTCCACCTCTTCGACGTCGTAGCCCTCGCGGAACTTGGTCGCGGCGAACTTCTTGTTCAGGATGTCTTCTGCCGTCAGCAGCGCCATCGTCTCACCTCATCGTCTTGCAGGATCGTCGGAGACCCGGGTCCCGGGCCGTCTGGGTGACCACGGTAGCGGACACGTCGGCGGGCGACTCGTCCGGGGAGACCGGGTCGTACTGCCCACACGACGTCTTCACACGTCAGCGCCGTGGCGATCGTCACCGACCCCAGGCCAGGAACAGCTGCTGAAGGATCGACGTCCCGATGAACAGGATGAGGAACGCGAGGTCCAGACGAACCTGGCCGAGCGTCAGGGGCGGGATCACCCGCCGCAGCGCCCGCAGCGGCGGGTCGGTGACCGTGTAGACGGCCTCCGCGATGACCAACATGACCCCGCGGGGCCTCCAGTCCCGCGCGAAGAACTGCACCCAGTCGAACACCAGGCGCACGACGAGGCACAACAGGAACAGGCCGAGGAGGAAGCCGATGAGGGTAAACACTGCGTTCACGGGACGAACCTACCCGAGCACGCCGCAGGGCCGGGGCGACATGCCCCGGCCCTGCGACGGACGGGTCCGTCGGCGCGTTCGGTGGGCGGCCGGCCTGTCGGCCGGCCCGAGCGGTCAGCTCTGGTTGTAGAAGGCCCCGCGGCCGGCCGGCTTCTCCGCCGGTGGCTCCTCGCCGGAGATCTCGACGTGCTCCGGCGAGAGCAGGAAGACCTTGTTGGTGACGCGCTCGATCGAGCCTCGGAGGCCGAAGATGAGGCCGGCGGAGAAGTCGACGAGACGCTTCGCGTCCGCGTCGTCCATGTCCGACAGGTTCATGATCACCGGGGTACCGCCGCGGAACGCCTCGCCGATGGTCCGCGCGTCGTTGTACGAGCGCGGGTGGATCGTCGTGATGCGCCGCAGGTCGGACGCGATCACCGACTCGCTCGCCCCGCCGCGGTGCAGCGGCGTGACCTGCGCCTGGTAGTCGTCACGGTCGCGCACCGGTGCCTCCAGCTCCTCGTACTCGTCGAGGTACTCCTCCGACTCCCCCTGGTCGTCGGCGAGCCCCAGGTACAGCATCGTCTTGCGAAGCGCTCCGCCCATCGCCCTGCTCCGTTCGTCGCCACGTCCCGCCCTCCGTCCCGGACGGTGTCACGACGTTAACCACGCCCGCAGCGGCATCGGCGCACGACACGCCGGTGTGTCGCGCCCGCGGGGCGCGTCTTCCCTGTGCCGCGTCAGGTCAGGACGACGACCCCGGCCTGCCGGCCCGTCGTCGTGCCCTGGGCCGTGGCACGGCGGTGGGAGTAGAGGTCGGTGTCGGTGAGGGTGCACCGGTCCACCCGGGACGCGTCGACCCCCCGCGCGGCCAGCTGGGCCAGCACCCCGGCGGGAAGGTCGAGCGCGGGGGTGCCCGCCGCGGTGGTCGACCACGTCTCGGGGACCACGTCGGCGACCTCGGCGCGCATCGCGGCCGGCACCTCGTAGCAGGTGCCGCAGACGGCCGGGCCGACGGCCGCCCGCACGTCCTCGAGGCGGGCGCCGCGGGCGAGCATCCCGTCGAGCACGCGGTGGACCACGCCCGCGGCGACGCCCTTGCGGCCCGCGTGCGCGACGGCGACGACGCGGGCCACCGGGTCCGCGAGCACGACCGGGACGCAGTCGGCCACGAGCACCCCGAGCGCGAGACCCGGCTCCGCGGTCACCATCGCGTCGGCCTCGCCCGCGGCCCCCGGAGGCTCGGCCGACGACCACTCCGCGAGCTCCGCGGCTCCGAGGTCGAGCACGCGGTCGCCGTGCACCTGGGCGGAGAAGGCGACCGGCGCGCCGACCCACTCCCCGAGCCGGGCGCGGTTCTCCCGCACCCGGACCGGGTCGTCGCCGGTCGACGTGCCCAGGTCGAGCGAGGACCACGGGGCGGGCGAGACCCCGCCGTGGCGCGTGGTGAAGCCCGCCACGACGCCCTCCCCGAGGTCCACCCGCAGCAACCCTGCGCCGAACTGCGCCGGCAACAACGCCTCCTGGGCCCAGCCGACCGCTCCGCTCACTCCGCGCTCACTTGAGGAAGTCGGGCACGTCGAGCTCCTCGGCGGGGCGGCGCGGCTCCTCGAACAGCCGCGGCACCTCGACCGGCCGCTCCACCGTGACGCCCTCGCCCTCGGCGTCCTCGACCACCGTGAACGGGCGGCGCGCCTCCGAGGGGCGCGTGCTCACCGGCGGGGCCGGCGGCGCGTCGAGGCTCACGGGGACGTCGTCGGGCTCCGCAGGGATCGGCCGGGGCTGGACGCTCGCCGCGGGCACCGACTGGGTGGCGGGCTGCGGCGGACGCGGCGGCGCGGTCTGCACACCGGGCGGCGGCACGGGCGCGGTCGCCGGGGAACCGTCGGCCGACACGGCCGGCTTGGCCGACGCACCGGCGATCTGGCCGAGGCCGCGACCGTCCTTGCGGGTCTGGGGCACGCCGCCGTCGAACCCGGCGGCGATGACGGTCACCCGCACCTCGTCGCCCAGCGCGTCGTCGATGACGGTCCCGAAGATGATGTTGGCCTCGGAGTGCGCGGCCTCCTGCACCAGGCGGGCGGCCTCGTGCACCTCGAAGAGGCCGATGTCGCTGCCGCCCTGGATCGACAGCAGGACGCCGTGGGCGCCGTCGATGGAGGCCTCGAGCAGCGGCGAGGAGATCGCGAGCTCGGCGGCCTGCACGGCGCGGTCCTCGCCCCTCGCCGAGCCGATGCCCATCAGCGCGGAGCCCGCCCCCTGCATCACGGACTTCACGTCCGCGAAGTCGAGGTTGATCAGGCCGGGGGTCGTGATGAGGTCGGTGATGCCCTGGACGCCGGAGTGCAGCACCTGGTCGGCGGAGTGGAACGCCGCGATCGCGGAGACGTTCCGGTCCGACATCGACAGCAGCCGGTCGTTCGGGATGACGATGAGGGTGTCGACCTCCTCGCGGAGCGTCTCGATCCCCTGCTCGGCCTGCACGGACCGGCGACGGCCCTCGAAGGTGAACGGCCGCGTGACGACGCCCACGGTCAGCGCGCCGAGCGAGCGCGCGATGCGCGCTACCACGGGAGCGCCACCGGTGCCGGTGCCGCCGCCCTCGCCCGCCGTCACGAAGACCATGTCGGCGCCCCGCAGGACGTCCTCGATCTCCTCGGCGTGGTCCTCGGCCGCCTTCTTGCCGACCTCGGGGTCGGCGCCGGCGCCGAGACCGCGCGTGAGCTCACGACCGACGTCGAGCTTGACGTCGGCGTCCGACATCAGCAGCGCCTGTGCGTCGGTGTTGATGGCGATGAACTCGACACCCTTGAGCCCGACCTCGATCATGCGGTTCACGGCGTTCACGCCGCCACCGCCGATACCGACCACCTTGATCACTGCCAGGTAGTTCTGCGGAGTTGCCACGTCGTTGCCTCTCGGGTCGTTCCTTGTCCCCGACGTCCGGTTCTCGCTCCCCCTCGTCGACCCCGCGGGTCTAACCTTAAGGTTCGAGTTGAGGGTTAGAGTTATGTCAGGTTGCTGCTGCGATCGACGGTAGGCGTCGCGTCGGGCCCGGCGCCGGACGTGGACCGGCGTGTCGCGCGCGCCCGGTGCTTGCGCCCGACGCGGCCGCCGCTCACCGGGTCACCGGCAGCTCGGGCGACGACACGTCGATGGTGCGCGCGCCGTCGTCGAGCTTGCGCACCGTGCGCACCGCCTCGACCTTGAGGGCCAGCCTCGAGCTCCCGCCCCACACCACCGTCGTGCCGTCGTCGAGCACCGTCGTGACGGCGTCCTGGGTGTCCGCGCCGACCTGCTCCACCTGCTTCGCCAGCCCCGGCGGCAGCGCGGCGAGCACGTGCAGCGCCGCCTGGAGCGCCAGCGCGTCGTCCAGCGGCACGTCCACCTGCGGCAGGCCCTTCGGCGCGGAGCCGCGGGTCGCCACGCGGACGCCCGAGGAGTCCAGCAGGGCGAGGCCGTCGCCGTCGGGCACCGCCGCCACCGGGACGCGGGGCGTCACCTCGACCGCGAGCCCGTGCGGCCACGACCGCGCGATGCGCACGTCCTTGACGCCGCGCAGGCGCAGCACCTGCTCGCGCAGCGACACCGTGTCGAGCCGCGGCAGGGGCGTGCCGTCCGGCGCCTCGACGATCTCGCGGACCGCGGCCTCGTCGACGTACTGGTCCACCCCCGAGACCGAGACCTGCGCCTTCTCCAGCGCCAGCACCGGGGACCACAGGGCCGCCACACCGAGGCCCACCACCAGCGCCACCGCGAGCACCCACGCGAGCACGCGGCGCCACGCGCGGTGCCGCCGCATCGCCGTGCGCTCGGCGAGCCGGTCCGCCATCGCGGTCGACACGCGCGGCGGGACCTCCACCCCGGCCGGGACGACCGCGGTCGCCGCGGTCCGGACCTGCTCGACACGCGCGGTGCCGCGGGAGTCGGTGCGGGGGGCGCGGCTCGGGCGGGCCGCCGGGGTGCCCGTGGGGGCGGTGGCCGGGGCCGGGCGCGACGTCGCCGTGCGCGTCGCGCCCGTCGCGGGACGCTGGTCCGTGCTCGGGCGCGGTCGGGCTGGCGGTCGCATCACCCCATGGTCTCGTCGCGGGGACCGGCGGCGGGCGACGCCACGCCGGAGCCGCGCGCGGCGAGGTCCGCGAGGATCACGGGGCCGAGCTCGGTCACGTCGCCGGCGCCCACCGTCAGCACCAGGTCGCCCGGACGGGCGAGCGCGGAGACGACGTGCGCCGCCTCGAGGCGGTCCTCGACGGCGCGCACTCCCCCGCCGGTGGCCGTGCGGTCCAGCAGGTCCGTGATCGTCCGCGGGCCGACCGCCGGGTCGACGTCCTCGCGCGCCCGGTAGACACCCGTGACGACGACCTCGTCGGCGAGCGCGAGGGCGGCGGCGAACCGGTCCGCGAAGATCCGCGTGCGCGAGTACAGGTGCGGCTGGAAGAGAACGACGATGCGCCCCTGCCCCGCCACCGGCCGCGCGGCCCGCAGCAGCGCGGCCACCTCGGTCGGGTGGTGGTCGTAGCTGTCGAAGACCCGGACGCCGTCGGCCTCGCCCTTGGGCTCGAAGCGCCGCCCGGTGCCGACGAACGTCCCCGCTCCCTCGACCGCCGCCGCGGGGTCGGCCCCGAGCAGCACCGCCGTGACGACGGCGGCCGTCGCGTTGAGGGCGTTGTGCGCGCCGGGGAGGGCGAGCCGCAGCTCGTGCGGTTCCTCGCCCAGCGGGCCTCCGGACACGACCGCGGACACGGTGCCCGCGCCGACGACGACGTCGCGCACGCGCACGTCCGCGTCCCGCGCCTCCCCGTAGGTGACGACGGCCCGGCCGGCCGCCCGGTGGGCGGCTGCGAGCGCCGCCGACCCGGCGTCGTCCGCGCACGCCACGAGGGTGCCACCGACCACGATCCGGTCCGCGAACTCCACGAAGGCGCGCTCGAACGCCTCCTGCGACCCGTAGTGGTCGAGGTGGTCGGGCTCCACGTTGGTCACCACGGCCACGAAGGGCGCGTAGTTGAGGAACGAGCCGTCGGACTCGTCCGCCTCCGCCACCAGCACGTCCGAGGTGCCCAGGTGCCCGCCGGGCACGGCGCCCTCGTGACCGTCGGCGTCACGGACCCGCACCGTGCCGCCGATGGCGAACGAGGCGTCCACGCCGCAGGCGCGCAGCACGGTCGCCACCATGGCCGAGGTCGTGGTCTTGCCGTGCGCGCCCGCGACGGCCACCGCGCGGCGGTCCAGCATCAGCGAGGCGAGCGCCTGCGAGCGGTGCAGCACCTGGACGCCGGCCGCGCGCGCGGCCGCCAGCTCCGGGTTGGTCTCCCGCACGGCCGAGGACACGACGAGCGTGTCCACCAGCGGGGCTCCGTCCGGGCCCACGACGTGCGCCGCGTCGTGGCCGACCCACACCCGCACGCCGTCGGCGCGCAGCGCCTCGAGGGCCGGTCCGGCGGCAGCGTCCGAGCCCTGCACGTCCACCCCGCGGGCGGCCAGCAGCCGGGCGACGACGGAGACGCCCGCCCCGCCCACGCCCACGAGGTGCACGCGGCCGAGCGACCCGACCGGCGCGACGTCGGCCGCGGCGCTCATGCCCGGGCCTCAGCGCCGGCGGCGACGGCCTCGGCCACGAGGTCCGCGACGCGCGCGGCGCCGTCGCGCACGCCGGTCGCGCGGGCCGCGGCTGCCATCGACTCGAGCCGGGCGTGGTCGCCGAGCAGCGCGGGAACGTGCTGGGCGACCCAGGCGGGCGTGAGGTCGGCGTCGTCGACCAGGACGCCGCCGCCCGCCTCGACCAGCGGCGCGGCGTTGAGGCGCTGCTCGCCGTTGCCGATGGGCAGCGGCACGTAGACCGCCGGCACGCCGAGCGCGGCCAGCTCGCACACGGTGCCCGCGCCCGAGCGCGCGACGACGAGGTCGGCGACGGCCAGCGCGAGCTGCATCTCGGACAGGTACTCGCGCACCTGGTAGCGCCCGGCCTCGTGACCGCCCGCGGCCGTGGCGGCCTCGACGGCGGTGCGGACCGGGCCGTCCTTGCCCTTGCCGGTCAGGTGCAGCACCTGGACGCCCGCGCGCAGCAGGGCGTCCGCCGCGCCCGCCAGCGCGGCGTTCACCGAGGCGGCGCCGGAGGAGCCGCCCGTGACGACGAGCGTCGGGAGGGCCGGGTCGAGCCCGAGCGCGTCGGCGGCCTCCACCCGCGCGCCGACCGGGTCCGCCTCGCGACGGGCGACGAGCTCCGCGATCTCCGCGCGCAGCGGCAGGCCCACGACCTGCGCGCCGGGCAGCGGGGTGCCGGGGAACGTCGCGCCGATGCGGGCCGCCCAGCGGGCGCCGAGCTTGTTGGCCAGGCCCGCGCGCGCGTTCTGCTCGTGGATGACCACCGGGACGCCCTTGCGCCGGGCCGCGAGGTAGGCCGGCGTCGAGACGTACCCGCCGAAGCCGACGACCGCCTGGGCGCCGATCTCGTCGATCGCCGCCTCGGCCGCCTTCACGGCGGCGCTGAGCCGGCCGGGCAGCTTCAGCAGGTCCACGCTCGGGCGCCGCGGCAGCGGCACGCGCGGGATCGGCCACAGCCGGTAGCCGCGCTCCGGGACGAGATCGGCCTCGAGCCCCGACGTGGTGCCGAGGGCGAGGATCCTGGCCTCCGGCTCGCGGGCGCGGAGCTCGTCCGCGACGGCGAGGAGGGGGTTGACGTGGCCGGCGGTGCCGCCCCCGGCGAGGACGACGGACGTGACTGCAGAGCTCTTCACACGCAGGACCCTATCGGCCGGAGCGGTCCTCCCGGCCCTGCCCTCCCCCGCGGCGCCCGCGCCGCGAGAGCACGGCGACGGACCTGCGCACCACGCTGCGGCGCGCGGCGAGGGCCTCCGCGGCGCCGGGCTCGCTGCGCGCGAAGCTGATCACCATGCCGAGGGCCACCATCGTGGTGATCAGCGCCGACCCGCCGGCCGAGACGAGCGGCAGCGGGACGCCGATCACGGGCAGCACCGCCGTGACCACGCCGATGTTGACGAACGCCTGGCCGACCACCCAGCAGCCCACGGCCGCCGTGGTGATCTTCACGAACGGGTCCGGGTGCCGGCGCACGACCCGCGCCATCGCGACGCCGAGGACGGCGAACAGCGCGAGCACCAGCAGGGTGCCGAGCAGGCCGAGCTCCTCGCCGATCACGGAGTAGATGAAGTCGTTGTGCGCCTCGGGCAGGTACTTCCACTTCTCGCGGCTGGCGCCGAGCCCGACGCCGAACAGTCCACCGGTCGCGAGCCCGTACAGCCCGTGGATCGACTGGTAGCACTCGCTCGCGGCGTCGCAGGTGGAGCCGTAGGTCGCGAGGATGCGGGTGAGGCGGTCGGAGCTGTTCTGGTTGACGATGAACGCCCAGCCCACCACGAGCGCCGCGCCCACCCCGCCGACGGCGAGCATCGAGGCCGGGGCACCCGAGACCCAGTACGCGCCCAGGCCGAGAAGCGCGATGATGAGCGCCGTGCCGAGGTCGTTGCCCATCATGACGAGCCCGAGGACGGCCCCGAGGCCGATCACGCCGGGCACCAGCGCCTGGGTCCAGCTGCCCAGCAGGCGCTGCTTGCGGCCCAGCACCGCGCCCAGCCACACGGCCATGGCGAGCTTGGCGAGCTCGGACGGCTGGATCTTCACGGGACCCAGGGGCAGCCAGTTCTGGTTGCCGTTCACCGCGTGCCCGAAGACCACCACGGCGCCCAGCAACGCGATGGCGACGATCAGCGCCGGCCAGGCGAACCGCTTGTACCAGCGCACGGGCAGCCGGGTGGCGAGGAGCATGAGCGGCAGCCCGATGAGGGCGTAGCGCGCCTGCACGACGAACGCCGCGTACGGCGAGCTCCCGGCGGCGATGGACGTCACCGTCGAGCTGGAGAGCACCATGACGAGGCCGATGACGAGCAGCAGCCCGGTGGCGCCGACCAGCAGGTAGTAGCTGGTGACGGTGGAGTTCCACTGCCCGAGCCAGGGCCGCTCGGCGGTGCGCCTCGACGCCCCCTTCGACGGCCCGGGGGCCCGACCCTTCGACGGCCGGCCCGCGGACCCGCGGGGTCCGCGCCGGGTGCCCGTCGTGACCGCCATCCCGACACCCCTCGCTCGTGTTGCGACGGCTGCCTGCCGCCTACAGCTCCGCCACGGCCGTGGCGAACGCCTCCCCCCGCTGGGCGTAGGAGGCGAACTGGTCCTGCGACGCGCCCGCCGGCGCCAGCAGCACGGTGTCGCCCGGCCGGGCCAGGTCCCGTGCCGCCGCGACCGCGCGACGCATCACGGAGCCAGTGTCGCCGGGATCCACCACGACGACGGGGACCTCGGGGGCGTGTCGGGCCAGCGCGCCCCGGATCGGCTCCGGGTCGACGCCGATCACCACGGCGGCGCGCAACCGGTCCGCGCGGCCGGTGACGAGGGAGTCGAACGACGCCCCCTTGGCGAGCCCACCGGCCACCCAGACCACGGTGCCCGCCGGGAAGCCCGCGAGCGAGGCGGCCGCGGCGTGCGCGTTCGTCGCCTTGGAGTCGTCCACCCAGGCGACGCCGTCGAGCTCCCGCACCCGGGCGATGCGGTGCGCGCCCGGTCGGAAGGCGCGCAGGCCGTCCCGCACGGCGGCGGGCGCGACGCCGTGGGCGCGGGCGAGCGCGGCCGCGGCCAGCGCGTTCGCGACGACGTGCGCGGGCACCGCGCTCCCCGCGGGGCCGGGAGCGAGGTGCGCCAGGTCGGCGAGCGTGCCCAGCTCGGCGGCGGTGCGCTGCCGGTCGCGGGCGCCGGGCGCCGTGTGGAAGGCGCGGTCGACGAGCACGTCCTCCACGACGCCGAGCTGCCCCGGGCCGGGGGCGCCGAGCGTGAACCCGACGGCGAGCGCGCCCTCGGTCACGTCGGCCTCGCGCACGAGCTCCTCGGTGCACGGGTCCGCCACGTTGTACACGCAGGCGCGCTGCGCCCGCGCGTAGATCCTCCCCTTGTCCGCGGCATAGGCCTCGAGCGTGCCGTGCCAGTCGAGGTGGTCGGCCTCGACGTTGAGCACCGCGGCCGCCTCGAACGACGTGCTGAGCGTGTGGTGCAGCTGGAAGCTGGAGAGCTCCACGGCCAGCACGTCGAAGGACGGGTCCTGCGCCGCCTCGACGACGGGCGTCCCCACGTTCCCGACCGCGGCGGCGCGCAGACCGGCCGCGGTGAGGATCGACGCGAGCATCTCGACGGTCGTCGTCTTGCCGTTGGTGCCCGTGACGGCGAGCCAGGGCGCGGGCCCACGCCGCTCCCCCGACGCCGGCGCACGGTCGACGCGCAGCCTCCAGGCGAGCTCCACCTCGCTCCAGACCGGGACTCCCGCGGCACGTGCCGCCGCCAGCAGGGGCGCGCGCGGCGCCCATCCCGGCGACGTGACGACGAGGTCCGCCTCCGCGACCAGCCGCGCGGCGGTCGCCGGGTCGTCGGCGTCGTGCACGTCGGCGTCCTCGGCCCGGCCGTCCACGGTGACGACCGAGGCCGCCCGGCCCGCGAGGGCCTCGACGACCGCCCGGCCGGTGACGCCGAGACCCGCCACGACGACGCGCGCGCCCTCCGGCAGCGTCCCCGGCGCGGGCTCGGTCACGTGGCCACCCACTCGGCGTAGAAGACGCCCATGCCGAGCGCGGCGAACAGCCCGGCGATGAGCCAGAACCGGATGACGATCGTGACCTCGCCCCATCCGGACAGCTCGAAGTGGTGGTGCAGCGGCGCCATCTTGAACACGCGCCGGCCGGTCATCTTGAAGAAGCCGATCTGGATGACGTCCGACATGACGATGACGACGAACATCCCGCCGATGATCGCGGCGAGGATCTCCGTGCGCGACAGGATCGAGATGCCGGCCAGCGCACCGCCCAGGGCGAGGGAGCCGGTGTCGCCCATGAAGATCTTCGCGGGGCTGGCGTTCCACCACAGGAAGCCGATGCAGGCGCCCGCGACCGCCGCGGCGACGATCGCGAGGTCCTGCGGGTCGCGCACCTCGTAGCAGCGGGGCCCGGCGGCTGCGAGCCGCTGGCACGACTGGTTGAGCTGCCAGATGCACACGAGGACGTACGCGCCGAAGACGATGATCGAGACGCCGGTGGCCAGTCCGTCCAGGCCGTCGGTGAGGTTCACCGCGTTGGACCAGGCGGTGATGAGGAAGTTCGCCCAGATCACGAAGAGGATCAGGCCGACCGTCACGCCCGCGAACGCCAGGTCGAGGTTGGTGTCCCGCAGGAAGGAGATCCGCGTGGACGCGGGCGTGCGGGCGTTGGCGTTGGGGAACTGCAGCGCGAGGACCGCGAAGCTGATCCCGACGAAGCCCTGGCCGATGATCTTCGCCTTCGGCGTCAGGCCCAGCGACCGCTGCTTGCGGATCTTCGTGAAGTCGTCGAGGAAGCCCACCACCCCGAGGCCGGTCATCAGGTAGAGGCACAGCAGCGCCGACGCGCTCGGCGGCCGACCGGCGACCAGCATCGACACCGCCACGCCGACCAGGGCCGCCGCGATGATGACGACGCCGCCCATCGTCGGGGTGCCGCGCTTGGTGAAGTGCGCCGTCGGCCCGTCCTGGCGGACGAACTGGCCGTAGTTGCGGTGGATGAGGAACCGGATGAACAGGGGGGTCCCGAACAGCGCGACGAGGCCGGAGACGCCGGCCGAGACCAGGATCGCGATCACGGGGCGACCTCCACGGCCGGTGCGCCCGCCGCCGGGCCGCCCGCGGCGAGCTCGTCGCCGAGCTCCCACAGCCCGGACCCGAGGGAGGACTTCACGAGGACGACGTCGCCCGGCTCGAGCGCCTCGGCGAGCACCGCGCGCGCGGCGTCGAGGTCAGGCACGAAGACCGACTCCTCTCCCCAGGACCCCTCCTGCAGGGCCCCCTCGTGGATGTGGTACGCCCCGTCGCCGACGACGACCAGGAGCTTGACGTTCAATCGCACCACGAGGCGGCCGATCGCGTCGTGCGCGGCGCGCGAGCCGTCGCCCAGCTCGAGCATCTCGCCCAGCACGGCGACCGACCGGCGCGTGCGGCCGGCCATGACGGCGAGGGCGCGCAGCGCGGCGCGCATCGAGTCCGGGTTGGCGTTGTAGGCGTCGTCCACGACGGTCACGCCGTCGGGGCGCTCGGTGACGGCCATCCGGTGCGGGCTGACGGGCGTCGCGCGCGACAGCCCCGTGGCGACGGTCTCCACCGTGCCCCCGAGCGCGAGGACGACGGCGGCCGCGGCGAGCGCGTTGCTCACGTGGTGGGCGCCGACGAGCCGCAGCTCGACCGGGGCCGCGCCCGCTCCTGCGGCGTCTCCCCCGACCACGAGGCTGAACCGGGCCCGGCCGGAGCCCCCGACCTCGACGTCCACGGCGCGCACGTCGGCCGACGAGATGGTGCCGAAGGTGGTCACGGTGTGCTCCGGCGTCGCGAGGGACGCCATCGCGGCCACCCGCTGGTCGTCGGCGTTGAGCACGACGGTGCCCCCGGGCACGACGCCCGAGACCATCTCGGACTTGGTGGCCGCGATCGCCTCGACCGAGCCGAACTTGCCCACGTGGGCGACGCCGACGGCGAGCACGACGCCGACGTCGGGCGGCGCGATCCGCGTGAGGTAGGCGATGTTGCCGGGGCCGTCCGCGCCCATCTCCAGCACGAGGAACCGGGTGGCAGCGGTGACCCGCAGGACGGTCAGCGGCAGGCCGACCTCGTTGTTGAACGAGCCGGTCGGCACGACGAGCGCCTCGGCGGGCGAGACGCCGTCCGGCAGCAGATCGGCCAGGAGCTGGCCCAGCAGGTCCTTGGTGGTCGTCTTGCCCACGGAGCCCGTGACCGCCACGACCTTGAGGTCACCGGCGGCGCGCACGTGCGCCAGGACGGCGCGCGCGAGCTCGCCGAGCGCGGCCTGCACGTCGTCGACGACGACCGTCGGGACGCCCTCGAGCTCGCGGGCGGCCAGCACGAGCGTGGCGCCTGCCTCGACCGCGCCGCGGGCGAAGTCGTGCCCGTCGACCCGCTCGCCGGGCAGCGCGACGAACAGGCTCCCGGGGCCGACGCGGCGGGAGTCCACCTCGACGGGCCCGGTCACCGGCGTGCCGGCGGCGGCGTGCAGCCGTCCCCCGGTCGCCTCGGCGACGTCGGCGGCGGTCAGCGCGATCATGCGGTCGTCCTCTCGTGCCGCCGCTGCAGCGCGCGGCGGGCCTCTTCCCGGTCGTCGAGCTCGAGGTCGACGCCCGCGACCTCCTGGATGGTCTCGTGGCCGCGCCCGGCGACCAGGACGGTGTCGTCGGCGCCCGCGTCGAGGACGGCGGCCTCGATCGCGGCCGCGCGCGGCGCGACCTCGGTCACCACGACGTCGCGTCCCGCGGCGCCGGCGGCGTCCGCGGCCGCGCGGGCGCCCTCGAGCACCACGGCGCGCACCGCGGCCGGGTCCTCGCCGTGCGGGTCGTCGTCGGTCACGACGACGACGTCCGCGCCGGCCGCGGCGGCCGCGCCCATGGCGGGCCGCTTGCCCTTGTCCCGGTCGCCGGTCGCGCCGAAGACGACGACCAGCCGGCCGGCCGTGGTCGGGCGCAGCGCCGCGAGCGCGAGCTCGAGGGCCTCCGTGTTGTGCGCGAAGTCCACGACGACGCGCGGGTGCCCGCCCGTGCCGGCCCCGACGACCTCCATGCGGCCGGGCACCACGGCGGACAAGCCGTCCGCGGCGGCGAGCGCCTCGGCGACGTCCTCGACGTGCGCGCCGCCCTCGAGCACCATCGCGACGGCCAGCGCGGCGTTCGCCACGTTGAAGTCGCCGGGCAGCGAGGTCGACGTGCGCAGGGAGCGCCCGTCGGCGTGCGTGAGCGTGAAGGCCGAGCCGGTGCCGCGCGGGGCGACGTCGGAGACGGTCCAGTCCGCGGCGGCCTCGCCGTCGCGCGCCGCCCGGGTGCGCAGGGTCGCGACGGGCACCTCCGCGGCCTCCGCCATCTTCTCGCCCCACACGTCGTCGACCACGACGACGCCGCGGCGTGCGTGGTCGGGCGTGAACAGCGACGCCTTGGCCGCGAAGTAGGACGGCAGGTCGCCGTGGAAGTCCAGGTGGTCCTGGCTGAGGTTGGTGAACCCGACGACGCCGAACTCGATGCCGTCCACGCGGTGCATGGACAGCGAGTGCGAGGAGACCTCCATCGCCAGCGTGCGCACCTCGTCCTCGCACATGGCGGCGAGCAGCGCCTGCAGGTCGGCGGCCTCGGGGGTGGTCAGGCGGCTCGGGAGCACACGGTCCCCCGCGCGCATCTCGACCGTGCCGATCAGGCCGCCCGTCCAGCCCAGGGCGCGCAGGAGGTGGTCCACCTGGTAGGTGGTGGTGGTCTTGCCGTTCGTGCCGGTCACGCCGAAGGTCATGAGGCGCTCGGCCGGCGCGCCGTAGACCCACGCCGCGACGGGGCCGAGGACGGCGCGGGGGTCGCCGGCGACGAGGACGGGCACCGCGGGGTCGAGCGCGTCGGGCCCGGCGGCGAGGGCGGCGGCCCCGGCCGCGTCGGTGAGCACGGCGCGGGCGCCGCGCGACACCGCGTCCGCGGCGAACCGCGCGCCGTGCGCGTGGGCTCCCGGGAGCGCGACGAACAGGTCGCCGCCTGCGACGACGCGGTTGTCGGACGCGACCGAGGTGACGACGACGTCGGCGGGGACCTGCGGCCGGGGTCCCCCGGCCGGGCCTGCCGGCGTCGTCACCTCGAGCCCGAAGGTCAGGGCGAGGTCCCGCACCCGTCGGGGCGTCGTGCCCGCGGGCCGGATACGGGGAAGCGGGGATGTCACGGAGAAGAACCTACCGTCTGCTCGCTGCCCGCCCGGCACGGGACGTGCCGGGCATGACGTCCGTCACGACCGCCCCGCACGCCCTGGTCACCGGGCCCGCGGGCCTCACCAGGTGAGGTCGTAGGGGTCGGACGGCTTCGTGCTCGGGGGCACGTCCATCTTCTGCAGGGTGTAGCCCATGAGCTCGCTGAACACCGGCGCGGCCACCACGCCGCCGTAGATCGACGACTGCGGGCTGCGCAGGAAGACCGAGACCGTGTAGCGGGGGTCCTCGGCCGGCGCGACGCCGATGAACGACGCCATGTAGGTGGTGCCGCCGCCGGGCAGCCACATCTGGGCGGTGCCCGTCTTGCCCGCGACGCGGTAGCCGGGCACGCGCGCGTTGGCGGCGGTGCCCTCCTCCCCGGTGACGGACTCCATCATGCGCATGAGGGAGCTCGCCGTCTTCTCCGAGACGACCCTCGTCTTCTGCGGCGCCGCCGCGGGAATGAACGTGCCGTCGGGCGCCGTGGTCCCGGCGTACAGGCTGGGCTCCACGCGCACCCCTCCGTTCGCGACCGTGGAGAAGACCTGGGTGGCCTGCATGGCGTTCACGGCCACGCCCTGGCCGAACAGGATCGAGTACGGGGTGCGGGCGTCGTGCGCGAAGCTCTGCTCGCTCGGCAGGATGCCGGCCGACTCCCCCGGCAGCCCCAGACCGGTCTGCTGGCCGAAGCCGAACTTGCGCAGGTAGTCGTATCGGACCTGCTCGGGGATCTTCTCGCCGATCTGCACCGTGCCCGTGTTCGAGGAGTGCGCCAGCACTCCCGCCAGCGTCAGCCGCTGCACGGGGTGGTCGTGGGAGTCCTTGAACGTCTCCCCGTTGGGGACCGTGTAGCGGTACGGCACGGTGAATTGGCTGTCGGGCTTCCAGTAGCCGCCCTCGAGCGCCGCGGCCATCGTGATGACCTTGCCCGTCGACCCGGGCTCGAAGACGTCCTTCACGGCGCGCGAGCCGTTCGCGACCGCCGACGTCGACCGGTCGTTCGGGTCCACGTCGCCCGAGTCCGCCACCGCGAGCACGGTGCCGTCGCGCACGTCCTGCACGACGGCGATGCCGTACTTCGCGCCCGACGACGACACCGCGCCGTCGATGAGATCCTCGGCCTTCCACTGCACGTCGGAGTCGATGGTGAGCCGGACGTCGCTGCCCGGCACCGCCGGGGTCGAGTCCTGCTGGGAGTTCGGGATCTGGACGCCGTCGCGGCCGCGCTCGAACGTGACCTTGCCGTCCGTGCCCGCGAGCACGTCCTCGTAGGCGCGCTCCAGCCCACCCTGGCCCACCTGGTCGCGGTCGACGTAGCCGACCAGCGTGCCGGCGACGACGCCCGCCGGGTACGTGCGGCGCGACGTGAGGTCGGTGGTGATGTAGGCCTGCAGCTGCAGCTTCGCGATCGCGCGCTGCATCTCCGGGACGGCGTTCCGCTTGAGGATCACGTACCGGTCGTCGCCGTTGAGCTTCGCGGCGAGCTGCGCCGGCTGCTCGTCGAGGACGGGCGCCAGGAGCTGCGCGATGCCGAGCGCGCCGTCCTGCACCGCCTTCCCCGTGGCCGAGTCCACGCGCTGCCCGCCGCGGAAGCCCTGGATCGCCTTGGTGTCGGCGGCGATCGTGTAGCGGTCCACGGACGTCGCGAGCACGCGCCCGTTCGCGTCGACGATGTCGCCGCGGTGCGCGACCTCCACGGTGCTCGTGGTCCGCTGCCGCTGGGCGTCCGCCGCGAGCGCCGGGCCCTGGATGATCTGCACCTGGACGAGCCGCCCGACGAACACGGTCAGGACGAGCGCCGCCAGGACCATGATCCAGCGCTGCCGGCGGCTCGGGTCGCCCGGGCCGCCCCGCGGCGCCGACCCGGCGCGCGGGCGCGGCGGCGTGCCCCCACCGCGCGCGGGGGTGCG